>NZ_JBIAEC010000001.1:113354-421186 GCF_042868225.1 Streptomyces sp. NPDC007856 | reverse complement strand
ACTCCCTGGGGGCGCGGTCCGTGTCGGGCACGGACCCCCACCGAGCCTGACAGCCTAGCGCCGTCGCAGATCAGCGACGCGCCCCCGCTCAGGACCCGCGGTCTCCCCGTACCCCGCCCCCGAGCGGAGCGCCATGCCCCTGCGCGGCCCCGGCAGTGGGGCTCGCCGCGCCGGGGCCTGCTCACCCCCCGGAGGGGCTCCGTTCGCCCCGGCCACGGCGATCTGCACCCCCTGGTCGGCGAGCGCCTGCAACTCGGTGGCGGCGCGGTCATCGTGGATCGGCGGCTCGTCGGTGACCAGGCGCGTGATGAGATCCGTCGGCACGGTCTGGAACATCGTGTCCGTGCCGAGCTTGGTGTGGTCGGCGAGGACCACGACCTCCGCGGCGGCCTGGACGAGCGCCCGGTCGACGGACGCCGAGAGCATGTTGGACGTGGACAGACCGCGCTCGGCGGTGAGCCCGCTCCCCGACAGGAATGCCTTGGACACCCGCAGCCCCTGCAGGGACTGCTCGGCTCCGGAGCCGACGAGGGCGTAGTTGGAGCCGCGCAGGGTGCCGCCGGTCATCACGACCTCCACCCGGTTGGCGTGGGCCAGCGCCTGGGCCACCAGCAACGAGTTGGTGACGACGGTCAGCCCGGGCACCCTGGCGAGCCGGCGGGCCAGCTCCTGTGTGGTCGTACCGGCCCCGACCACGATGGCCTCGCCCTCTTCGACGAGGCCCGCCGCGAGGTCGGCGATGGCCGTCTTCTCGGCGGTCGCGAGATGGGATTTCTGCGGAAAGCCGGATTCTCGCGTGAACCCGCCCGGCAGTACCGCACCGCCGTGCCGGCGGTCGAGGAGTCCTTCTGCCTCGAGTGCCCGCACGTCCCGCCGTACGGTCACTTCGGAGGTCTGGACGACGCGGGCGAGCTCACGGAGCGACACGGCACCGTTCGCTCGCACCATTTCGAGGATCAATTGGCGACGTTCAGCAGCGAACACGAAACTGACAGTAACCCCAGCGACCGTCTGCTTTCAGCAGTTTGCGCCGAATAAACGAAGTTGTTCGCATGGCAGGGCGGGAAGTGGTATAGGACCTACCCGCCCTGACTATGCCGTACGCAAACGCGGCAACTCCCCGTGACCAGCGGGTAGTCGGATCCGGCCGTCAGGCCTCCGCGCCGGCCTTGCGGGTGTGCAGCTGCCGGGCGACCTCCGCGATCGACCCCGAAAGGGAGGGGTACACGGTGAACGCGTTCGCGATCTGTTCGACTGTCAGATTGTTGTCGACGGCGATCGAGATGGGGTGGATCAGTTCCGAGGCGCGCGGCGCCACGACCACACCGCCGACAACGATCCCCGTGCCCGGACGGCAGAAGATCTTCACGAAGCCGTCGCGGATGCCCTGCATCTTGGCGCGGGGGTTGCGCAGGAGGGGCAGTTTGACGACCCGTGCGTCGATCTTGCCCGCGTCCACGTCCGCCTGCGTGTAGCCGACGGTCGCGATCTCGGGGTCGGTGAAGACGTTCGAGGAGACGGTCTTCAGGTTCAGCGGGGCCACCGCGTCGCCGAGGAAGTGGTACATGGCGATACGTCCCTGCATGGCGGCGACGGACGCGAGGGCGAAGACACCGGTCACGTCACCGGCCGCGTAGACGCCCGGAGCGGTCGTCCTGGACACCTTGTCGGTCCAGATGTGCCCCGAGTCGCGCAGCTTGACGCCGGCCTCCTCCAGGCCGAGCCCCGCGCTGTTCGGGATGGCGCCGACGGCCATCAGACAGTGCGTACCGCTGATGACGCGCCCGTCGGCCAGCGTCACCTCCACCCGGTCCCCGACCCGCTTGGCGGAGGCGGCACGGGAACGGGCCATGACGTTCATGCCGCGGCGCCGGAAGACGTCCTCCAGCACGGCGGCGGCGTCCGGGTCCTCACCGGGGAGGACCCGGTCGCGGGAGGAGACGAGCGTGACCTTGGACCCCAGCGCCTGATAGGCACCGGCGAACTCGGCACCGGTCACACCGGAGCCGACCACGATCAGCTCTTCCGGCAGCTCGGTGAGGTCGTAGACCTGGGTCCAGTTCAGGATGCGCTCGCCGTCGGGCTGGGCGTCGGGCAGCTCGCGCGGGTGACCGCCGGTGGCGATGAGGACGGCGTCGGCGGTGAGGGTCTCCTCGGTGCCGTCGGCGGCGGTGACGACGACCTTCCGGGACCCGTCGAGGGCCTGCATGCCGTCCAGCCGACCGCGCCCGCGCATGACCCGGGCGCCGGCGCGGGTGACGGAGGCGGTGATGTCGTGCGACTGCGCGAGCGCGAGCCGCTTCACCCGCCGGTTGACCTTCCCGAGGTCCACCCCGACCACCCGGGCCGCCTGCTCCAGCGGCGGGGTGTCGTCGGCGACGATGATCCCGAGCTCCTCGTACGACGAGTCGAAGGTGGTCATCACCTCGGCCGTAGCGATGAGCGTCTTCGACGGCACGCAGTCGGTCAGCACCGACGCTCCGCCCAGACCGTCGCAGTCGACGACGGTCACCTCCGCACCGAGCTGGGCGGCCACCAGGGCCGCTTCGTATCCGCCGGGTCCGCCACCGATGATCACGATCCGAGTCACGTACTCCATTGTCCCGCACGCTTCAAGGTGCTACTGCCCGGGGGCGCACGGAAGCTCTTCCTGGGACTCGAGTGACTCGCGTTCCCCCTGCCGTACCCTCTCCCCATGTCGCTCTATGCCGCGTACGCCGGCAACCTCGACGCGCGCCTGATGTCGCACCGCGCCCCTCACTCCCCGCTGCGCGCCACGGGCTGGCTGAACGGCTGGCGGCTGACGTTCGGCGGCGAGCAGCTGGGCTGGGAGGGCGCGCTGGCGACGATCGTCGAGGATCCGCTCGCGCAGGTCTTCGTCGGCCTGTACGACATCGCACCCCTGGACGAGGAGTCCCTCGATCGGTGGGAGGGCGTGGGACTCGATCTCTATCGCCGGGTACGCGTGCGTGTGCACACCCTCGACGGCGAGGAGGCCGCGTGGACGTACGCCCTGAACGGTTACGAGGGCGGCCTGCCCTCGGCCCGCTACCTGGCCGAGATCGCCGACGCGGCGGAGTCGGCCGGGGCGCCGCACGACTATGTGATGGAGCTGCGCAAGCGCCCCTGCTGAGCACCGGCGACTCACAGAAGACGCACAGACCCATTTCGTCACGGCCTCGTCGGAAACAACAAGACAACGAAAGCAATCCCGTGACGTCTGTCATCTACGCGCGTAGGCGAACACCGGCTACCCTCGACCACGTGAACGCATCTCTTCTTCCGGACGACATCCAGGGCGACCCGTACGCCGCCGCCGACGCCGCCGCCGCGCGCCTGCGCGAACTCACCGGCGCCGAGACCCACGACGTCGCCCTCGTGATGGGCTCCGGCTGGGCTCCGGCCGTCGACGCCCTGGGCGCACCCGACGCCGAGTTCCAGGTCACCGAGCTGCCCGGCTTCCCGCCGCCGGCCGTGGAGGGGCACGGCGGCAAGATCCGCTCGTACTCCTTCGGTGACAAGCGCGCGCTGGTCTTCCTGGGCCGCACGCACTACTACGAGGGCCGTGGCGTCGCCGCCGTCGCCCACGGCGTCCGCACGGCCGTGGCCGCCGGCTGCAAGACGATCGTCCTGACCAACGGCTGCGGCGGCCTGCGCGAGGGCATGCGCCCCGGCCAGCCGGTCCTGATCAGCGACCACATCAACCTGACGGCGACGTCCCCGATCGTCGGCGCCAACTTCGTCGACCTGACGGACCTCTACTCGCCCCGCCTGCGCGCCCTGTGCAAGGAGATCGACCCCTCCCTGGAGGAGGGCGTCTACGCGCAGTTCCCCGGCCCGCACTACGAGACCCCGGCCGAGATCCGCATGGCCCGCGTCATCGGCGCGGACCTGGTCGGCATGTCCACCGTCCTGGAGGCCATCGCCGCCCGCGAGGCGGGTGCCGAGGTGCTGGGCATCTCCCTGGTCACCAACCTGGCGGCCGGCATGACCGGCGAGCCCCTCAACCACGAGGAGGTCCTCCAGGCAGGCCGCGACTCGGCCGCCCGGATGGGCGAGCTGCTGGGCCAGGTCCTGGGGAAGCTGTAAGACAGACGACATGCCTCCGGCCTCTCACGGGGGTACGGCGGCATTGGCGGCAACGCCGGGGCCACCGGGGACTCGCGGGGCTATGGCGGCTACGGCGGCGCCACCGGGGCTCGCGGGCTGCGGCGGCAGTGGTGGGGCGACCGGGGACTCGCGGGGCTACAGCGGCTACGGCGGCAACGGCGGAGCCATCGCGGACTCATGGAGACTGCGAGTGCACGGCCGAACGGTGGCTCGGGGACTCTCGGCGCTGCGAGCGCACCGACGGGCGTCGGGCCTGGGTCTCGCGAGGCGCTGAGCACACCGCCGAGTGGCGGGCTCAGCGACTCACGGGACTACGAGCACCCGGCCAGGCGGCGGGCCCGGTGGGGCGGTGCCGCTCGTTGACTTTCCAGCCGACCGAGTGGGGTGGGCGGGTGGGAAACGGGGGTCTGGGGGCGGAGCCCCCAGCGAAGACTAGGAGAGGTTGATCCCAAGGTGCACGACGAACTGATGGCCAAGGCCCACGCATGGCTCGCCGAGGACCCCGACCAGGAGACCCGCGCCGAACTCGCCAAGCTGATCGAGGCCGGTGACATCGACGAACTGTCGGCCCGTTTCAGCGGCACCCTCCAGTTCGGCACCGCAGGTCTCCGCGGTGAACTCGGCGCCGGCCCGATGCGCATGAACCGCAGCGTCGTGATCAGGGCGGCGGCCGGCCTCGCCGCGTACCTGAAGAAGAACGGCCACCCCGGTGGACTCGTCGTCATCGGCTACGACGCCCGCCACAAGTCCGCCGACTTCGCCCGTGACACCGCCGCCGTGATGACCGGCGCCGGCCTGCGCGCCGCCGTACTCCCCCGCCCGCTGCCCACCCCGGTCCTGGCGTACGCCATACGGCACCTCGGCGCGGTCGCGGGCGTGGAGGTCACCGCCAGCCACAACCCGCCCCGGGACAACGGCTACAAGGTCTACCTCGGCGACGGCTCCCAGATCGTGCCGCCCGCCGACGCGGAAATCGCCGCGGAGATCGACGCGATCGCCTCCCTGAACGACGTACCGCGCCCGGACGCCGGCTGGGAGACCCTGGACGACGCGGTCCTGGACGCCTATCTGGCCCGTGCGGACGCCGTCCTCGCCGAGGGCTCCCCCCGTACCGCCCGCACGGTCTACACGGCGATGCACGGCGTCGGCAAGGACGTCCTCCTCGCCGCCTTCGCCCGGGCCGGCTTCCCGGAGCCGGTGCTGGTCGCCGAGCAGGCCGACCCCGACCCGGACTTCCCCACGGTCGCCTTCCCCAACCCGGAGGAGCCGGGCGCGATGGACCTGGCGTTCGCCCAGGCCCGTACGGCCGACCCGGACCTGGTCATCGCCAACGACCCCGACGCCGACCGCTGCGCGGTGGCCGTCAAGGAGGGCGAGGACTGGCGGATGCTGCGCGGCGACGAGGTCGGCGCCCTGCTCGGCGCCCACCTGGTCCGCCGGGGCGCGAGCGGCGTGTTCGCCGAGTCGATCGTCTCCTCCTCCCTCCTCGGCCGGATCGCCGAGAAGGCCGGCCTCCCCTACGAGGAGACCCTGACCGGCTTCAAGTGGATCGCCCGCGTGGACGGCCTGCGTTACGGCTACGAGGAGGCCCTCGGCTACTGCGTGGACCCCGAGGGCGTGCGCGACAAGGACGGCATCACGGCCGCGCTGCTGATCACCGAGCTGGCCTCGCAGCTCAAGGAGGAGGGCCGTACCCTCCTCGACCTCCTCGACGACCTCGCCGTGGAGCACGGTCTGCACGCCACCGACCAGCTGTCGGTCCGCGTGCAGGACCTCTCGCTGATCGCCGACGCGATGCGCCGCCTGCGCGAGCAGCCGCCGACCGAGCTGGCGGGCCTGGCCGTCACCGACGCCGAGGATCTGACCCGGGGCAGCGCCAAGCTCCCGCCCACGGACGGCCTGCGCTACACGCTCGACGGCGCCCGCGTGATCGTCCGCCCGAGCGGCACCGAGCCGAAGCTGAAGTGCTACCTGGAGGTCGTCGTACCGGTCGCGGACCACGCGGCCCTGCCGGCCGCCCGCGCCCGCGCGACGGACCTCCTCACCGCGATCAAGCGGGACCTGTCGGCGGCCGCCGGCATCTGACCCGTACGACACCGATGGGGGCGCCCCGGCCCGGGGCACCCCCATCTCGTCATCCCCGGACCAGCGACCTTCGCCAACTTCCGGTAATGCAGCCGCTGTTCGCCCCTCGCCTCGCGGTCGCGCCCTCGGGGCCGACGACGCCGAGGCAGCGCCCCTTAACACGACTCGCCTCCGCCGCCCGTAGCGACACGCTGCGGCACACCGCGACACGCCGCGACACGACGGAAGTGAGCAAGCGTCAGGAGGTGCCTCAGAAGGCCTAATAGTCGGTCAATCTGCTTTTAATAACGTGCACTTGACAGGCAGTCGGCAACCTCCGGCGAGCGGCGCAAGGCGACAGAAATACCCCGATCGGCCCCCCGTTCCTGTTGTCTTATATGACCGGTATGACCGGTGTGGGTACTTTTACTCCTGAGCCGGCTGACGGGCCGGTATCTCTGAAACCGGAGACAGGAGAAGCGATATGAAGCTCCCCCGTTCCACCGTCGTCACCGCTGGTATCGCGGCCGCGTCTGCCCTGGCCGCGACCGGTATCACCTACGCCTCGGCGGCCTCCGCCCCTCAGTCGACCCCGGCTCCCCAGTCCATCCCGGCCGCTCCCGACACGGCTCCGTTCGGCGGCGAAGCCGGACAGGGCAAGGGCAACGAAGGCGGAAACAGAGGCAGGGGCCGCGAGGACTGGGGTCCCGAGGACTGGGGCCGGATCGAGATCAACGAGCGCTCCTACTCCGCCCACCCCGGCGACTGCATCACCGTGATCAGCGGCCTGGGCGCGAAGACCCTGAACATCCGCAACGACAGCCGTAAGACCGTCGAGGTCTTCCGCGGGGTGGTCTGCGACAACGGCGCTCCCGTCGCCACTGTCGGGCCCCGCAGCTCCGCGGACGGTGTGCGCGTCGGGCACATCCACGGCATCAACATCAAGGACGGTGTGGTGGCCAGCTTCCGCGTGGTCCGGCACTTCGACGAGGACTGGGGCTAGTCCGCGGCGAAGTGCGCAGGTGGTGCTCCGGCCCGCCGGAATCGGGCCGGAGCACCCGCTCTGACCATTGTCGGACGGGCGACACGCCGGGCGCATCCCGCCAGGACCGGACACCGGGCGCCGTACGCCGGGTCTCCGGGCGGCCGTCCTCTCGTCCACGGCCGCACCGCCCGGTGCTGCCCGCCCGAGCGCCCTCCGTCGGCGCCGGTCCCGACGCGAGGGCCGTCGGCTTCCTTCCCATCGTTTCCCACCGCCGAACGGGTGAGGAAGCGGCGTAAGACGCACTGCGGGGTGAGTGAGATGAGTGTGGGCCTGGTGGAGGACATCAGCGACGACACCTATGTCCTGGACCTCGTCTCCATCACGCTGACCCCCGCGCTGCCGTGGCTCGGGCACCAGGTCCGCTGCGAGCTCGCCGGCCACCTCAAGGAGACCGTCGACCTGACCCGGGTCAGCTGCAATGTGATCATGAAGTTCGGTCCGGTGAAGATGCTGGACCGCTGGTACCGGCTGCCCGACCTGCTGGCTCACATGGGCGCGGGACTGCCGGGTGACCCCAGGCCTCCCGCCGGGCCGTGGAAGCAGGCGTGGATCCTGCGGCTTCCCGAGACCGTGCCGGTGGCCGAGCACCGGCTCCGCCTGCGCGCGCGGACGGGGACCGGGAAGAACTTCTTCGCGCTGGACATCCCCATGGACTTCAGCCGCAGGTTTCATCCCTCCAGGAGGAACGGCGGCGGGGGCTCACGCATGTTTCACAGCCAACGCTGCGGCTCGGTGACTTCCGGCTGACGCCCGCCCGGCCCTGTGGACCTCACCCCGTGACCAGCAGGATGAGCAGCAGCACCGCACCGGCCAGCGCGGGCGCGATCACCTCGTACGCCCAGCGCACGGTGACCTCCCCCTGCGCCGGCTCCGCCTCGCCGCGCCGCTCCAGCAGGTCCCGCAGTTCGTCCATGACCTGGTCGGTCTCCGCACGGGTCGGCCCGGACACGCCGCCGGCGCCACCGCCGCCGAAGCCGCCGAAGCCGCCCATGCCGCCGAAGCCGGGGTTGCGGCGCGCCGGCTCCCCGCCGCGCGCCGCGTCCGCCGCCGCCCGTGACTTGCGCACCTCCGCCTTCTTGCGGGCCCGCAGCGACACCGGAATCGACCACAGCTGGAACTTGGCGCCGGACTTCGCGACGACCTCGTTGGAGAAGCCGGAGCGCAGCGAGGCGACCTCGCCCCAGGGCAGGCCGACCACCCGGAACGGGTTGCGCACCCGCAGCCGGTCCTCGCCCGCGAAGACCGCCGGGCGGAGCGTGAAGGCGATCACCAGCGGCACGATCAGGATCATCCCGGCGAGCGCCAGCCACGGCGCACGGCCATGGCCCCGGAACAGCGCGTCGAAGCCGAGCCAGCCGATGACGACGAGCAGCAGTACGCCGCCCACGAGCGCCATGGGCGAGCGGTAGACCCGGTCCTTGGCGGTGGAGACCGGAGGCTGTGACGCGGATGACTGGTGGTCGGGCGTGGTCATGGGGCCAGTCTGCATGACACTGGCTGCGGTGCCTCCACGCGCCCCGGAACCGGCGCTCAGCTGTGATCTCCGCAGGGTAGACGAGCGGGAGGGCTGTACAGCCGCTACGCGCGTAGATATGCTCGTCTGGTGACCATGCCCACTACCGCACCCACAGCTCACGCTCTCTCGGACGTCACCGCGTCCGACAGCACGCTGCGCCGCTTCCTGCACGGGCTGCCCGGCGTCGACGCGGTCGGCCTGGAGGCGCGCGCCGCGTCTCTCGGCACCCGTTCCATCAAGACCACCGCGAAGGCGTACGCCATCGACCTCGCCATCTCGATGGTCGACCTGACGACGCTGGAAGGCGCGGACACCCCGGGCAAGGTCCGGGCGCTCGGCGCCAAGGCGGTCCACCCCGACCCCACGGACCGTACGACCCCGACCACGGCCGCGGTCTGCGTCTACCCCGACATGGTGGCCGTCGCCAAGGAGGCCGTCGCCGGTTCCGGCGTCAAGGTCGCCTCGGTCGCCACCGCCTTCCCGGCCGGCCGTGCCGCCCTCGACGTGAAGCTGGCCGACGTCCGGGACGCCGTCGCCGCGGGCGCCGACGAGATCGACATGGTCATCGACCGGGGCGCGTTCCTCGCCGGCAAGTACCTGAAGGTGTACGACGAGATCGTCGCCGTGAAGCAGGCCTGCGGCGACAGCGCCCGGCTGAAGGTCATCTTCGAGACCGGCGAGCTGTCGACGTACGACAACATCCGCCGCGCCTCCTGGCTCGGCATGCTCGCCGGCGCCGACTTCATCAAGACCTCGACCGGCAAGGTGGCGGTGAACGCGACCCCCGCCAACACCCTCCTCATGCTGGAGGCCGTACGGGACTTCCGCGCCCAGACCGGCGTCCAGGTCGGTGTGAAGCCGGCCGGCGGCATCCGCACCAGCAAGGACGCGATCAAGTTCCTGGTCCTGGTCAACGAGACCGCGGGCGAGGACTGGCTGGACAACCACTGGTTCCGCTTCGGCGCCTCCTCGCTGCTGAACGACCTGCTGATGCAGCGCCAGAAGCTGGCCACCGGCCGCTACTCCGGCCCCGACTACGTGACGGTGGACTGATCGATCATGGTTTTCGAGTACGCACCGGCGCCCGAGTCCCGCTCGGTCGTCGACATCGCCCCCTCCTACGGCCTGTTCATCGACGGCGAGTTCACCGAGGCGGCCGACGGCAAGGTCTTCAAGACGGTCAGCCCCAGCACCGAAGAGGTGCTCTCGGAGGTCGCCCAGGCCGGAGCCGAGGACGTCGACCGGGCCGTCAAGGCCGCCCGCAAGGCCTTCGAGAAGTGGTCGGCGCTGCCCGGCTCCGAGCGCGCCAAGTACCTGTTCCGCATCGCCCGGATCATCCAGGAGCGCAGCCGTGAGCTGGCCGTCCTGGAGACGCTGGACAACGGCAAGCCGATCAAGGAGACCCGCGACGCGGACCTCCCCCTGGTCGCCGCGCACTTCTTCTACTACGCCGGCTGGGCCGACAAGCTCGACCACGCCGGCTTCGGTGCGAACCCGCAGCCGCTGGGCGTCGCCGGCCAGGTCATCCCCTGGAACTTCCCGCTGCTGATGCTGGCGTGGAAGATCGCCCCGGCGCTGGCGACCGGCAACACGGTCGTCCTGAAGCCGGCGGAGACCACTCCGCTGTCGGCGCTGTTCTTCGCGGACATCTGCCGCCAGGCCGGCCTGCCCAAGGGCGTCGTCAACATCCTCCCGGGCTACGGCGACGCGGGCGCCGCGCTGGTCGCGCACCCGGACGTGAACAAGGTCGCCTTCACCGGCTCCACGGCCGTCGGCAAGGAGATCGCCCGCACGGTCGCGGGCACGCGGAAGAAGCTCACCCTCGAACTGGGCGGCAAGGGCGCCAACATCGTCTTCGACGACGCCCCGATCGACCAGGCCGTCGAGGGCATCGTCACCGGCATCTTCTTCAACCAGGGCCAGGTCTGCTGCGCGGGCTCCCGCCTCCTCGTCCAGGAGTCGATCCAGGACGAACTGCTGGACTCCCTCAAGCGTCGCCTGTCCACCCTGCGCCTCGGCGACCCGCTGGACAAGAACACCGACATCGGCGCGATCAACTCCGCCGAGCAGCTGGCCCGGATCACCGCGCTGGCCGAGCAGGGCGAGGCGGAGGGCGCCGAGCGCTGGTCCCCGGCCTGCGAACTGCCGACCTCCGGCTACTGGTTCGCCCCGACGCTCTTCACGAACGTCACCCAGGCGCACACCATCGCCCGCGACGAGATCTTCGGCCCGGTGCTGTCGGTCCTCACCTTCCGCACCCCCGACGAGGCGGTCGCCAAGGCGAACAACACGCAGTACGGCCTGTCGGCGGGCATCTGGACCGAGAAGGGCTCGCGCATCCTGGCGGTCGCGAACAAGCTCCGCGCGGGCGTCGTCTGGTCCAACACGTTCAACAAGTTCGACCCGACCTCGCCGTTCGGCGGTTACAAGGAGTCGGGCTTCGGCCGCGAGGGCGGCCGCCACGGCCTGGAGGCATACCTCGATGTCTGATCGCCTGTCTGTCTTCAAGACCTACAAGCTGTACGTCGGCGGGAAGTTCCCGCGTTCCGAGAGCGGCCGGGTGTACGAGGTGACGGACTCGAAGGGCAACTGGCTGGCCAACGCACCGCAGTCGAGCCGTAAGGACGCCCGGGACGCGGTGGTCGCCGCGCGCAAGGCGTTCGGCGGCTGGTCCGGCGCGACGGCGTACAACCGCGGCCAGATCCTCTACCGCGTCGCGGAGATGCTGGAGGGCCGCCGCGAGCAGTTCGTGCGCGAGGTGGCCGACGCGGAGGGCCTGTCCAAGTCCAAGGCGGCGGGTGTCGTCGACGCGACCATCGACCGCTGGGTCTGGTACGCGGGCTGGACCGACAAGATCGCCCAGGTGACCGGCGGCGCGAACCCCGTCGCCGGGCCGTTCTTCAACCTCTCCTCGCCGGAGCCGACCGGCGTGGTGGCCGTACTGGCCCCGCAGGAGTCGTCGTTCCTTGGCCTGGTCTCGGTGCTCGCGCCCGTGATCGCCACCGGCAACACGGCGGTCGTGGTCGCCAGCGAGAAGGCCCCGCTGCCCGCCCTCTCCCTGGGCGAGGTCCTGGCCACCTCCGACGTCCCCGGCGGTGTCGTCAACGTCCTGTCCGGCCGTACGGCGGAGATCGCGGCCCCGCTGGCCGCGCACCAGGACGTCAACGCGATCGACCTCGCCGGCGCGGATGAGGTACTGGCCAAGGAGCTGGAGATCGCCGCGGCCGACAATCTGAAGCGGGTTCTTCGTCCACAGGCTGTGGATTACTTCGAGACGCCGGGCATCGAGCGGATGACGGCGTTCCTGGAGACGAAGACGGTGTGGCATCCGACGGGGTCGTTGGGCGCGTCGGGGTCTTCCTACTGACGGGGTTTCGGGCGGGGAACTGCTGTCGTCCGCCGGGTGCGGGTTCGTACGTGGCCGGTCGCGCAGTTCCCCGCGCCCTGAAGAGGCGCTTCAGTGGCCCAGGACTCCGAGGGCCTGGCCCACTACCGGTACCGCCCCGAGTGACCGGGCCTCGGCCACCGGTGCCGTCACCATTTGCGTGGTGGCCGGCTTGAAGTCGGCCAGTTGGGCGCCGACCCCGTTGTTCAGGGGGTCCGCGCCCGTGCCCGCCAGGGGGTTGGGCTTGAGGCCGGCCAGCGGGCCCGTGACATGGCTCACCGTGCCGGTGAGCGCCGTGAGGCCCGCATTCGGGTCGGAGTGACCGAGCGAGGCCGGCCGCCACGGCACCTCCACGACCGGGCCGGCGGGGTTCGCGTGGGCCGTCGCCGCGCCCGCGCCCAGGGCCGCTCCGGCGGTCGCGAGGGCGATCAAGGCGCGCTGCGCGAAGGGGTGCTGAGGGGAGGTCTGTCGGGCCATCGCTGGTGCCGCCTTTTGGTGCGAAGGGTAATGGTGTCGGCACGTAGGGTAGTTGAGGCGGGAGTCACGCTCAAAAGCCGACCCGCGGGGTCGGCAGGCGCGCCGCCATACGTCAAACTGGTGTTCCGTGAGCATTCATCCCCCGTCCTCCGCCCGCGTCGTGCTGCTCTGCGGCCCCTCGGGCTCGGGCAAGTCACTCGTCGCCGCCCGTTCCGGGCTCCCCGTCCTGCGTCTGGACGACTTCTACAAGGAGGGTGACGACCCGACTCTGCCCTTGGTGGAGGGGAGTTCGGACATCGACTGGGACCATCCGGAGTCCTGGGACGCGGATGTCGCCCTTGAGGCCATCACCCGGCTGTGTGCCACCGGTTCGACGCCGGTGCCGGTGTACGACATCTCGTTGAGCGCCCGGACCGGCGAGGAGACGCTGCACATCGGCCGTATCCCGCTGTTCATCGCGGAGGGCATCTTCGCGGCGGAGATCGTCGAGCGGTGCCGGGAGCTGGGCGTGCTCGCGGACGCCCTGTGTCTGACGCGCGGCCCGGTCGTCACCTTCCGTCGGCGGTTCCTGCGGGATCTGCAGGAGGGCCGCAAGTCGGTGCCGTTCCTGCTGCGCCGCGGCTGGCGGCTGATGCGTGCCGAGCGGTCGATCGTCGCCCGTCAGGTGTCCCTGGGGGCGCATCCCTGTGATCGCGACGAGGCGCTGGGTCGGCTCGCGGCAGCGGGACGGCATGTCAACGCGAAGAGCACCGCAACCATTGATTGAGCAGCCACGACGGCGAACAACCACGTCCGCGAGAGCGGCGCCGGTTCAGGCGTAGAAACGGGCAGCGGGACTGGACAGGCCCCCCGACCCTCCAGTCCCGCTTCTGTGCTCCCCCGTTTCCCCCGTGATCCTCCCCCGGTGGTCCCCCGTGTCCCCCTCCGTTTTCCCCCGTGTCCCCCCGCGGGTCACCCCCGAGTGACCCCTGACCTTCAGGCGACCAGTTCGCCGAAGGCGCTCTCCTCGTCACGGCCGAAGCTGAGGACCTCGTCCTCGCGCAGCCGGCGCAGCGAGCGCCAGATGCTGGACTTCACCGTGCCGACACTGATGTCGAGGATCTCCGCGATCTCCGGGTCCGTGCGGCCCTCGTAGTAGCGCAGGACCAGCATGGTGCGCTGGACCTCGGGCAGCCGGGCCAGCGCCTGCCACAGGACCGCGCGCAGTTCGGTGCCGCGCATCGCGTCCGTGTCGGAGGGCGTCTCCGGCAGTTCCTCGGTCGGGTACTCGTTGAGCTTGCGGCGCCGCCAGGCGCTGATGTGCAGGTTGGTCATGGTGCGGCGGAGGTATCCGCCGACCGCGGCCTTGTCGCTGATCCGTTCCCACGCCTTGTACGTCGAGAACAGCGCGCTCTGCAGCAGGTCCTCGGCCTCGAAGCGGTCGCCGGTCAGGTGGTAGGCGGTGGCGTACAGGGAGGCGCGGCGCTCCTGGACGTAGGCGGTGAACTCCGCCTCCGTCAGGGAACGGCGCTGCTCCCCCGAGTCCTCCCCGTACGCGGATCCCCCGTGCGTGTCCCCCGTGTGTGCGTCGACCACCGTCATGTAGGCGGTGTGCTGACGCCCGGTGCCGCGAGCGCACCCCCGCCCGCTCACGGCACCGGACTTCTCGGAACCCCGGTGCACGTCGTGCAGACGCGTGACTACGGCGCTGGTGCTGATGCTGTGCAGCGTGTTCATCTCGCGCTCCCCGTGGTGGACTTCCGGTGGTTCGGTCTTGCCGGGCCGGCCGGTCCGTCCCGCCCTGCCCGTGTCCAAAAGACTGCCGGGGCCACTTCATCGCCGTGTCCGCCGACTGTCACAGACCTGTCACAGGGCCCGGATCCGGTGCCGTCACAGCAAGTGCACAGGTGGTGGCGCTGGGGAAGGCCTGGTGTCGGCGGGTCGTACGACAGCCCGTCCATGGGCCAGAATGAGCCCGTGCCTTCCCTGTTGCTGATCGAGGACGACGACGCCATCCGTACGGCCCTGGAGCTCTCCCTGACGCGCCAGGGACACCGGGTGGCGACCGCTGCCAGCGGTGAGGACGGTCTGAAGCTGCTGCGCGAGCAGCGGCCGGACCTCATCGTGCTGGACGTGATGCTGCCCGGCATCGACGGCTTCGAGGTGTGCCGTCGCATCCGGCGCACCGACCAGCTGCCGATCATCCTGCTGACCGCGCGCAGTGACGACATCGACGTGGTGGTCGGACTGGAGTCCGGCGCCGACGACTATGTGGTCAAGCCGGTGCAGGGCCGGGTGCTGGACGCCCGGATCCGGGCGGTGCTGCGCCGCGGGGAGCGCGAGTCCAGCGACTCGGCGACCTTCGGCAGCCTCGTCATCGACCGGTCGGCGATGACCGTGACGAAGAACGGCGAGGATCTGCAGCTGACCCCGACCGAGCTCAGGCTGCTGCTGGAGCTGAGCCGGCGGCCCGGTCAGGCGCTGTCCCGGCAGCAGCTGCTGCGGCTGGTGTGGGAGCACGACTATCTCGGTGACTCGCGGCTCGTGGACGCCTGTGTGCAGCGGCTGCGCGCGAAGGTCGAGGACGTGCCGTCGTCCCCGACGCTGATCCGTACCGTGCGTGGTGTCGGCTACCGCCTGGACGCGCCTCAGTGACCGACACGCAAGGGGGGCTGCGCGGCTGGTCCGCGCGGCGCACGGGAAGTCTGTCGCGGCTCAGGTTCACCAGCCTCAGGCTGCGCCTGGTCGTCGTCTTCGCGCTGGTGGCGCTCACTGCTGCGGTCTCGGCGTCCGGCATCGCCTACTGGCTGAACCGGGAAGCGGTGCTCACCCGCGCCCAGGACGCGGTGCTGCGCGACTTCCGGCAGGAGATGCAGAACCGCGCGGGCGCGCTGCCGGCCCATCCCACACAGGACGAACTGCAGCGCGCGGCGGGCCAGATGGCCGCGAGCAGCCAGCACTTCAGCGTGCTGCTGGTCGCCCAGGACGCCGCCGGCAAGACGGTGTACGGCAACTCGGGCGGCATCAACGGCTTCTCACTGGAGGACGTGCCCAAGTCGCTGCGCGCGGCGGTGAACAAGCAGCAGAAGGTCACCGACGACAACAAGGAGCCGTACCACCTGTACTGGCAGCGGGTCGTGAACCACGGCACGCCGTATCTGGTGGCCGGTTCGCGGGTGATCGGCGGCGGACCCACGGGCTACATGGCCAAGTCGCTGGAGCCGGAGGCGAAGGACCTCAACTCGCTGGCCTGGTCGCTGGGCATCGCCACCGGGCTCGCGCTGATCGGCGCCGCGCTGCTCGCGCAGGCCGCCGCCACGACCGTGCTCAAGCCGGTGCACCGGCTGGGGGTCGCCGCCCGGCGGCTCGGCGAGGGCAGGCTGGACACACGGCTGCGGGTGTCGGGGACCGACGAACTCGCCGATCTGTCCCGGACGTTCAACAACGCCGCCGAGGCGCTGGAGAAACGGGTCGAGGAGATGGCCGCGCGGGACGAGGCCTCGCGTCGCTTCGTCGCCGACATGAGCCATGAGCTGCGGACGCCGCTGACCGCCATCACCGCCGTGACGGAGGTGCTGGAGGAGGAGCTGGAGTCGGAGGCCGGCGGCATCGACCCGATGATCGAGCCCGCGGTCCGGCTGGTGGTGAGCGAGACCCGGCGCCTGAACGACCTGGTCGAGAACCTGATGGAGGTCACCCGCTTCGACGCGGGCACCGCCCGGCTGGTCCTGGACGACGTCGACATCGCCGACCAGATCACCGCCTGCATCGACGCCCGGGCCTGGCTGGACGCGGTCGAGCTGGACGCCGAGCGCGGCATCCACGCCCGCCTCGACCCGCGCCGGCTGGACGTCATCCTCGCCAACCTGATCGGCAACGCGCTCAAGCACGGCGGGTCTCCGGTGCGGGTGTCGGTGCGCATAGACGGCGACGACCTGGTCATCGCGGTGCGTGACCACGGGCCGGGCATCCCCGAGGACGTGCTCCCGCACGTCTTCGACCGGTTCTTCAAGGCCAGCGCCTCCCGGCCGCGCTCCGAGGGCAGCGGGCTGGGCCTGTCCATCGCCATGGAGAACGCCCACATCCACGGTGGTGCGATCAGCGCCGCCAACTCGCCCGAGGGCGGCGCGGTGTTCACCCTGCGGCTGCCGCGGGACGCCTCCCGGCTCACGGAGGAGACCGACGAGGGCGACAAGACCGACAAGGACGCTTCCGGGAACTCCGGAAGCCCGGGAAGTTCAGGAAAGGAGGGGTGATGTCCGTACGACGCCTGACCGTGCGACGCCTGCTGGCGCTGCCCCTCCTCGGCCTGCTGCTCTCCGGCTGCGGCATCCGGGCCACCCAGGTGCCGACCGACTTCGGGGCGGCGCCCTCCCGGGTGCCGTGCTCGCTGGCCGGCCCGGACCTGGCCAAGCAGTCCTCGCAGGGCCTGCCCGTGCAGGTCTTCCTGCTGTGCGGGGCGTCCCTGGTGACCGTCGACCGGACGGTGCGCGTCCCCGTGGGCACCCCGGACGCGCGGCGCCGCGTGATCGTGGCGCAGGGGCTCCTGGACCAGCTCGCCGCGTCCCCGTCCGCCGCGGAGCGCTCCGCGGGCTATACGACGTACGTGCCGGGCGGCCTCACGGTGCGCGGGCCCGGCCACGGGGACCCCGAGGACGCACTCCGCCTGAGCACGGCACCGTCCCGGCTCACCTCCTACGCCCTCGCCCAGATCGTGTGCACCCTCTCCGACTCGGCGGCGACGGAGGACGACGGCTCGGTCATCCTCGGCGGCCCGGACACCGGGCCACTGCGCCGCTACGACTGCACGGACGACGTCCGCGACCGCCCGGGCAGCGCGGAGCCGCCGTCGAGCGAGGTCGCGGGAAGGTAGCGCCCCGCAGCGAACCGGAACCCCCGCGGTGAAACCCCTTTCCACAGCACAGGGCGACCGGATCGTCGCGGCGCGGAACCGATCGGCACCGGCGTGGCGTCTAGGGGGGCGTGCAGCGTCAAGGCTCCATAGGCGGCGGCAGCGCCGCGATCCATGTCCGGGTGACGGGAGGTGTCCTCCTCGTCGCTCATCTCGCCCTCGTCGCCTGGCTGATGCTGCGACCCCTGGACGTCCCCTGGGTCACGCCCCCCAACCTGCACCCCTTCGCCGGCATCCGGGCCGACCTGGCCCTGGGCTGGCCGCAGGCGGCCAGACGCATCGGCGAGGGCCTGGCCCTGCTCGCCCCGCTGGGCGTGCTGCTGCCGATGGCACACGGCAGGCTCACCGGCTCCCCGCTCTCCTCCCTGGTCCGTACGACCGCCGCGGGCGCCCTCGTCTCCACCGGCGTAGCCCTGCTGCAGACCGGCGTGCCCGGCAGGGTCGTGGACGTCGACTCGCTGCTGCTGAACACGGCGGGCGTCGCCCTGGCCCACCTGGCCGTCGTCCCGGCGGGCCGCGCCTGGCTGCGGCGCCGGGAAGCACGGCCGGACGCCGGGGCGGAGCCGCCCGTCACCGTGCAGGAGGAGCTGCCTCAGGGTCGCACCCCGACGATTCCCAGGGTCGGGATCGCCCCGTAGAGCGACGCTTCGCCCGCTTCGTCTCCCTACTGTGGAAGACGGTCGAGGGACGCCACCGGGGCGGCCCCGGCCCCGGCTCGACGAGCGAGCCGACGACCACGGAGGAGTCGCCATGTCCGCCCTTGCCCGCCCCACCCACGGCCGCGTGATCGGCGGAGTGTGCGCCGCACTGGCACGGCGCTTCGGCATCTCCGCGACGACGATGCGGGTGATCTTCCTGCTCTCCTGCCTGCTGCCGGGCCCGCAGTTCCTGCTCTATATAGCCCTGTGGATCCTGCTGCCGGCCGAGGACAAGACACGCACCGCCTGGTGAGGGCGGACGCGTGAACGCGGCTGGGGCGCCCTCGGACAGTTCCGGGACGCCCCGGCGGCGTCGTACGGCCGTCGGCGTCGGCGTCAGCCGAGCGGGATCCCGTTGACCGGCAGACCGTGCGTGGGCAGGCCGGTGTTGTGCAGCGGCAGCCCGCCGAGCAGCCCGGCGACCGGCGCGGTCGGGCCCTTGGCGAGCACGTTCTGGACGGCTGGCTGCGCGGCGGCCATCCCGGCACCCACGGCACCCTGCCCCTGGGAGAGCACCTGGGCGGCGCCCGGCAGCGCCTTGGAGACGTTCTCGGCCGGCAGCGTCCTGGTGACGGAGTCCAGCGCCTGCGTGGCCTGGGCGGCGTCGGGGACGGCCGGGGCCGCGTTGGCCGCTCCCGCGCCGACGGCGGCGAAGGCGGCACCGAGGGCGGCGACACCGAGGGTCTTGGCAGCAGACTGCTTCATGGTGAATGCGTCCTTGAATGCGGAGACGGAGATCACGAACGATTGAGCGGTCCACGACCGTAAACATGCCGGGCCGCCCGCCGCAAACACCGAAATGCGGACGACTTGTAAAAGCGCGTCCGCATTCCGCGCGGGAGTCCGGGGGTGACTAGCCCTCGGAATCGGCAGAGGTGCTGGTGGAGGCCGTCTGCCGGAACAGCCATTCGGATTTCAGCTCCGCATACCCGGGCTTGACGACGTCATTGATCATGGCGAGTCGTTCATCGAAAGGAATGAACGCTGATTTCATCGCATTGACGGAGAACCATTGCAGATCGTCGAGCGTGTAACCGAAGGCATCGACCAGATGCTCGAATTCCTGGCTCATGCTGGTGTGCGACATCAGCCGGTTGTCGGTGTTCACGGTGGCCCGGAAGTGCAGCCGGCGCAGCAGTCCGATCGGGTGCTCGGCGTAGGAGGGCGCCGCCCCGGTCTGCAGGTTGGAGCTGGGGCACAGTTCCAGCGGGATCCGCTTGTCACGGACGTACGACGCCAGCCGGCCGAGCGTCACGGAGCCGTCCTCGCGGACCTCGATGTCGTCGATGATCCGCACCCCGTGCCCGAGCCGGTCGGCACCGCACCACTGCAACGCCTGCCAGATGGACGGCAGCCCGAAGGCCTCGCCGGCATGGATGGTGAAGTGGTTGTTCTCGCGCTTGAGGTACTCGAAGGCGTCCAGGTGCCGGGTGGGCGGATAGCCGGCCTCGGCACCCGCGATGTCGAAGCCGACGACTCCGGAGTCCCGGTAGCGGTTGGCGAGCTCAGCGATCTCCAGGGAGCGGGCGGCGTGCCGCATGGCGGTCAGCAGGGCGCCGACCCGGATGCGACGGCCGTTCTCCCGGGCGAGCCGCTCGCCCTGCCGGAACCCCTCGTTGACGGCCTCGACCACCTCCTCCAGGGTCAGCCCGCGCTCCAGGTGCTGCTCGGGGGCGTACCGCACCTCGGCGTAGACGACCCCGTCCTCCGCGAGGTCCTCGGCGCACTCGCGGGCCACCCGGACGAGCGCCTCCCGCGTCTGCATGACGCCGACGGTGTGCCTGAAGGTCTCCAGATACCGTTCCAGCGAGCCGGAGTCGGCGGCCTCGCGGAACCAGAGGCCCAGCTTGTCCGGATCGGTCTCGGGCAGCTCCGAGTAGCCGGTCTCCTGGGCGAGTTCGACGACGGTTCCGGGGCGGAGCCCGCCGTCGAGGTGGTCGTGCAGCAGAACCTTGGGCGCCCGGCGGATCTGGTCCGGCGTCGGAAGCGTCCCGGTCGGTGCGGTCTGGCTCGTCATTTCCGCACTGTAGCGCCTACGCGCGTAGAAGACCGGGAATCGGCGACATCGCTTTTCCGCCGATACGCAAAGGTGACCGCACGTAAGGGTTTCGTACACCGCTCCTTCTGACACTGTTCTGCCATGGGACAGCAAGCGACGCCGGCCCGAACGGCCAGGCTGGGAAAGGCAGTCGGCCCGGAGCCGACGGCGGTGTGCGGAGCGGTGGTGCTGCTCCCCGGCGGGGAGGAGGTCTCCGACCGCGGGCCATCCCTCGTTCGGGCGGCGACCGCGCTGCGCTCGCTGGGCCGGCGGTTCGCTCGCGCGGGGCGGGAGGAGGGACTGGCCGTCCATACCGTCCACTACCGGTACCGGGGCTGGAACGGCAGCGAGGCGCATCTGGCGGCGGACGCGGAGTGGGCGGCCGACGAGGTCGTACGACGGTACGGGGACGTTCCCGTGTGCCTGGTCGGGATGGACATGGGCGGCCGGGCGGCGCTGCGCGCCGGTGGGCATGAGGCCGTCAACTCCGTTGTCGCGCTGGCTCCTTGGCTGCCGGAGGACGATGTGGCCGCGCCTGCCGAGCCGGTGCGGCAGCTCGTGGGGCGGCGGGTGCTGATCGTGCACGGCACGAACGACGAGCGGACCGATCCCGAGCTGTCGTTCCGGTTCGCGGCGCGGGCGAAGAAGGTGAACCGGGAGGTGTGCCGGTTCGAGGTGCATTCCGACGGGCACGGGCTGCATGGGCATCGGGACGAAGTGGCCTGGCTGGCCGTCGATTTCATGATGGGCGCCCTGTTCGGGCACTCCGTGTCCCGCCCTGTCGAGGACGCGCTGGCCGCTCCGCCGCCGATCGGGCTCCGGATGCCGTTGGCCGCGGGGTTCGGTAAGTCGTTGAAGCGGTAGAGCCCCTTCGGACCGGCGCCGCTCAGGTCGGCAGCAGGCTGCCCCGTCTCGACAGCAGGAACTTCTTGAACGCCGCCACCGGCGGGGTGTCCGGGCGGTCCGCCAGCCACGCCACGCCGATCTCCCGTACCGCCCTCGGGGCCGTCACCGTCAGCTCCACGACCCCTGGCCTGGGGACCGTCGGCGGTGGCAGGAGGGCGACCCCCAGGCCCGCCGCCACCAAGCCCCGCAGGGTTTCCGCCTCCTCGCCCTCGAAAGCGACCCTCGGGCGGAAGCCGGCCTCCCGGCACAGGGAGTCGAAGATGCGGCGCAGGCCGTAGCCGGGTTCCAGGGTGACCCAGGATTCGTCGGCGGCCTCGGCGAGGCGGATGCGGCGGCGGGAGGCCAGGCGGTGGTCGGCGGGGACCACCAGGCGGAGTTTCTGCTCGTCCAGGCGGCGGGCGACCAGATCGGGGGCGTCGGGGACCGGTGAGGTGAGGCAGAGGTCCAGCTCGCCGGCGCGCAGGCCCTCCAGCATGGCCTCGCCGTAGTTCTGGACCAGGCTGAAGCGGACGCGCGGGTGGTCCTCGCGGAAGGCGTGCAGAAGGCCGGGTACGGTCTCGGCGCCCATGGTGTGCAGGAAGCCGAAGGCGACCTTGCCGGTGGCCGGGTCGGCATCGGCGCGCACCTCCTCGGCGGCCCGCTCGATCTCGGCGAGGCCGCGTTCGACGGAGGTGAGGAAGGTGCGGCCGGCGGGGGTCAGGGAGACCGTGCGGCCGTGCCGGGCGAACAGGTCGACGCCCAGGTCCTGCTCCAGGCGGGCCATCGCGCGGGAGAGGGTGGACTGGGGGACGTTCATCTCGTGGGCGGCGCGGGTGACGTGCTCGGTGCGGGCCACGCCGGCGAAGTACGCGAGGCGGGGCGCCAGCACCCGCGACATCGCGGACATGTCTTCTGTGTCACTGTTCGGTGACAGGCGAGGCTGTGAGCTCTGCTGATGCTGCATGGGAACGATTATGGCGATTCCATGCATTGGACGGATGAGACGGCCCTCCATACGGTCGAGGCATGTCTCCCGCCAGTACCGGGGCGTCCACCATCGTGGGCGCCGCACCGCACGTCCCCGTCTCCGACACCTCCGCCTCCGACTCCCGTATGACTCCGGGCGGGCCCGGCTACCGCCGGATGAGCCTCGCCCTCTTCCTCGCCGGAGTCGCGACCTTCGCCCTCCTGTACTCCACGCAGGCCCTGCTGCCGCTGATCTCCGGCGAGTTCGGGGTCGCGGCGAGCGAGGCGAGCTGGACCGTGGCGGCCGCGACCGGCGGACTGGCCCTGTTCGTCCTGCCCATGAGCGCCCTCTCCGAGCGCTACGGCCGCCGTACGGTGATGACGGCCTCGCTGGCCGTCGCGGTGACCGTGGGACTGCTGGTGCCGTTCGCGCCGTCGCTCGGGGTGCTGGTGGTGCTGCGGGCGGTGCAGGGCGCGGCGCTGGCCGGGCTGCCGGCCTCGGCGCAGGCCTATCTGGCCGAGGAGGTCCGGCCGAAGGCGCTGGTCACGGCGATCGGCCTGTTCGTCGCGGGCAACAGCGTGGGCGGCATGAGCGGCCGGGTGATCACCGGCTGGGTGGCCCAGGAGTGGGGCTGGCGGGTGGCCGTCGGCGCGATCGGCGTGATCGCCGTCGGATGCGCGATCGCCTTCCGGCTGCTGCTGCCGGCGCCGAAGCACTTCACGGCCGGTTCACTGCGGCCCGGGGTCCTGCTCGGCACGGTCCGCGCCCACCTCGCGAACCCGCTGCTGCGGCGGCTGTACGCGATCGGCGCGCTGTTCATGACGGTGTTCGGCGGTGTGTACACGGTGATCGGCTACCGGCTGACGGGTGCGCCGTTCGGGCTGCCGCAGGGCATCATCGGCTCGATCTTCCTGGTCTACCTGGTGGGCACGGTGTCGGCGTCCACGGCGGGCCGGCTGGTGGGCCGGCTCGGCCGCCGGGGCGCGCTGTACCTGGCGGGCGGTACGACGGCGGCGGGCCTGCTGCTCTCGCTGGCCCCCTCCCTGCCGCTGGTCCTGCTGGGCCTGGTGCTGATCACGGCGGGCTTCTTCGCGGGCCACGCGGTCGCCTCCTCGGCGGTCAGCAAGACGGCCACGCGGGGCCGCGCCCAGGCCTCGGCCCTGTACCAGTCCATGTACTACATCGGCTCCAGCGTCGGCAGCACGGTCGGCGCGACGGCCTTCCACGCCGACGGCTGGGGCGGCACGGTCGGCGTCGGTCTGCTCGCGGTCGCCGGCGTCGTCACCATCACGGTGCTCGGCACGCGCGCGGCCCGGGTGGCGGCGCGGCGGGAGCCGGTCGTGGCCTGACGCGCCGAACCCGGCGTTCCCCCTGCTCGGGGCCGGTTGTCAGTGGGCGCGGATAGCGTCTGCCGGACAACTGGCCCGTCGATGCAGGGGGTTTGCCGTATGGAGTTCCGGATCGCGCGCGGAGAGCTGGCGGAGGCCGTGGGCAGGGCCGCACGCGCGCTGGCCGCCCGGACGCCGGTGCCCGTGCTCGGCGGACTGGTGCTGGCCGCGGGGGCGGGGCGGCTGGCGGTGTCCGGGTTCGACTTCGAGATCGCGGTCCGGGCGGAGGCGGCGGCCGAGGTGACGGCAGCCGGCCGGGTGCTGGTGCCGGGGCGCAGACTGCTGGACGTGTGCCGGGTGGTGCCCGAGGGGCCGGTGAACTGTGCGCTGGAGGGGACGCGGTTCACCGTGGAGGCGGACGGCACCCGGTTCGGGCTGTCGACGCTGCCGTACGAGGAGTATCCCGCGCTGCCCGAGACGCCCCCGGAGTACGGTGCGGTGGACGCGGAGACGTTCGCGACGGCCGTCGGGCAGGTGGCGGTGGCGGCGGGCCGCGACGACACGCTGCCGGTGCTCACCGGGATCCAGCTCCGCCTGGACGGCGAGGAGATGACCCTGTCGGCGTCCGACCGGTACCGGTATGCCGTACGGCGGCTGGAGTGGAAGCCGGGGGCGGGGACGGCCGGGGATCCGGTGGAGGTGCTGGTGCCCGCGCGGCGGCTGCTGGAGGCGGCGCGGGCGCTGGCGCGGTGCGGGACCGTGCGGATCGGACTGGATCCGCGGGCGGGGACCGGCGGGGGCGTGATCGGGTTCGAGGGCGGATTCGAGGGCGGGGGCGCGCAGACGGTGCTGCGGCGGCTGGAGGGGCGGCTGCCGGGGTACGGGTCGCTGTTCGAGCTGACGGGGGCCGCAGTCGCCGAGGTGGCGGCCGGGGCGGTGGCGGAGGCGGTGCGCCGGGTGGCGGTGGTGGCGGAGGCGAACAGCCCGGTGCGGCTGGACTTCACCGCGGCCGAGAGCTCGCTGCTGGTGCGGGCGGGCTACGGCGACGACGTGGCGGCACAGCGGCTGCCGGCCGTCCTGCGGGGCGCGGCGGAGGTCACCGTGGCGTTCAACCCGGCGTATCTGCTCGACGCGCTGACCTCCTTCGAGGGCACCGGGCTGCGGATGGAGCTGCTCGGGGCCGGGCAGCGGGCGTTGCTGAACGGAACCGGGGTGGCAGAGGGGCACCGGCATCTGCTCATGTCCGTGAAGCAACTGGTCTGAGCTGCGCCTTTCCGGACTCGGGGGGCCGTTGTCAGTGGGCTGCGGTAGCTTCCCAAGTGCTGGGGCGCGATGGCGCGCTACAGGGACGGCCACAGGGGTGGGTGGACGATGGGTGACAGCACGGCGACGGCGGACCTCGACGTCGCACTGGAGAAGCACCGGACCGAACTGACCGGGTACTGCTACCGGATGCTCGGCTCCTCCTTCGAGGCGGAGGACGCGGTGCAGGACACCCTGGTGCGGGCGTGGCGGAGCTACGACAAGTTCGAGGGCCGCTCCAGCCTGCGCTCGTGGCTGTACCGGATCGCGACGAACGTGTGCCTGGACATGCTGACGGCGGGCAACAAGCGGGCGAGACCGATGGACCTGACGGAATCGACACCGCTCGCGCAGGTCGCGCTCTCCCCCCGCCCCGACCACACCTGGCTGGAGCCGATGCCGGACGCGCGCGTGCTGCCTACGGTCGACGATCCGGCGGAGGCCGCCGTCACGAAGGAGTCGATCCGGCTGGCCTTCATGGCGGCCCTCCAGCAGCTGCCGCCCAAGCAGCGGGCGGTGCTGATCCTGCGCGAGGTGCTGGCCTGGAAGGCCAGCGAGGTCGCCGAGCTGCTCGACACCTCGGTCGCCTCGGTCAACAGCGCGCTGCAGCGGGCGCGGGCCACGCTCGCGGAGCGCGCGGACGCGAGCCCCGAGGGCGCGGTGTCCGATCCTCTCGACGAGGAGCAGCAGAAACTCCTGGAGCGCTATGTCAAAGCCTTCGAGGGCTACGACATGACGGCGCTGACGGCGCTGCTGCAGGAGGACGCCATCATGACGATGCCGCCGTTCGACCTGTGGCTGCGCGGCCCGGCCGACATCACCGGTTTCATGTCGACGCTCGGCGCCTCCTGTGCCGGCTCCCGCCTGCTGCCGGTGCAGGCCAACGGACTGCCGGGGTTCGCGCACTACAAGCCGGACGAGGAGCAGGGCGGTTTCGCTCCCTGGGCCGTGCAGGTGCTGGAGCTGTCAGAGGGCCGGATCACCGGTTTCCACTGCTTCCTCGACACCAAGCGCTGGTTCCCGCTCTTCGGCCTCCCCCTCCATCTGGAAGCGGAGCCCGGCGAGGTCGAGAAGGGCGTGTAGCGCGGGATCGGGGTCCCGCAGCCGGATCCGCCCGCCGGCCCGGCGGGCGGCCAGCTCCAGCCGGGCCAGCAGGTCCACGGCGGCCAGGCCCGGGGGCCCGAGCTCGCCCACGTCGCACACGACGACGCGGGCCCCGCTGCCCGCCAGCAGCATCTGCACCCGGGCACACAGCGCCGCCGCCTCGTCCCGGGTGACGGGGCCGGGCAGCACGAGCACGGCGGGTTCCTTGGCGTCCACGTTCGGTAGACCGGCGGACCGGGCGGAACTCATCGGCATCGATCAGCGCCGGCACAGATCACATTGACCGGTTCCCCGTTCTCCTCGGAGGGTTGGCCGTGTGACGGGGGTGCTGAGCGGGTTCGCGGTGATCGCGGTCGTCATCGGGGTGGGTTATGTGCTCGGGCGGCGCGGGACGCTCGGGGTGCAGGGCGGCGAGGTGCTGACCCGGCTGGCCTTCACGGTGGCGGGCCCCGCGCTCCTGTTCACGACCCTCGCGCGCGCCGACCTGTCGGTGCTGTTCTCGGCTCGCCTGCTGGTGACGGCGCTGAGCACGGCGGCGGTCGTCGGGGCCTACGTGGCGGTGGCTACCGTACGCAGCTGGGGCGTGGGCCGTACGACCATCGGCGCCCTGTGCTCCGGTTACGTCAACTCGGGCAACCTCGGTATTCCGATCGCGGCGTACGTCCTGGGCGACGCGTCGCTGGTGGCGCCGGTGCTGCTGTTCCAGGTGGTCCTGGTGGCGCCGGTCGCGCTGACGATCCTGGACCTGTCCGGCATGGGCGAGAAGGGCACGCTGTGGCGGCGCCTGCTGACACCGCTGCGCAATCCCATAGCGGTGGGCTCGCTGTCGGGAGTCGTGGTGTCGGCGGCGGGCTGGACCATCCCCGGCCCGCTGCTGAATCCCCTGACCCTGATCGGCAACATGTCAGTCCCGGCGGCCCTGCTGGCCTTCGGCATGTCGCTGCCCGGCAGTTCGGCCCCCGGCCGGGGCCGGGACCGCCGACTGGTCCTGCTGTCCGTGGCGTTGAAGTCCCTGGGCCAGCCGCTGGTGGCGTGGGCGCTGGCGACGGCGGTCTTCGGCCTCCACGGCGCCCCGCTGCTGGACGTGGTGGTGACCTCGGCCCTCCCGGGCGCGCAGAACATCTTCACCTACGCGAGCCGCTACCGGGTGGCCGAGGGCCTGGCCCGCGAGTCGATCCTGCTGTCGACGGTCGTGTCGGTGCCGGTGCTGGTGGGGGTGGCGGCGGTGTTGGGGTGACGGCGGGTCAGTCGACGGGGAACTCGCTGGTGTCGAGCTCCAGATTGAACGGCTCCGGAAGCATGAACTCGTCGCCGAACTTTCCTGCGCGCAGCACGCGGTACACATCGCCCTGCGGCTCACCGTACAGCGTGATAGTGGGGCCTCCGGGCGCCCAGCTGTCGATGAGGAGGTAGAGCGGAACGCCCGCCTGAGCGTATCCAGCGGCCTTCTTGATGCGGTCGTTGCTCGCGTTCGACTTCGAGGTGATCTCAACGACCAGCTCGGCCGCAGCCGCCGGGACGTAATTGCGCTTCTCCACGCGCAGTGCCTCCCTCGGCGCTACCGCGAGGTCGGGCATGTAGAGCCCGTCGCGGGACGGCACGGCCGTGCCCAGAGTCTGGTAGATGCCCCAGTCCCGAGGAATGACCTTGTACAGCTCGCGCTGCACGAGGTCGGCAATGTCGTTATGGGCGTTGGACGGCGGTGGTGCCACGGTGACGATCCCCTCGATGATCTCCACCTTGCAGCCCTCTGGCGCGTCCGTCTCCTGCCAGATCCGGACGACGTCGTCCCACTCGTGGCTGCTGGCCGACGAGTGGTCGACGGCGAGTGCGCTCATGGCGGTTCTCCAATCGGTGCGTCACCGATCCCAGCATGCCGAACGGGACCGGCGGCGGTCCACCGGTCCCGTTCACGCAAACGAGGAAATCCCAGGTCAGGCGATACGTTCCAGCACCACCGGCGACGGCGTGAAGTCCGTGCCCGGCGCCGCGATGTCGTACGAGCCCTGCACCGCCTGCAGCGCGTACTCGAAGCGCTCGGGGGTGTCCGTGTGGAGGGTCAGGAGGGGCTGGCCCTCCGTCACCGTGTCGCCCGGCTTGGCGTGCATCTCGACGCCCGCCGCCGCCTGCACCGGGTCCTCCTTGCGGGCGCGACCGGCGCCGAGGCGCCAGGCGGCGATGCCGATGTCGTAGGCGTCCAGGCGGGTGAGGACACCCGAGGACGGCGCCTTGATCACGTGCTGCTCCCTCGACGTGGGCAGCACCGCGTCCGGGTCGCCGCCCTGCGCCGCGATCATGCGGCGCCAGACGTCCATCGCCGAGCCGTCGACCAGGGCCTTCGCCGGGTCGGCGTCCTTCACCCCGGCCGCCTCCAGCATCTCGCGCGCCAGGGCCAGCGTCAGTTCCACCACGTCCGCCGGGCCGCCGCCCGCCAGGACCTCCACCGACTCGCGGACCTCCAGCGCGTTGCCGGCCGTCAAGCCCAGCGGGGTCGACATGTCGGTCAGGAGGGCCACCGTCTTCACGCCGTGGTCGGTGCCCAGGCCGACCATGGTGGTCGCCAGTTCGCGGGCGTCGTCCAGCGTCTTCATGAAGGCGCCGCTGCCCACCTTCACGTCCAGCACCAGCGAGCCCGTGCCCTCGGCGATCTTCTTCGACATGATCGAGGAGGCGATGAGCGGGATCGCCTCCACCGTGCCCGTCACGTCCCGCAGCGCGTACAGCTTCTTGTCCGCCGGGGCCAGGCCGTCGCCCGCCGCGCAGATGACCGCGCCGGTCCCCTCCAGCACGGACAGCATCTCCTCGTTCGAGAGCAGCGCGCGCCAGCCCGGGATCGACTCCAGCTTGTCCAGGGTGCCGCCCGTGTGGCCGAGGCCCCGGCCGGAGAGCTGCGGGACCGCGGCACCGCAGGCCGCGACGAGGGGGGCCAGCGGGAGCGTGATCTTGTCGCCGACGCCACCCGTCGAGTGCTTGTCGGCCGTCGGGCGGGACAGGGTGGAGAAGTCCATGCGCTCGCCGGAGGCGATCATTGCCGCCGTCCACCGGGCGATCTCGCGCCGGTTCATGCCGTTGAGCAGGATCGCCATGGCGAGCGAGGACATCTGCTCGTCGGCGACCTCGCCGCGGGTGTACGCGTCGATGACCCAGTCGATCTGCTCGTCGGTCAGCTCGCCGCGGTCCCGCTTGGTGCGGATCACGGAGATGGCGTCCATGGCCATGGCTGGTGGCTTCCTTCCGGAGGTGCGAAGTGTGCGGCCCCCCTGCGAGCGGGGCAGGGGGGCCGTACGGGACTTACTTGGTGAGATGGTCCGGGCCGAAGGCCTGGGGCAGCATCTCGGACAGCGAGAGGACGCCCGCGGGGGTGTCCAGGAGGAGGTCCGGCCCGCCGAACTCGTACAGCAGCTGACGGCAGCGGCCACAGGGCACCAGCAGTCCGCCGGTGCCGTCCACGCACGTGAAGTGCGTCAGGCGGCCGCCGCCCGTGCGCTGCAGGTCGGACACCAGGCCGCACTCGGCGCACAGGCCGATGCCGTAGGAGGCGTTCTCCACGTTGCAGCCGGTGACCGTGCGGCCGTCGTCGACCCGGGCCGCCACGCCGACCGGGAAGCCGGAGTAGGGGGCGTAAGCGTGGGACATCGCCTCGCGCGCCACCTCCCGCAGCGCCTCCCAGTCGAACCCGGCGGCATTCCGCGTCACTTGCCCTGACCCTTCCGGTAGCGCATGCCGTCCGCCTTCGGCATCCGCAGGCGCTGCGCCGACAGCGACAGCACCAGCAGGGTGACGACGTACGGCGTGGCACCCACGAAGTCGCTCGGGACCTCGTCGGTGACGAGGTACCACAGCAGCACCAGCGCCGCCACGATCAGGCTGATCGCGCCCTGCCACAGCGACGTGCGATACAGCTTCCAGCCTGCCAGGGCGACGAGCAGGATGACCAGCAGGAGCAGCAGCGCGTGGACGGTCGGACCGCCGTTGCGCAGCTGGAGCGCGTCGGAGTAGCCGAACAGGCCCGCGCCCATCGCGAGTCCGCCCGGACGCCAGTTGCCGAAGATCATCGCCGCGAGGCCGATGTAGCCGCGGCCACCGGTCTGGCCCTCCAGGTAGGTGTGCGAGGTGACCAGCGCGAGGAAGGCACCGCCGAGGCCGGCGAGGCCACCGGAGACGGCCACGGCCGCGTACTTGTACGTGTAGACGTTGACACCGAGGGACTCGGCGGCGGTCGGGTTCTCACCGCAGGAGCGCAGCCGCAGACCGAACGGGGTGCGCCACAGCAGCCACCAGCTGCCGACGAACAGCACCACGGCCAGGATCGTGATCACGGACAGGTTGGTGACCAGACCGCCGATGATGCCGGCGAGGTCGGAGATCAGGAACCAGTGGTGGGTCTCGATCGAGTGCAGGCCGCTGGACAGGCCGGGCACGGTGACCTGCGGCAGCGAGTCCACCGGCGGGGACTGCTTGGGGTTGCCGCCCGCGTTGGCCGCGCTGCCGCCCGCGAAGAACAGCTTGGCGAGGTACTGGGTGGCGCCCAGCGCGAGCAGGTTGATCGCGACACCGGAGACGATGTGGTCGACGCCGAAGGTGACGGTGGCGACGGCGTGCAGCAGGCCGCCGAGGACGCCGAAGCCGATCCCGCACAGCAGGCCGAGCCAGGGGCTGGACTGCCAGCCGACCCAGCCGGCGCCGAAGGTGCCGAGGATCATCATGCCTTCGAGGCCGATGTTGACCACACCGGAGCGCTCGGACCACAGACCGGCGAGGCCGGCGAGGCCGATCGGCACGGCGAGGCCGAGCGCGGCGCTGACCTGACCGGCGGAGTCGAGCTGCTGGGAGCCGGTGATCATGCGGACCGCGGCCAGGAGCAGCAGCGCACCCGCCACGAGCAGGAGGATCTGGCCGAAGGAGCGGCCCGAGCGCTGCGGCGCGCCCGCCGCCTTGGGCGCCGCGGGCGGCGGCGTGTCGGTCATCGTGGCAGTCATCACGCCACCTCCTGCTTCTTCGTCGGGGCGGCGGCCTGGGCGGCGAGTTCGGCGCCGACCTTCTGCTGCTGGCGCTTGAGGCCGTAACGGCGCACGACCTCGTAGGCGATCACGACGCACAGGACGATGACGCCCTGGATGACGCCGAGGATCTCCTTGTCGTAGCCCTGGAACTCCAGGTGGTTGGTGGTGCGCTCCAAAAAGCCCCAGAGCAGGGCGCCGAGCGCGATGCCGATCGGGTGGTTGCGGCCGAGCAGCGCGATGGCGATGCCGGTGAAGCCGATGCCGACCGGGAAGTCGTTGCTGAACGCGTAGGAGTCGTTGAGCAGGGTCGGCATGCCGATCAGACCGGCCACCGCACCCGAGATGATCATGCTGGTGGCGATCATCTTCTTCACGGACACACCGCTCGCGGAGGCGGCGCTCTCGGACTGGCCGACGGTGCGCAGGTCGAAGCCGAACCGGGTGCGGCCGAGGACGAACCAGTACGCGACACCGACGGCGGCGGCGATGAAGATGAAGCCCCACAGCTGCCCGGCCGGGCCGGTGTTGATGCTGAAGAAGTACGAGGACGACGGCAGCGGCTTGGTGGAGACCACGGTGCCGCCCTGTTCCAGCTGGGCCAGCTTTCCGGGCTGCAGCAGGTAGGCGATGATCGCGGTGGCGATCGAGTTCAGCATGATGGTCGAGATGACCTCGCTGACGCCGCGCGTCACCTTGAGGATGCCCGCGATGGCCGCCCACAGGGCGCCGGTCGCCATGGCGCAGATGAGGATCAGCGGGATGGCGATCCAGCCGGGTACGGTCAGCGCCCCGCCGAGGACGGCGGCGAAGAACGCGGCGAGCCGGTACTGGCCGTCGACGCCGATGTTGAACAGGTTCATCCGGAAGCCGATGGCGACGGAGACGCCCGCGAGGTAGTACGTCGTCGCCTTGTTCAGGATGTAGACCTGGCTGTCGCTGGCGAAGCCGTAGGTCAGCATGTCGCTGAACGCGGAGCCGGGGTTCTTGCCGGTCGCGAGGATCACCAGGGCGGTGACGACGAGCGCGGCGACGACCGCCAGCACCGGCGCGGCGAGTCCGAGGAGCAGCCGCTCCTTGTCGATCCGTGAGGTCAGCTTGTTCATCGCTCGTCGTCCTCTGTGTGCTCCAGGTGGCCGGTGGCCGCACCCGTCATGGCGGAGCCCAGCTCTTCGGGGGTGATGGTGGCGGGGTCGGCGTCGGCGACCAGGCGGCCGCGGTACATCACCCGCAGGGTGTCGGAGAGCCCGATCAGCTCGTCCAGGTCCGCGGAGATCAGCAGGACGGCCAGTCCCTCGCGGCGGGCCTCGCGAATGTAGTCCCAGATGGCCGCCTGGGCGCCGACGTCCACACCGCGGGTGGGGTGGGCGGCGATGAGCAGCTTGGGGTCGTGGCTCATCTCGCGGCCGACGATCAGCTTCTGCTGGTTGCCGCCGGACAGCGAGCCCGCGGTCACGTCGATACCGGGGGTGCGGACGTCGTAGGCCTGGACGATCCGCTCGGTGTCGGCGCGGGCGGCCTTGATGTCGAGCAGCCGGCCGCGCGCGTTGGGCTTCTCGGTGACGTGGCCGAGGATGCGGTTCTCCCACAGCGGGGCTTCCAGCAGCAGGCCGTGGCGGTGGCGGTCCTCGGGGATGTAGCCGATGCCGGCCTCGCGGCGGTCGCGGGTGGGGGTGCCGGAGATGTCGGTGCCGTCGAGGGTGATCACGCCGGCGTCCGGGTGGCGCATGCCCATGATCGCCTCGACCAGCTCGGACTGGCCGTTGCCCTCCACACCGGCGATGCCGAGGACCTCGCCCTTGTGGATGGTGAGGGAGATCTGGTCCAGGATGATCCGCTCGATGCCCTCCAGGTCGGTCTGCGCCAGGTGCAGCCCCTCGACCTTCAGCATCGGCACGTCCGTGACGGTGGACTCCGCGGTCTCCGGGGTGGGCAGCTCGGCGCCGACCATCAGCTCGGCGAGCTGCTTGGGGGTGGTGCCCTGCGGCGAGACCGTGCCGACGGTGGTGCCGCGCCGGATGACGGTGATCTCGTCGGCGACCGACAGCACCTCGCCCAGCTTGTGGGAGATGAAGATGACGGTGAGGCCCTCGGACTTCAGCTCGCGCAGGTTGTCGAAGAGCGCGTCGACCTCCTGCGGCACGAGCACGGCCGTCGGCTCGTCGAGGATGAGGGTCTTGGCGCCACGGTAGAGGACCTTGAGGATCTCCACGCGCTGGCGGTCGGCGACGCCCAGCTCCTCCACCAGCACGTCCGGGCGGACGTTCAGGCCGTACGCGTCCGAGATCTCCTTGATCCTGGTGCGGGCCTTGTGGCCGATGCCGTACAGCTTCTCCGCGCCGAGGACGACGTTCTCCAGCACGGTGAGGTTGTCGGCGAGCATGAAGTGCTGGTGCACCATGCCGATGCCGCGGGCGATGGCGTCGCCGGGGTTGTGGAAGGTGACCTGTTCGCCATTGACCGTGATGGTGCCCTCGTCCGGCTGCTGCATGCCGTAGAGGATCTTCATCAGGGTGGACTTGCCGGCGCCGTTCTCACCGCACAGGGCGTGGACGGTGCCCGTGTGGACCGTGATGTCGATGTCGCGGTTGGCGACGACGCCGGGGAAACGCTTGGTGATGCCGCGCAGTTCGACGGCAGCGGGAGGGCTGGACGCGTTGATGGCGCACTCTCCTCGGGGAAAGGGGCTGCGTAGGGGAGGGCTTGGGCGTCGGCGACGCTAGCGCGGCAACTCCACGCTACACGCGTAGAGTTGACACATTGTTATGGCTCGACGGGGGGCTCCGGAGGGCGCCCCCGCGCCGAGCCTCAGGTCCCGCGGTGCGGCCGGACCGCCGCATAGGCGGTCCGGCCGTACCGGACGGGTCACGGGGTGGTCTTGACCTTGATCTGGCCGGAGACGATCTTCTGCTTCGCGGCGTCCAGCTTGGGCTGGATGTCGTTGATGAAGCCACCGCTGGTGGCCAGCGAGACACCGTTCTTGGCGAGGGAGTAGGCGTTGAGGCCGGCCAGCGGCTTGCCGTCGTGCACGGACTTGATGAAGTCGTACACACCGACGTCGACGTTCTTGACCATGGAGGTCAAGATCGAGTTCTTGTACTTGGCCAGACCCGGGATGTTGTACTGGTCCGAGTCCACGCCGATGGCCCAGGCACCCTTGGTGCCGCTGACGGCCTCGATCGCGCCGTTGCCGGAGGAGCCGGCGGCCGAGTAGATCACGTCGGCGCCGTTGTCGAGCATGCCCTGCGCGGCCTCCTTGCCCTTGTCGGGGCTGGCGAAGCCGGAGAAGTCCGAGCCGTGGCTCAGGTACTGGGTGTCGACCTTGATCTTCGGGTTGGTGTCCTTGACGCCCTGGACGTAGCCCGCCTCGAACTTCTTGATCAGCGGGACGTCGACACCGCCGATGAAGCCGACGTGGTCCTTCTTGGTCTTCAGTGCCGCGGCGACACCGGCCAGGTAGGAGCCCTGCTCCTCGGTGAACGTGATGCTGTCGACGTTGCTCGCGTTCACGACCGAGTCGACGATGCCGAAGTTGGTCTTCGGGAACTGCTTGGCGATCTTGGTCACGGCCGGCGCGTAGGAGAACCCGACGGCGACGATCGGGTTGTACCCCGCCTGCGCCAGGTCCGACAGGCGCTGCTCGCGGTCGGCCTCGGTGTCGGAGGTCTTGGCGGTCAGCTCCTTGATGGAACCGCCGAACTCCTTCGCGGCCTTGTCGGCACCGCGCGCGGCGGAGTCGTTGAAGGAACGGTCACCACGGCCGCCGACGTCGTAAGCGAGGCCGATCTTGATGCCGCCCTTGGCGCCGCCCGAGGACGAGGGGCTGGCGTTGTTGTCGGAGGACGTGCTGCCACACGCGGTGGCAGTCACGGCGAGAGCTGCGGTGGCGATTGCCGCAGCGGAAAGCTTGGCTACCCGGCGCACGGGAGGCTCCTTCACCTGACCTGAGCGCCGTGTCGGCGCTTGATGTGAGCACCATGCCAGTGCTCGAGCCGAAACGCCCCGGCGGCGTCGGCTTCGCGGCATCGTAACGCGCGTAGATGTCGCAAAAAACCCTCTCGCGAAGCCGTTATCGATTCGAGGCAAACAGCATCTGAACTCGCTCTCCCGGTCCTCTCATGGCGCTGTTGCGGAGCGTGTACGAATGGCTTACAAGTGTGTTGCGCCGGCCAGCGGAACCGTCCCGGGCCCCGGGCACCCACCTCGGGGGCCACCCCGGACGCCCGTCTCCGGGCCACCCCAGGGCCCCGTCTCCGGGCCACCCCAGGGCCCCGTCTCGGCGCCACCCCGGACGCCCGTCCCCGGGCCACCCCAGAAGCCCGTCTCGGCGCCACCCCGGACGCCCGTCCCCGGGCCACCCCAGAGCCCCGTCTCCGGGCCACCCCAGAAGCCCGTCTCGGCGCCACCCCGGACGCCCGTCCCCGGGCCACCCCAGAAGCCCGTCTCGGCGCCACCCCGGGCACCTGTCCCCAGGCCGCCCCAGGGCCCGGTCTCGTGCCACCCCCAGGAACCCGCCTCCGGGTCACCCCCGGGGGGCCGCAGAGACCCCGGGCCCGGGCGCTCAGCCCTGTACGTCGTTCGGCTCCAGGAAGGCCGCCGCCGTGAACATCTCCACGCCGACCTTGATTGCGTGCTCGTCGGCGTCGAAGTCGCCCTGGTGAAGATCGCGCACGGTGCGCTCGCCGGGCTTGCGGACGCCGAGCCGGGCCATGGCGCCCGGGACGTGCTCCTGGTACCAGGAGAAGTCCTCGCCGCCGAGGCTCTGCTCGGTGCTCTCGACGGAGTCCCGGCCCCGCCGCGCCGCCATCGCCCGGCGCAGCAGTTCGGTGGACTCCCGGTCGTTGACCACGGGCGGCACTCCGCGCACATAGGTGATCTCGGACTTGGCGCGGTGCATGGTGGCGACCTCGTCGATGGCCGCGTGCACGAGGTCGGGGGCCTGCCGCCAGGCCTCCAGGTCCAGACAGCGCACGGTCCCGGACAGCTCGGCGTGCTGCGGGATCACGTTCGGGGCGTGCCCCGACTCGATCCGCCCCCAGGTCAGCGCCAGCCCGGCCCGGGTGTCGACGCGGCGGGCGATCAGCGCGGGCACGTCGACGGCGACCCGGGCGGCGGCGGTGACGAGATCGGTGGTCAGATGCGGCCGGGCGGTGTGCCCGCCGGGCCCGTCCAGGGCGATCTCCAGCCGGTCGCACGCGCTCGTGATCGCGCCGTGCCGCAGCCCGATCTTCCCGGCGTCGACGCGGGGGTCGCAGTGCACGGCGAGGATCCGCTCGACCCCCTTCAGCGCCCCGTCCTCGATGGCGTCCAGCGCGCCGCCGGGCAGCACCTCCTCGGCGGGCTGGAAGAGCAGCCGCACCGGCCGCGGCAGCAGGCCCTTGGCATGCAGGTCGGCGAGCACGAGCCCGGCGCCGAGCACGACGGTCGTGTGCACATCATGCCCGCACGCATGCGCCCGGTCGGGCACGGTCGACCGGTACGGGCAGTCGGTCTTGGTGTCCGGGATGGGCAGGGCGTCGATGTCCGCGCGCAGGGCCAGCAGCGGTACGGCCGGCCGCTCACCGTCCGTCATGCCGATGTCACAGACGAGTCCGGTTCCCTTGGCGAGCACCCGGGGCCTGAGCCCCGCCTGCTCCAGCCGCTCCTTGATCGCGGCGGTTGTACGGAACTCTTGATTGCCCAGCTCAGGGTGCATGTGCAAGTCGCGACGGAAGGCGACGAGTTCGGCGTGCAGGGCTTCGCTCAGCACGCCGGGGAGCACATCCCCCGCGAGGCCGGCCTCGGACTCTAGGGACATCAATTGCTTCACCCTCTGAAGGGTAGGACGCCCGGCTGGTCGACTACCCCTCGATCAACAAAACTTCAGCCCGTTAGGGGAAGAAAATCTGACCGGCGGACGCATGGCGGCGGACACTGATGGGTAAGACTTCTGTTTCTTCTTCCACGCATACCACGCCTCCCCGCACTCACGCGCGCCATGTCCACGAACCGGACCCCCTCCCACGCCCCCGGCCGGTAGGGTCCGCACCCGTGACCGACGCGACCGAGAACCCTCGCACCGAAGCCACCGAGGCCTTCCTCCGGACGACCCGCGCCTCCTACGACGCGATCGCCAAGGACTACGCCGCCCAGTTCCCGGCCGGCGGGTGGCACCCCCTGGACCGCAGCGTGATCACCGCCTTCGCCGAACTGGTCACCACGCACGGCACGGCCCCCGTGGCGGACCTGGGCAGCGGCCCCGGCCATGTCACCGCGCTCCTGGACGAGCTGGGCGTCCCGGCCTTCGGCGTCGACCTCTCCCCCGCCATGGTGAGCATGGCCCGCGACACCTACCCCCGGCTGCGCTTCCACATCGGTTCGATGACGTCCCTGGACCTGCCGGACGCCACCCTGGGCGGCATCCTCGCCCTGTACTCGACGATCCACGTCCCCGATGCCCACCTGCCGGCGGCCTGCGCGGAATTCCATCGCACGCTCCAGCCCGGCGGCCACGCCCTCCTCGCCTTCCAGACCGCCGGGGCGCCCGGCCATCTGCACCTCCCGGAGCGCTTCGGCCACCAGATCGACCTCGACTACTACTGGCGTACCCCGGAACAGCTCACCACGGCGCTGACGGAGGCCGGCCTGGAACTGGTGGCGACGGTGCGCCGGGAACCAGCCGCCGAGGAGACCCTGTCGAGAGCATTCGTACTGGCCCGCAAACCCGCCGCCGGAGCCTGAGCCGATCCGGTGACAGAACCCGATGGGCGGATCCGCACCAGCCCCCCGCGCTGCTGGACGACCCCGTCCCCGTCCCGCCCCATGAAAGCCCGAGGCCAACGGGAAGCCTTTCGAACTGCTCCCGGTGCAACGGGAGTTGAGCCGACAGAAATGTCTGGACACGAAAGGGTGCCGTTTCCTCGCGGCGACCGCGATCGTTGCCGGAACGGTGGCGATGGCGGCTACGGCGCAGGCCAGTACACAGGACTGCCGGCACTATCTGGCGGGCAGGGGCTACGTGGTCGGTTCGGGGGTCACGCGGGCATGCAACATCGGCCAGGGAGCGGGTGGCCCAGCCGACACGCTGACGTGTAAACCAACTGCTCGTGGACCTCGGGGTCCGTGCGGCACACGCCGGCAGGGCGTGCGATCCGGCAAACGACTGATCCGGCACGGGATGCAGCAGCCCCTTGGCCCCCTGGCCTAGGCCAGGCTGGGGCTCACCGCCGCCAGGCGGTGTACGTCACGGGCCGTGCCGGTGACACCCGACAGAAAGCCCTGCGCTCGCGGCGACGCGTTCTCCGTGAGCCAGGCGGGGTCGATGTCGCACACCGCCACCCGCACGCCCGTGCCGGCCAGGGCCAGCGGCAGGGTGTGGACGACCGTCGAAGGGAAGCTGAGGACCGTACGGCCGATCGGGCCCCGGCGGGCGATCAGCTCCAGGGGGAGGTCCGGGCGGACTATCTCCAGGCCGGTCTCGGCGGCCAGGCGGTGCAGCTTGTCCGCGCTCTCGCGGCGGTGGGCGAAGTAGCGGGTCGCGCCGTGCGTCCTGGCCAGGGTGCGGACGGCCTCCAGATAGCGGTCGCCGTCCACCACGCCCGTCTCCACCAAGGACGTCCCCACCATGTCCGCCCCCTTGGTGATGCGCGGGGGCCCGAAGCGGGCACGGGTCCAGGAGAAGTCGTTGGCCGTGACCGTCACCCCGTCCGGGGTCTCCGTCACCGGCATGGAGGAGAAGACCTCGACCCTGCGGCGCGCGCTCGGCGTCAGCCGGCGCCGGGCCGAGGAGGAGACGGGGGCGAAGAGCAGGTCCCTCGCGCCCGGGCGGCCGCCCTTGCGGTGCCAGCGGACCAGCCGCTCACCGCGGGCCAGCTGGGCGACGAACTCCATCGTCGCCGTGCCGTCGTCGACCACGACCAGGTCCTTCGCCCGCGTGATCGTCAGCAACAGCTGCACATACCGCGAGAACGGGTCGCCCATGACGATCCGGTCGGCCTTTCTCAGGGCCCCCGCCAGGCCGCCGATCGTCGAGAAGGGCGCGGTCGTGCCGCCCCGCGCCTCCTCCCAGCGCACCCGGTACCCCTCGTCCCGGGCCAGGTCCGCCATGCGGCGCAGCTGGCCCCGGGACATGGGGTCGGTCGGCGACAGGACGACGACCGTGAGCTCCGCGCCGGTCTGTGGAGGGTTGCCGGCCACCGTCCGCCGTACCTGCGCGGGCACGGACGGAAGCGGGTCCGTGGCCGGCAGCGGGTCCGGCTGCGCGCCGCGCAGGCCGTGCAGATGCGCCCACTCCAGTACGTTGAGCAGCTGGACCGGGCTCTCCACGAAGGCGAGCGTGCGGGGAGGGTGGCCGGCGTGACCGGCGCGGGGGCTCATCGGCGTACGACCGTCCCGTCGTAAGGGGATCAAAACACTCAGACCGTGACCGGCTCGCCCGCCGCCGCGGCGATCTCCGCCTCGGCGACGACGCCGGCGACGCGGCGCAGCTTCTTCATCGGGCCGAGCTCGGAGTCGTAGACCTTCTTGACGCCGTCACCCAGGGAGGACTCGATCACGCGGATGTCGCGGACCAGGCGCTCCAGGCCCTGCGGCTCCACCGACGCGGCCTGGTCGGAGCCCCACATGGCGCGGTCGAGGGTGATGTGACGCTCGACGAAGGCCGCCCCGAGCGCGACCGCGGCGAGGGTGGTCTGCAGGCCGGTCTCGTGGCCGGAGTAGCCGATCGGGACGTTCGGGTACTCCTTCTCCAGCGTGTTGATCACGCGGAGGTTGAGCTCCTCGGCCTTGGCGGGGTAGGTCGACGTGGCGTGGCACATCAGGATGTTGTCGCTGCCCAGGACCTCGACCGCGTGGCGGATCTGCTTCGGGGTCGACATGCCCGTGGAGAGGATGACGGTGCGGCCGGTGGCGCGCAGGGCGCGCAGCAGCTCGTCGTCCGTCAGGGACGCGGAGGCCACCTTGTGGGCCGGGACGTCGAACTTCTCCAGGAAGGCGACGGCCTCGGTGTCCCACGGGGAGGCGAACCAGGCGATGCCCTTCTCCTTGCAGTACTCGTCGATCTGGCGGTACTCGTCCTCACCGAACTCCACGCGGTGGCGGTAGTCGATGTAGGTCATCCGGCCCCAGGGGGTGTCGCGCTCGATGTCCCACTGGTCGCGCGGGGTGCAGATCTCCGGGGTGCGCTTCTGGAACTTCACGGCGTCGCAGCCGGCCTCGGCGGCCACGTCGATCAGCTTGAAGGCGTTCTCCAGCTCACCGTTGTGGTTGATGCCGATCTCACCGCAGATGTAGACGGGACGGCCGGGGCCGACCTCGCGGGAACCGAACGTACGCAGACGGGAGTTGGTGCTCATCAGGGGATGTCCTTACTTGGGGAGGGAATCGAGAGAGGGGCCGAGGATCCAGCTGGCGATCTCTCGGATCGCGCCGTCACCGCCGGGGAGGGTGGTGACCGCGCGTGCGGCGCCGCGTACGACGTCGTGGGCGCTCGCGACCGCCACGGGCCAGCCGACGAGGGCGAAGCACGGCAGGTCGTTGACGTCGTTGCCGACGTAGAGCACGCGCTCCGGCGCGATGCCCTGCTCCTCGCACCACTGCTTCAGCGCGAGGTCCTTGCGGTCGATGCCGTGCAGCACGGGAAGCTTCAGCTTCCGGGCGCGGGCGGCGACCACAGGGTTCTGTTCCGTGGACAGGATCAGCATCTTCAGGCCGCTCCTGCGGAGAGCCGCGATGCCGAGTCCGTCGCCGCGGTGCACGGAGACGAACTCCCGTCCTTCGGAGTCGATCAGCACCCGGTCGTCGGTCTGAGTGCCGTCGAAGTCCAGTACGACCGCGTCGATGTCGTCGGCGGTCGGCAGCGAACCGGGGCGGTCCGCGTCGAAGAGCGGGGCCAGCGCGCGGGCGCGGGCCAGGTCGTGCGGGTCGTCGATCTCCAGCACGCGCGCGGGGTCGGTGCGGACGAGTTCCGTACGGCCGAAGAAGCGGTGCTGGTGCTTGCGGAAGCCGGCCGCGTCCATCGCGTAGGCGGCGCCGGTCTCCAGGAAGTCCTGCGGTCGGTCCTGGCGGCGCGGGCGGTAGGACTTGTCGTGGTTGACGCCATGGCCTCCGGCGGTCGGTACGGGAACGGCGTGGCTGCCGCCCGCCGCCGCGGCCACCGAGGCCGTGCCGGTGGCTGACGGCTCGCCGTGCGCGGAAAGTTCTTCGACCGCGTCGCGCCAGACGAACCCGTGGAACGGCGCGACCGTCAGCGCGGTGTCCGCGCCGCCTTCGATCACCGCCGACGCAACCCCGTCGATGTCCTCGCGGACGATGAACGGGCTGGTGCACTGCACGAGCAGGACCACGTCGACGGCAGCGCCGTGCAGCGCCTCGTGGGCGTCCATGGCGTGCACGACCGCGGCCTCGGAGGTCGCCGTGTCCCCGGCGATGGCGGCCGGGCGCAGCACGACCTCGGCGCCGGCTTCCCGGGCGGCGGCGGCGATGGCCTGGTCGTCGGTGGAGACGACGACGTCTGTCACCAGCCGGGTCGCCCGGCACTCGCGCACCGCGCGCGCCACCAGCGGGACCCCGCCGACGGGGGCGAGGTTCTTCGCGGGCACGCCCTTGGAGCCGCCGCGGGCGGGGATCACCGCGAGCACCCGGCGCACCGTCGCGCCCTGGCCCGCTTCCGGGTTCGACATGGGGTCCACTCCTTGGAAAGAGGTCACAGCTCCCCCATCCGGCGGATCACCGGAGCGACCCGCTGCACGCCGTGGCGGTAAGCGCCACGCGCGGCGCGGCGCACGATCTGGCGGACCGGTCCGGGCTCCTTGTCGGCGGCGGGCGCGCCGGGCAGCGGGACGCCGTCGGGGCCGAGGTGGTGCCGGGCGAGGATGCCGGGCAGATAGCCGGGCGCGGTCTCGGGGGTGTAGTAGGGGTTCAGGGGCGGCAGGCCGCCGGGCCGGTCGAGCAGCTTGGCGATGCGTTCGCGGGCGGTGTCGAAGGCCGTCCCGTACGACCCGTCGGCGGCCACGCCCTGCCGGGCCACCCACTCCTCGTCGGCCACCGGCCGGTGCCCGGCGTCGAGCTGGTCCCAGGAGGCCAGGCACCCGGAGCCGGTGAAGTGGTGGTTGCCGAGCACCTCGCGCACGCCCAGGTCGGTCAGGACGACCGTGGGGATACGGCGGTGCAGGGCCTCCAGGGCGGCCGTGGAGCTGACCGTGACGAGCAGGTCGGTGCGGTCCAGCACCTCGCCCATGTGGCCGTACACCAGACGGAAGTTGGCGGGCACGTCCGTGCCCTGGGCCAGCTTCTGGTACGGCAACTCCTCGATGTGGGTGGTGTGTTCGCCCGGCTTGGAGCGCAGCTTCAGCAGCACCTCGCGCTCGGGGTGCTTCCGGGCGTGCTCGATCAGCCGGTTCAGCAGGTAGGTGCGGTCCTTGCGGCTGTCCGGGACGGACGGCTGGGCCGCGAACACCACGGTGTAGGGCTCGTGTTCACCGGTGTACGGCGCCCCGCCGAGGAAGGGCAGCGCGACCTCGGTGACCGAGGAGGCGTCGGCGCCCACGCCCTCGTACACGGCCCGGAACCGGTCCGCGTCGTGCCGGGAGTTGGCGAGGACGAGGTCGGCGCCGTGCCGCAGCAGCAGGCCGTCGGCGAGCTTCTCGTAGACGACACCGACGTAGCCGGTGACGACCACGGGGCGCTTGCCGGCGCCCGCCCAGGTGGCGCGCAGCCCGTGCAGCATGGCCTGGACGCCGCCGCCGACGAGCGCGAGGATGAGCACGTCGTACTGGTCTTCGACGGCTCCACCCATCGCACGAAGGAACTCGACGCCGGTGACCTCGCGCAGGGAGTCCGCCCGGACGCCGACCTCCTTCAGCTGGCGGGCTGTCGGGGTGGCGCGTCCTCGCAAGAGGTAGCCGTCGAGCCTGATCTCGGCATCCGTGGGGGCGAGGCGCTGCGCGGTGAGCGCGCCCCACTTCCACCGGGTGTCGGAATCGGCGAGGACGGCGACCCGCAGGGACTTCGTAGCACTTGCTGGCACGCTGAAGACGCTAGGAAGCCATTCCGAGGTTCCGCCCAACCCGAATGCAACAAACGGTTAACAGCACATCGCCGAATGGCGAATCGGGCCGTGAGAGCACGGGAAAACAGCCCGGTTCACAGCTTCGCCACGTGGCGTTCACCCAGCATCAAGCGGACGGTCAAGACGAATGACGGGCTTCGTCCTAACGTTCAAGCCGTGGTCAAGCTCTCCGTCATCGTGCCGTTCTACAACGTGCAGCAATACGCGCCCGACACGCTCAGGAGCCTGAAGGCGAACGCGCGTGAGGACTTCGAATTCATTCTCGTCGACGACTGTTCGCGCGACGGGACACCAGAGATTCTCGCGCGCGCGGAGCGCGAGCTGCCCGGAGCGGTCTACGTCCGGCACGAGCAGAACGGAGGGCTGGCGACCGCCCGCAACACCGGTATCGACCGGGCGCGCGGCGAGTACCTGACCTTCCTGGACGGCGACGACTGGCTCGCCCCCGGCTACTTCCCGCAGCTGGTCGCGGCCATGGAGGAGCTCGGCTGCGACTTCATCCGCACCGACCATGTGCAGTGCACGGCGCGCTCGCGCACGGTGAACCGGGTGCCGGTCGGCCGGCGGAACGTGGTGATGGACCCGCGGGAGGCGATCCTGCCCACCGACCGGTCCACGTCCGTCGACTACGCGTACGCGTGGGCGGGCGTCTATCACCGCCGACTGGTGGACAAAGGGCTGCTGCACTTCACCGACGGACTGCGCACGGCCGAGGACCGGCCATGGATCTGGAAGCTGCACCGGGAGGCGGAATCCTTCGCGGCGGTGAGCATGCTCGGGGTGTTCTACCGGCGTGGCGTCGCCTCCTCGCTCACCCAGATCGGCGATGTCCGGCAGCTCGATTTCATTCGCGCGTTCGATCAGGTCATCACGGAAACGGCCGGGGACCGGGACGCCGATCAGCTGCTGCCGAAGGCCGTCCGCACCTATTGCGCCATCATTTCCCATCATCTGGGATCCATCGAAAGGTTCGAGCCCGCGGTGGCGAAGAAACTGAAATCCATGAGTGCCGCGGCCCTGCGGCGCATGCCGCAGGACGTGCTGGACGAGGCGCTGGACTCCATGGACCTCCAGCGCGCCACCAAGCTGCGCCGGCTGCGCCGCCGTCCCGCCTCCGCGGGGGCCGCCGCGTGACCACCCAGATCTTCCAGGCGTCGACGCTCTACGGCACGGCCACGCTCGCCGCCGCCCTGGACTCCGGCTGCTTCGGCCCGGCCGACCGGCGGATCCTGCTGGTCTGCAACAACGCGGCCACGCCCGAGACCACGCCCGCGCTGGACGAGGCGCCCGGTTTCGAGAAGCTGCGCGACCGGTTCGACGAGGTGATCTCGTACAACGAGACCATCTTCCCGTTCCACCCGGGCGGCTGGGCGCCCCGCACGGACGACATGCCGCTGTGGGAACGCTTCCTGCGGCACGAGTGGCGACTCGGCGACGACGACGTGGCGCTGGCGGTCGAGTCGATCCAGGTCAATCCCTCCCTGGCGCTCGCGCAGATCTTCAACGGCGCCCCGGTGACGGTCTACGCCGACGGCCTGATGAGCTACGGCCCCACCCGCAACAAGATCGACCCGCTGGCCGGCACCCGTGTGGACCGGGTGCTCCACCTGGACCTGGTGCCGGGCCTGAAGCCGCTGCTGCTGACCGAGTTCGGCGTGCCCGGCGAGGTGCTGCAGACGGCCGCCTTCACCAAGGTACTCGCCGAACTCGCGCCCTCCGGCGCCGAGTTGCCGGAGATCGAGGAGCCCGCGCTGCTGCTCGGCCAGTATCTGTCGGCGCTGGACATCCTCACCGCCGAGCAGGAGGAGAAGCTGCATGTGCGGATGCTGAAGGGCGCGGCCGCCCTCGGGCACACCAAGGTCGTGTTCAAGCCGCACCCGTCCGCCCCGGCCCGCTTCACCCGCCTGCTGGAGCAGGAGGCGGAGCGGCTGAAGGTCGAGCTGACCGTGCTCGACACCCCGGTCCTCGCGGAGGTGCTGTACCAGCGGATGCGTCCCGCGCTGGTCGTCGGCTGCTTCTCCACCGCCCTGCTCACGGCGCAGGCCCTGTACGGCCTGCCGGTCGCCCGGATCGGCACCGAGGTGCTGCTGGAGCAGCTGGCGCCGTACGAGAACAGCAACCGCGTCCCGGTGACCATCGTGGACGCGCTGCTGCCCGAGCTCGGCAACCGCGCCGCGGTGACCGAGCAGCGGGCCGGCATGGACGTGGAGGCGCTCGGCGCGCTGATCCGCGCGGTGGGCTTCGCGATGCAGCCGAAGATCTACCCGAGTCTGCGCCCGGAGGCCGAGGCCTGGCTGGCGCGGAACCTGAACCAGCGCACCGTGCGCTACTTCAAGCGCCGGCGTCTGTCCTCGCTGGCCCTGCCCGGTGGGGTGCCCTCCCAGTTGGCGTTCATCCCGCGCAACCCGACGGTCCGCCGGATGGCGAAGAAGGCGCGCAGTCTGCGCAATTCGGTACGCCGCTGACACCACCGAGTGAACCCTCACCGACCAGTTGACGAACAGTGTGCCGAACAGCCCGGTCGTGGGTGTGAGGCGCCGAGACCCTGGTAAGGCGCCCCACACCATGGCTGCTTCATCCCCCGCCCTGAACGCCGTTCCCGCTCCTCCCGCCGCCGGAACGGCACCTGCCTCCAGGCCCCGGAGCCGTCTGCTCGCCCTGGACGGTCTGCGGCTCGTCGCCGCGCTGATGGTCTGCCTCTACCACTACACCGGCCGCGGCGGCACGGTCTCCGCGTCCTGGCACGGGAGTCCGGCCCACCTCTTCCCTGGGCTGTCCCGGGCGGCCGTCTACGGCAATTTCGGCGTCGAGCTCTTCTTCGTCATCAGCGGTTTCGTGATCTGCATGAGCAGTTGGGGCCGCACCCTCGGTGACTTCTTCCGCTCCCGGGTCTCCCGCCTGTACCCCGCGTACTGGGTGGCCCTGGTCCTGGTCACGGGTGCGTCCCTGGCCCTGCCGGTCGTCGTCCACCCGGTCCGTCTGGACGAGTTCCTCGTCAATGTGACGATGCTCCAGCAGCCGATGGGCGCGACGCGGGTGCTGGGCGTGTGCTGGACACTCTGGGTCGAGGTGCGTTTCTACGTGCTGTTCGCGCTGTTGGTCGTCCTGCGCGGGGTGACCTACCGCCGGGTGGTGCTGTTCGCGTGCGGGTGGACCGTGGCGGCCGTGCTGTGCCACTCGTCCGGCAACGAGCTGTTGAACCAGGTCGTCATGCCCGAGTACGCCCCGTTCTTCACAGGCGGTCTGGCACTGTACCTGATACACCGCTTCGGCAGTGACCTGCTCGCGTGGGGCATCGTCGCGATGTCCTGGCTGCTCGCCCAGAGCGAGGCCACCCGTGGCCTGTGGGGCCCGCACCCGCACCGTGACCCCTACGTGGTCATCCTGATCGTCACCGTCGCCTTCGCGGCCGTCGCCGCCGTGGCGTTGGGCTGGACGCGCTGGGCCTCCTGGCCCTGGCTGGTCACGGCCGGCGCGCTGACGTACCCGTTCTACCTGGTCCACGAACACCTCGGCTGGTTCGTCATCCGGGTGCTGCACCGGGGGCTCGGCCTGCCCGCGTGGCCGACGCTCGGGGTGACGGTGGTCTGCATGCTGCTGCTCGCCTGGCTGATCCACCGGTTCGTGGAGAGGCCGTTCGGCCCGCGGCTGAAGGGGGCACTGAAGGGGCGGAAGTTGGGCAGCCGTTCACCTCGTCTTGGGTTTTGAACCAGCCCCTCGGGCAGGCACCGTAGAGCCCTTGCCACCCCCAGGCCGCACAGGCTTTTCGCAGGGATCCCACAGACGCCGTACCGAGGGAGCGCCCACCCCGCATGGCCACCATCCAGGAAACGACGCGACAGCCCGAGCGTCTCGACGACGTCCCCGGCTGGTTCCCGGTGCTCGACCAGTTGCTCTTCGACTGGTTCCTGAACCGGCAGGAAACCGCGGACATGCGGGGTGATCTGCTCGAAGTCGGGGTCTACATGGGGAAGAGCGCGATCTTCATCGGACGGCACCAGCAACCGGGCGAGCGGTACACGGTCTGCGACCTCTTCGAGGGCGACGCCCCGGACGACGCCAACCAGGCCGAGTCCACGAAGTCGTACAGCGCGCTGACCCGGAGCGTGTTCGAGGACAACTACCTCTCCTTCCACGACGAGCTGCCCCGCGTGCTGCAGGGCCCCAGCTCGATCGTGCCCGGCGAGGTCGAACCGGGCTCCTGCCGGTTCGTGCACATCGACGCCTCCCATCTGTACGAGCATGTGCACGGCGACATCGGAGCCGCCCGCGACCTGCTGCTCCCGGACGGGATCGTCGTCCTGGACGACTTCCGCTCCGAGCACACCCCCGGAGTCTCCATCGCCACCTGGGAGGCCGTGCTCAACCGTGGCCTGCGGCCCATCTGCCTGAGCACCCAGAAGCTGTACGGCACCTGGGGCGACCCGGAGCCGGTCCAGGAGGAGCTGCTGGCCATGGCGCGGGAGCGGTCCGACTGCCACCTGAGCGTCCAGGAGGCCGCCGGGCACCGGATCGTCCGGCTGAAGTCCAAGCACATGCGGGCGCCGGAGTTCCCGGCCTCCAAGCACGCGAAGGCGGCGCAGCCGCAGCCGGTGCCGCAGGAGACCCCGGCACCGACACCGGCACCGGCACCCGCACCGGCTCCGGCTCCGGCTCCGGTCCGGCCCGTCCCCCGCCGCGGCGCGAGCCGGGTCCGCCGGATCGCCGTCGACCTGCTGCCGCCGGTGGTCACGCGGGCGATCCGCAAAGCCCGCGCCGCCCGGAGGTGACGGCTCAGCCGATCCCGTACCGCGCCCCGACACCCGCGATCACGAGCGCCAGTCCCTCCTCGAACTGCTCGTCGTAACCGTCGAAGAGCAGCTTCCCGGCCTCGGCGGCGAGCGGGTACTCGGCCATCCGCCGGGCGCGTTCCTCGACGTCGTACCCCTCCCGGCGCTCGCCCGGGAGGGGCTGCACGCCCTGCTCCTCGGTGACGAAACCGATGGTGTACGCGTTCACCGTGCGGCCCGCGTGGACCGCCTGGGCGAGGGTGAATCCGGCTTCCGTCAGCAGCCGCAGGTTGGCTTCGAGCTGGGGCGCGTGGTCCGTGCCCGTGAAGCGGGAACCGCTGAACACCTTGGCACCGTCGCGGTAGCCGAGCAGCGCGGTCCGCAGTCCGCGCCCCGCCTTCAGCAGCCGCTCCTGCCAGCTGTCGGCGGGATCGAGCGCGGTGCCGGCGACCATCCGCCGGTACATCTCCGTCGCCATCTCGTCCAGCAGCGCCTGTTTGTCCTTGAAGTGCCAGTACAGCGCGGGCGCCTTGACGTCCAGTTCCTTGGCGATGGCGCGCAGGGTCAGGCCGTCCAGGCCCACCTCGTTCAGCAGCCGCAGCGCGGTGTCGGCGACGCGTCGGCGATCCAGCGGGGCGCGTTTCTCGGGGTTCACACTTGACAGCTTAACAGCGTTAAGGGCACCCTCATGGGCGACGGCACTTAACGGCGTTAAGGGGATTTGTGATGGATGTTCTGATCGTGGGGGCGGGTCCGACGGGTCTGACGCTCGGCATCGACCTCGCCCGGCGCGGTGTGGACGCGCTGGTCGTGGAGCGGGCGGAGGGACTGTTCCCCGGCTCGCGCGGCAAGGGGCTCCAGCCGCGCACCCTGGAGGTCTTCGACGACCTGGGCGTACTGGACGCGATCCGAGCGGCGGGCGGCCCCTACCCGACGCGGATGATCTGGAAGGACGGCGAGCGGGTCGGCGAGCTGCCGATGTTCGAGCGGATCGAGACGGACGCGGGCACGCCGTACGCCGAGCCGTGGATGGTCGCGCAGTGGCGGACGCAGGAGATCCTGTACGGGCGCCTGCTGGAGTGGGGCGGCCGGGTGGACTTCGGGCGCGAGGTGACCGGCCTGGAGCAGGACGCCGAGGGCGTGACCGTGCGGTTCGCCGACGGCAGGACCGCACGCGCGGGGTACGTCGTCGCGGCCGACGGCGGACGCTCGGTGGTCCGGCGCGCGGTGGGCGTGGGCATGACCGGGGAGACGGTCGACCCGGCTCCTTTCCTGGTGGCGGACGTACGGCTGACGGGCCTGGGCCGGGACCAGTGGCACACCTTCCCCAAGGACGACGGCACCGCCCTCGGCCTGTGCCCGCTGGCCGGCACGGACGACTTCCAGCTGCAGGCGCGCCTGCCGGAGGGCACGGAACCCGACCTGACCCTCGATGGCATCTGCAAGCTGGTGGCCGCGTACACGCACCTCTCCGCCGAGGACGTCACGGGCCTGCGCTGGTCTTCCGACTTCCGCCCCCGCGCCGCCCTCGCGGACCGCTTCCGGATGGGCCGGGTCTTCCTCGCCGGCGACGCCGCCCACGTCCACTCCCCGGCCGGCGGCCAGGGCCTGAACACCAGCGTCCAGGACGCCTACAACCTGGGCTGGAAGCTCGGCGCGGTCCTGCGCGGCGGGGCGCCGGAGGCGTTGCTGGACACCTACGAGGAGGAGCGCCGGGCGAACGCGGCGGCCATGGTGACCCTGTCGACGGGCGTGCACCGCGGCGAGGTACGACGCGGAAAGGCGACGGTGCAACTGGGGCTGGGCTACCGGGAGTCGTCCCTGAGCGTGGAGACACGGACCGACCCGACCGGCGTGCGGGCGGGCGACCGCGCCCCGGACAGCACGGTGTCCGGCGCCCGCCTCTTCGACGTGTTCCGGGGCCCGCACTGGACGCTGCTGGGCGCGCGCAGCCCGGTCACCGGCGTGCGCACACTCCCGACGGCACCGGAGTCCTACGGCCCGGGCGTCTTCCTGATCCGCCCGGACGGCTATGTGGGCTGGGCGGGCAGGACGACGGAGGGCCTGGACGCGTACGGGGCGCGGACGGGGGCCTTCGCGGCGGGGTGAGGCACTCCGACGACGAAGCCGCCCGCAACCCGGCGATCCCCGCGCCCGTCATGCTGGGCATGATCGAACGGGCCGCGGCCACCCGCTGACGGTCGACGGCTCAGGCGCTGGCCAGCGTCAGTTTCACCGCGAACCCGAGGAACAGCGCGCCCGCCACCGAAGTGGCCGTCGCCGACAGCCGCTTGCGGCGCCGGAACGCGGCGGCGAGACGCGTGCCGCTGAATATCAGCGCGCTGAGATAGAGGAAGCTGGCCAACTGCGCGAACGCGCCGAGGACGACGAAGGACAGGGCCGGATAGGCGTAGTCCGGGTCGACGAACTGCACGAAGAAGGCGACGAAGAACAGGATCGCCTTGGGATTGAAGAGACTGACGACGAGCGCCCGCCGGAACGGCCGCTCATATCCGGTGCCGGACGGGGCCTCCTCCGCCACGGCCTTCTCTCTGCGCGTCCGCCACATCTGCCAGGCGGCCCGCAGCATGCCGATCGCCAGCCAGGTCAGATATCCGGCACCGGCGTACTTCACGATCCCGAAGAGCAGGGCGTTGGCCTTGAGCAGGGAGGCGACTCCTGCGGCGGAGAGCGTCATCAGCACGGTGTCCCCGCACCACACACCGGCGGCTGCGGTGTAGCCGGCCCGCACGCCGCGCCGGGCGGCCACGGAGAGGACGTAGAGGGAGTTGGGCCCGGGCAGCAGGACGATCAGGACGAGTCCTGCCAGATAGGTGGGAAGGTCGATGACACCGAACATGGAAAGGAGTGTCGCACGGGGGTACGACAGTCCGGTCCGGGGTGGGTCAGAACACTTCCGAGGGCTCATATGCCCCCCAAACCCCCCGCAGCGCGTTGCACACCTCCCCCACGGTCGCCCGCCCCCGCAGCGCCTCCTTCATCGGGTACAGGACGTTGCCCTCCCCCTCCGCCGCCATCCGCAGTGCGTCCAGCGCCGAGTCCACCGCCCGCTGATCCCGCTGGGCCCGGAGCTTCTCCAGGCGTTCCGCCTGCCGGGCCTCGATGGCCGGGTCCACCCGGAGGGGCTGGTACGGCTCCTCCTCGTCCAGTTGGAAGCGGTTCACCCCGACGACCACCCGCTCCCCGGAGTCCGTCTCCTGGGCGATCCGGTACGCGTTCCGCTCGATCTCGGCCTTCTGGAAGCCCCGCTCGATCGCCGCGACCGCCCCGCCCAGGTCCTCGACCCGCCGCATCAGCTCGACGGCCGCCTCCTCCACGTCGTCCGTCATCCGCTCCACCGCGTACGCTCCCGCGAAGGGATCCACCGTCGCCGTCACGTCCGTCTCGTGGGCCAGCACCTGCTGGGTGCGCAGGGCCAGACGGGCGGACTTGTCGGTCGGCAGGGCGATCGCCTCGTCGAAGGAGTTGGTGTGCAGGGACTGGGTGCCGCCCAGCACCGCGGCCAGGGCCTGTACCGCGACCCGGACCAGGTTCACCTCCGGCTGCTGGGCCGTCAGCTGTACGCCCGCCGTCTGGGTGTGGAAGCGGAGCATCAGGGACTTCGGATTCCGGGCGCCGAACTCCTCCCGCATCACCCTGGCCCAGATCCTGCGGGCGGCGCGGAACTTGGCCACCTCCTCCAGCAGCGTCGTACGGGCCACGAAGAAGAAGGACAGGCGGGGCGCGAAGTCGTCGACGGACATGCCCGCCGCCACCGCCGTACGGACGTACTCGATGCCGTCCGCCAGGGTGAAGGCGATCTCCTGGACGGGCGACGCGCCCGCCTCGGCCATGTGGTACCCGGAGATCGAGATCGTGTTCCACTTCGGGATCTCGGCGGTGCAGTACTTGAAGATGTCGGCCGTCAGGCGCAGGGAGGGCTTCGGCGGGAAGATGTACGTCCCCCGCGCGATGTACTCCTTCAGCACGTCGTTCTGGATCGTGCCCGTCAGCTGGTCGGGGTGCGCCCCCTGCTCCTCCGCCACCAGCTGGTAGAGGAGCAGCAGGAGGGCGGCCGGGGCGTTGATCGTCATGGAGGTCGACACCTGGTCGAGCGGGATGCCGTCGAACAGCAGCCGCATGTCCTCGATCGAGTCGATGGCCACGCCCACCTTGCCGACCTCGCCGTGCGCGAGGGGCGCGTCGGAGTCGTGGCCCATCTGGGTGGGCAGGTCGAAGGCGACCGACAGGCCCGTGGTGCCGTGGGCGATCAGCTGCCGGTAGCGGGCGTTCGATTCGGCGGCTGTGCCGAAGCCGGCGTACTGGCGCATGGTCCAGGGGCGGCCGGTGTACATGGTCGGGTAGACCCCGCGGGTGAAGGGGTACGTGCCCGGTTCGCCCAGTTTCCCGGCCGGGTTCCAGCCCTGTAGGTCCTGCGGGCCGTAGACCGGCTCGATGGGCAGTCCCGACTCCGACTCATGCGTCATGGATGCCTCCGGGGTGCGTCCTGTCACCCCTCACCATGCCCCGTCGTTCGGCGGCGGTCACGCTGGGAAGCATCTCCGGCATGAGGATCCCGGGAAGACCCGCCGCCCTGCTCGCCTCGGCCGCCGCCCTCGCCGCCCTGTGCGGCTGCACCGCCCAGCCCACGACCGCCGACGGCAAGGCCCGGGCACCGGTGCACGTCCCGACCGGTGGTCGGAGTCCGGCACAGAGCCCGGGAAGTGGTCCGGCGCATCCCACCCGGACGGAGCAGCCGGCGGTGCCCGCTCCCCGGGTGCTGTACGCGCGCGGCGACAGCGGGGCGGGCGTTCGGGAGCTGCAGGCCCGGCTGCGCCAGCTGGACTGGCTGTTCGACGGGCCGACGGGGTCGTACGACGATCTGACCGAGCGGGCCGTGCGGGGCTTCCAGGGCAAGCGCGGGCTGCCGCGGACCGGGCGGACGGACACCGTCACCTGGCAGCGACTGGTGCGGATGACCCACACGCCCGGCACATGGGAGCTGTTCCTGATGGGCGGTCAGCCGGCCGGCGCGCCCGACCCGCGCTGTATGACCGGACGCGTGCTGTGCATCGACAAGACGACGCGGACGCTGCGCTGGATGGTCGGCGGGCGGACGCTGTCGACGACGGCGGTGCGGTTCGGGGCGCAGTACACGCCGACCCGGGAGGGTGTCTTCCACGTCTACTGGAAGGCGCGGGACTGGGTGTCGACGCTCTACCACTCGCCGATGCCGTACGCGATGTTCTTCAGCGGCGGCGAGGCCGTGCACTACTCGTACGACTTCGCGGCGCGCGGGTACGCGGGAGCTTCGCACGGATGCGTGAACGTCCGGGACGAGGCCGCGATCCAGGAGCTGTTCGCTCAGGTGCGGGTGGGCGACAAGGTCGTCGTCCACTGGTGACGGGGGATTGCGGGGCGCGGGCGGGACCGGGGGAACGTGTCCCGCCCGCGCCAGGTGCACGAGCCGTGGGTACGGGGGGAACCCCGGCTCAGTGCGACGGCCGATGACCAGTCGGCTCACTCAGTACTGCGTACCGGGCTCCGAAAACGTCACACCCCGCGCGAAGAATTTTTTGCGACCCAAGAAACCGCAGGTCAGATGGGCAGGAGGGGGCCAGAGGGCGCGGGCCGCGCCGACGGGCCTGCCGGTCAGAGCGTGTGGTACGTCGGGCTCGGCGCCGGGACCGGTGTGGTGCCGGTCGTCCGGGCGGGGTGGGGCGGAGCGAGGGCCGTGGGAGCGGGCGCGGCTGCGTCGCCGTGCCAGCCCTTGCCGCCGCCGCCGTTGCCCTCGCTGCCGCCGTTGCCGGGGTGGCCGCCCGCACCGTGACCGTCGCCGCCCTGGCCGGGGTTGCCTTCCTCGTCGCCGCCCTGGCCGTTTCCGTTGCCCTTGCCCTTGTTGCCGTTCTCGTCGCCCTCGCCGCCGCTCGTCGCGCCGGCGGCCGAGTCGGTGGTGGCGAGGACGACCTTGCAGTACCGGCTCACCCGGGCGCTGCCGCCGGCCAGGTCCTCCAGGGCGCGCCGGCGGCCGGCGGTCAGTTCCTTGCCGTCCCGGATGTCCCGGCAGGCCGAGGCCGCGTCCTTCCACCGGCCGCCGGGGGTGCCGGAGGTGTCGCCGGTGCCCGGAGCGGTGCTCTTGTCCTTGCGGTCGTCCGGTCCCATGGCCTCGCCGGAGGCCCCGCCGGGGTGCGCGCCCGCGCTGCCGCTCGGCACGCCGGTCCCCACCGACGCACCGGGGGTGCCCTGCGGGACCGAGGCCTGCGGCGTTCCGGAGTTCGGGCCGGCGGAGACGGAGGTGCCCGGGCCGGGGCGTTCGGGCCCGAACCTGGGCAGCATCCCGGTCCCGGCGGCCACGGCGACCCCGCCGACCGTGCCCACGGCCACCACCGCGGCGAGCGCCAGCCGCACCGGGCGGGCCCAGCGGGTGCGGCGGACGGGGATTCCGGTACGGTCCGGGGCGCCGATGCGGACCAGGCCCGCGTCGGCGCCGGGCACGGGCAGTCCCAAGGCGCCGTCGGCGCCGGCGCGTTCGGTGCCGGCGGCCTCGCGGGCCTTGCGGAACGCGGCCAAAGCGGCCTGCTCACCAGGGAGTTCGCCGGTGGCGGGGTCCGTCTGCGAGGTCAGTGCGCCGAGCGCCCGGGACAGGCGTTCGGCCCGGTCACGGGCGGAGGCGTCGACGGCTTGAAGCGACTCACCGCGCAGCAGGCGTTCCGCCGTCTCACGGTTCAGCCACTTGTACTGCTCGTCGGCCATCACATGTCCTTCTGCGTCCGCGCACGCGTATCCGTCACAGTTGCGGACGACACCGCGCGACCGCGCGGTTCTCGCTGGGCCGGGAGAGCGTCGAGCACGCCCGCCGATTCCGGATCCTCGCCGAGCAGTTCAGCGAGCCGCTTCAGGCCGCGGTGCGCGGCGGTGCGTACGGCACCGGCGCGTTTGCCGAGGGTCTCGGCGGCGCTCTTGGCGTCGAGGCCGACCACGACGCGCAGGACGACCGCCTCGGCCTGGTCCTGCGGCAGCCGTGCGATGAGGGAGAGGGTGCTGTCGGTGGTCAGGGCCTCGATGGCCTCGCCGGCCGTGTCGGACTCGGCGGCCCGGCCGGTGAGTTCCGTCTCGTCGCCGCCTATGGCGGGGCGGCGGCCGCGCATGCGTATGTGGTCCAGGGCGCGGTTGCGGGCTATGCGGGCGGCCCAGCCGCGGAAGCGGTCGGCGTCCCCGCTGAACCGGTCGAGGTCGCGGGCGATCTGCAGCCAGGCCTCGGACGCCACGTCCTCGGCGTCCGGATCGCCGACCAGCGTGCGTACGTATCCGAGCAGCCGTGGATGCACCGCGCGGTACACAGTACGGAACGCGGTCTCGTCACCGTCCTGCGCCGATCGCACCGCGGCGGTCAGCTCCGCGTCGTCCCCCAGCACCTGACTCCCTTACGCCTGTTTCCCGGTCGGCGCGAAAGGCACGTTACGGCGTCAAACCGTTCCCCGTCCATGTCCGTAGAAGATGCAACTAACTCGTGACCGAGTGCGGATGTGCGCAGGGTGAGGGTCGGCGGTGGCCGGGTGTGACAGAAACAGCACGCACGGCGCTGTAGAGGGTACGGGCCGCACGCGGCCCGACCGCGCGACGGCCGGGGCCTCTCCTGTGGGGGGTGGCGGCCCCGGCCGTTCGCCTTTCGCGGTACGTCCGGGTGACGAGGATTACTTCTTCTCGGAGGCCTTGCGGTCCGAATCGCCGCCGATTCCGACGTTGTTGCCCCTGCTGGCGCTTTGCCCCTTCTCGGGGGGATTGCCGCTCTTGTGGGCCTTCTTCCCCTGGGCGGACGCCACTTGGGCGGCGCAGTAGGCCGCGACCTTGTTCCCGCCGCCCGCCGCCTCGACGAGCCGCTGCCAGGCGGTCGAGTCCAGGGCGCCGCCCCGGCTCCCGGCCCGCTCGTAGGTACGGCAGTGCGCCACGGTGTCCCGGGCGGTGGCCGGATGGTGCGGGCGCGTGGACGGGGCACCGGATCCCGCGCCGGCGGTCCCGGCGGACGTGCCGGGAGCGGTCGGCCCGTTCGGGATGGCCGTGGACGGGTGGGCCGGCCGCGAGGTGCCGGGGTGGCCGCCTGATCCGGCGACGCCGATGGCCGCGAAGGCGACACCGCCGAGCGTGAGGCTCGCGAGCACCACCGAGAGCGTGGCCTTCAGCGACGCCCGCGCAGGCCTCGGCGCGGCGGGCCGCCAGTCGTCCCGGCGCCGGGTGCGGGTGTGGGCACGGGCGGCCTGCGTCGTGCGGGCGGCGAGGTAGGCGGCGACGGCCCGGCGCTCGGCCTCGGCGTCGACGCCGTGGGCGCGCAGGACGGCGCCGAGCCGCGCCTCGAATCCGGAGTCCGCGCGGTCCCTGCCGGCCTGGTCCGCGTGGGCGTGATCCGGTGCGGAAAGGGTGCCGCCGGGGTGCGCGCGCCGGCGACCGAGGGGACCGTCGCCGCTGTGCCGTTCACCCATGACCGTTCCCGTCCTCGTCCGGTGCGCCGGAGACATGCCGCCTCCCGGGCCTCGCACCGGCTCCGGAACCGTCGGCGCTCGCGTATTCATACGGCTCTCGGCCGGCGCCGTTCACTTCGACTCACCCAGCGTCCGGGTGCCGCCGTCCGTCACACCGCCGGTCCGCCGGGTCCGGGGCGCCCAGCTGCCGGGCGAGACGTTTCAGCCCGCGGTGCGCGGCCGTGCGGACGGCGCCGGGGCGCTTGCCGAGGACGCGTGCCGCGGCGGGGCCGTCGAGACCGACGACCACCCGGAGCAGTACGGCCTCGGCCTGGTCGCGCGGCAGGCTGTGCACCAGTTCCAGCGCCCGTGCGGTGGACAGCGACTCCAGGGCCTGGGCGTGGGTGTCGAGCCGGCCGGGCAGCTCCAGCGCGTGCTGTTCCAGCGGCGCGGCCTGGGGCCGTACCCGCCGGCGGCGCAGATGGTCCAGGGCGCGGTGCCGGGCGATGGTCGCGGTCCAGCCGCGGAAGCCGGCGCCGTCGCCCTTGAACCGGCCCAGGTCGCGGGCGATCTCCAGCCAGGCCTCGGACGCCACGTCCTCGGCCTCCTCGCCGACCAGGCCCCGCAGATAGCCGAGCAGTCCGGGCTGCACGATCCGGTAGGCCACCGCGAAGGCGGTCTCGTCGCCGTCCTGGGCGCGCGCGACGGCCGCACCCAGTTCCCCGTCCCGCGGCTGCGGGCGCCGGGGTTCCCCTCCCTGGCCCAAGAACCGTCCTCGTCCGTACCAGCCCGGGGCCCGTGCCCGCGCGTACCGAATCCGCGTGCGACACGGCCGCACGTGCTCCATGTCCCACGGTGATCAGCGCACAGGCACACAGATGTGTCACAGCTGCCCGGGCGCGAATCCGACGCCGTGACGTCTCCGGCCGGGGCCAACGCGTGGGCCCCGGCCGGTCAGCGGGAGCCGGTCGCGTCCCGGCAGAGCAGGCGCAGCGAGCCGTTGCCGCCGTAGACCTGCCGGGCCTCGTCGATGGGGTCCCAGAGCCGGCCGTCGGGGGTGCGCACCCAATGGTCGCCGCCGGTCGTCCACCACTCGGCGCCGCTCTGCCGGACGATCACCTCACCGGCGTAGGCGCCGAAGCCGCGCAGCACGCTCTCGACGGCGGCGTACGGCGGTCCCTCGCGCCGTATCTCCTCGATCATCCGGTCCACCCGCCACAGGCTCTGCGCCGAGTAGTCGAGGCGCACCCGGGCACCCTCGCGCATGGTCGCCACGGCGTCCGCGGCCCACCGGACGGGCTTCGCCGCGGCCTGTGGCCTGGTCTCCTGCTGTGCTGTCATGTACTGGGCTGTCACATAGGGAAGAGCGACGCGGACGGGGCGACCGTCACCGTATTCCGCAACGTTTCGCCAACCGTCGCAGGACTACCCCACGTCCACCGCAGCATTGCCACAGGACCCGTCCACGCACGGGGGTTTGACCGCTGCCTCTCATGCCCCGCTGCGCGCCCGCCGCGACACCACCGCGCGCAGGACCCGCCGTCCCTCGATCGACAGGTCCAGGGCGCGCCGCAGGCCCTGCGGACCGTGCTCGGCCAGAACGTCCAGCACCGCCGTCTGCCGCCGCAGCTCCGCCGCGACCAGCGGCGGCAGGTCCGCCGTGTCCCCCGCCCGCCCGGCGTCGAGCCCCTCGGCGGCCGGCGTACCGTCCGCCGCCGGGTCCAGCAGCCGGTGGATGCGCAGCGAGGCGACCGAGCAGGCGTCGGCCCAGGGCCGTACGGCGTCGGCGGTGCGCTCGGCCGGGGCCGCGTCGAGCATGCGGCGGACGAGCAGCGCGGCCTCGTCGTCCGGCTGCCCGGTACCGAGCGCCGCCCGCGCCTTCTCCAGGCTCGCGCCCCAGTCGGAGCCGTCGGCAAGGCTCGCCCACAGGGGCCGCAGCAGCTCGTCGTCGGCGCCGAGCAGCGGCAGGCACCGATCCAAACAAGCCAGTCCGCTGGCGGCCAGTCCCCGTTCGTCGGCCTGTGCGATCCGTTCCACCAGGCTCATGAAATGTCTCCCTCGCCGGGGCGCCGACCGTTACGGAGCCCGCACTTCCCTTTACTGCGTGGTACGGCGCGGGAGTGTCACAGCCAGAGATTTTCAGCCAAAAACCGGGACCGGCACCGGACCCGCGAGGGCCTTGCGATCCTGCATCCCGGTCAGGCGGACGACCACCACGATCGCGAGGACGGCGGCCGCGATGTCGACCGCGTCGGAGAACAGCATCTGCCCGGCGGCGTTCCGCAGCAGCCTCGCCGTGTGGGCGTGGCTCCAGCTGAGGGACGCGAGCCGTCCGGTGAGAACGCTGATGATCCACAGCGTCCACCAGGCGTTGACCGCCCTGTGCCGGGCCCGCTCGCCCCAGGGCACGCTGGCGTCCCAGGCGTTCAGGACGATCCGGCGCGGGAACCACAGCTGGACGACCGGGCAGAACCAGCCGCCGATCGTCCAGCCGCGCCCCAGGCTGTGCGCTGACGCGTCGAACACCTCGGCGTTGACCCGCACCCGCCACAGCCAGCACAGGTAGACGACGGCTGTCGCGAGCATCGTCCACGCATGGGTGAAGCCGGCCCAGCGGTAGACGGCGTCGGCGTGAAAGGCCCGGTTCAGCACGCCGGCGCCCCTGGCGCCGGCGGCGACGTCACCGGCGACGTTCAGCTCCAGCAGGTCCGCGTAGCAGGCGAACAGGTCGGTGGCGATGACGAGCCCGAGCAGAACGGCGGTGGCCCGGCCGAGCGCCACGGGCTTGCGAAGCACGGCGCCGGGCACGAACGGTGGTGCGGGCATGGGTGATGTCATGAAGAGGTCCCCCCGGGATGACGATGCGGCCTACGCGCGGCCTTCCCCCGGCCGCACACATGAGCACCGGAACATACGACCGGACGGCGTAGTGCGTCCACCCCTTCGCGATCAGTCCGGTTCCGTCAGCCCAGCCGGTTCGCCAGAGCCTGGAAGCCCGTCCAGGACAGCGCGGGCCTGCCCGGGTCCCACAGCTTCTGGGCGGCGGCCCGCAGGGGCAGGCGGATGCCGGCCGCGACCTGGGCCTCGGTCTGCGCGTTCGGGAAGTCGCCCCAGACCGCGAACGCCCCGCCGAGGATCTGGCCGTCGTAGCGCGCCGGTACGGCCGTCGTGCCGCGCAGCACCCGTGGGTTCCACTGTTCGTAGATCCGCCGTCCGGTCGGGTATACGAAGGTCTGCGGCTGGCCGAGGACGTAGTAGAGGAACTCGTCGTTGTGGTTGATGACCTCCCGGCCCGCGCTCAGATACTCCACGGGCGGCCGGGCGCCGAACTCCTTGCCGGTCCAGTAGGCGACCTGCAGGTCTTTGGCCGCCTGCACGGACGTACCGCGGTAGAAGCCGTCGTTCCAGGCCCGCACGGTCCTGCCGTGGGCGCGGACGGTGCCGGCGCGGTCGTTCAGCCAGCCGGTGGCGAGGTCGGCGACCGTGCCGCCGGAGCCGTACGTCTGCCGGGCGGCGGCCGCGAGCTGCGGATATGAGGTCTGCGGACTCTTCACGGTCAGCGCCTGGTACTCGTCGCCGCCGAGATGCCACTGGTCGCCGGTGAACAGCCCCGCGTACTCGTTCAGCAGATCGTCCACGAGCTTCGCTGAGGCGGGCTTGGAGATGTCGATCGCGCCCTTGGTGACGACTCCGCTCGCGTTGCGCAGCTTCAGGTCGGGGTGGGCGGCGAGGACGGCGCCCAGATGCCCCGGCGAGTCGAGTTCGGGCACGACGGTGATGTGCCGGCTGTCCGCCAGCTCCACGATCCGCTTGACCTGCGCCTTGGTCAGATGGTCCGTGGAGACGATCTCGGGGTGGGTGCTGGACTCGATCCGGAACGCCTGGTCGTCGGAGAAGTGCAGCCCCAGCTCGTTGAACTTCAGGTCCCCCAGCTCCCGGATCCGGTCCTCGATCCAGGACTCGGAGAACGGTTTGCGCGCGATGTCCAGGTTGAACCCGCGCACCGGCTTGGCCGGCTCGTCCCGTAAGACCCCCTCCGGGGCAGTGCCGCCGCCGTGGACCTCCTGCTTGAGGGTCCGGGTGCCATAGAAGACGCCGGCCTCGCCGGGCCCGCTGATGTCGACCCGCCCCTCCCGGACGGTCATGGTGTACGACTCCTGGTTCCCGCCCCCGCCACCGAGCGCCAGCCGGACGTCGCCCGCCCGCACGTCGTCCTTCTCCCCGGCGTAGGTCAGCCCCAGCTCCCCGGCGATCAGCTGCCCCTCGTCGGCCAGCTCCCCGTCGCTGACCACCACCCGGTCCGCCTTCTGCGGCTTCCAGCCGGGCCCGCGCGCCGGGGTGTGGGAACGCACCGCTGGAATCGTGAGCGGTGCCCGGGACAGCGGATAGGACCGGCCGGGCGTCGGACCCGCCGGCGGCGTGGCCGCCCCGCTGGAAGCGCCGCCGGACACCCGGCCGGACGACGACTGCCCCGCACCCCCTTGCCACGTCCCGCCGCCCCCGCCCGACGACGCCCATACGCCGATCCCCGTGCCGAGCGCGACGGTCCCGACGACCGCTGCGGCCACCACCGCCCGCTTCCGTATCACCTGCTGCGCCGGAGCGCGGCGCCTGTGCTGGCTCACTCGGCCAACGTACGACCTATCCGCACTCCATCCGTCATCGAGACGTTCTGAAACTCTTCCGTCCGAGTGAATTTTCAGGCACCTCACGGACACACCGTGACCACTCTCGATAACCTGACGACACACCTTTCACAGCATCCCCTGCCACGCCACATGTGACGCGAGGACCCACGCTGCCCGCCCACCGTCTCCCGTATCTCCCCAAGCCCCTAGACGCCTTCAACGCGGCACCCGCCGACGAGGCACGCGCCCTCCTGCTGCACTGCCTGCGCAGCCTGCCCTGGGCCCACCGGGTCGCGGACCACCGCCCCTACCCCGACCTGGACTCCCTCCTGGCCGCGGCGGACGAGGCGGCGTACGACCTGTCACCGGCCGACCTGGCGGCGGCCCTGGCCGGAGAGTCGCTCCCGGAGCTGCCCGAGGACACCTATTCGGCGGCCCACATGGCCCTGAGCGCGGCCCACGCGGCGTACGAGGCCCGATTCGGACACGGGTTCGTCATCTATCTGGGCGATGTCCCGCCGGACGAAACCCTCGACCACACCCTCGAGGCGATCCGATCACGTTTGACAAACGATCCGGAGGAGGAACGGGTGATAGCGGCAGAGGAGCTACGGCGCCTCGCAAGAGGCAGACTGGCCACCTGCCTGAGGGGCGCCGGGCCGCATCCATCAGCGGCTCCGCCGCGGGGCGCGAACAGCAGCAAGGCACCCGCACCCGGCGGATAAGAGGGCATACCACCCCAGTGGCCGCTGGGCCGCTCCCCCATCCGGTGCCAATTTGATCACACAAGGTAGGCCCCCCGTAAAGCACGGCGCAGCGCATGGCTACGATGCTGGGGGCCGGTGGACCGTACCCGGCCGGGCCCGCCCGACACCGAAGCCGGCGCGGCCCCAATCCCCGCTCCCGGAGGGACTTCCGTGCCGGCTGGAACGCTGTACCGCGGCCGGGAAGGAATGTGGTCCTGGGTGGCTCACCGAGTCACCGGCGTCCTCATTTTCTTCTTCCTGTTCGTTCACGTGCTGGACACCGCTCTCGTGCGTGTCTCCCCCGAGGACTACGACAAGGTCGTAGCCACGTACAAGACGCCGATCGTCGCGCTGCTGGAGTACGGCCTCGTCGCCGCCATCCTCTTCCACGCGCTCAACGGCCTGCGTGTCATCGCCGTCGACTTCTGGTCGAAGGGTCCGCGCTACCAGAAGCAGATGTTCTGGAGCGTGATGGGTGTCTGGGTCGTCCTGATGGTCGGCGCGATCTACCCGGTCCTCGGCCACGCCGCCCGCGTTCTCTTTGGGAGCTGACGCCGATGTCCACGACCGAAACCACCGCGTCCGGCGTCGGCCCCGTCGAGGGCGCCCCCGTCTACACCGTCGACAACCCGGCCCCGCTGATCGAGGCGCCGCGCAAGCGGACCAAGAAGTCCCCGAAGTCGACCCGGGGCAACTTCGAGCTGGCGGCCTGGCTGTTCATGCGCCTGTCCGGCATCGTGCTGGTCGTCCTGGTCCTCGGCCACCTGCTGATCCAGCTCGTGCTGGACGGCGGTGTCTCCAAGATCGGCTTCGCCTTCGTGGCCGGCCGCTGGGCGTCCCCCTGGTGGCAGGTCTGGGACCTGCTGATGCTGTGGCTCGCGATGCTGCATGGCGCCAACGGCCTGCGCACGGTCATCAACGACTACGCCGAGCGGCCTGCGTCCCGCATGTGGCTGAAGGCCCTGCTGTACACCGCCACGGTGTGGACCATCCTGCTGGGCACGCTGGTGATCTTCACCTTCGACCCGAACATCCGCTAGGCACGGGGCTGCGAGAATCATGAAGATCCACAAGTACGACACCGTCATCGTCGGCGCCGGTGGCGCGGGCATGCGCGCCGCCATCGAGGCGACGAAGCGCAGCCGCACCGCCGTGCTGACCAAGCTCTACCCCACCCGCTCCCACACGGGCGCCGCGCAGGGCGGTATGGCCGCCGCGCTCGCCAACGTGGAGGAGGACAACTGGGAGTGGCACACCTTCGACACGGTCAAGGGCGGTGACTACCTGGTCGACCAGGACGCCGCCGAGATCCTGGCGAAGGAGGCCATCGACGCCGTCCTCGACCTGGAGAAGATGGGCCTGCCGTTCAACCGGACCCCGAACGGCACCATCGACCAGCGCCGCTTCGGCGGTCACTCCCGCAACCACGGCGAGGCGCCGGTCCGCCGGTCCTGCTACGCGGCGGACCGCACCGGCCACATGATCCTCCAGACGCTGTACCAGAACTGCGTCAAGGAGGGCGTGGAGTTCTTCAACGAGTTCTACGTCCTGGACCAGCTGATCACCGAGGTCGACGGAGTCAAGCGCTCCGCCGGTGTGGTCGCCTACGAGCTGGCGACCGGTGAGATCCACGTCTTCCAGGCGAAGGCCGTCATCTACGCCTCCGGCGGCTGCGGCAAGTTCTTCAAGGTGACCTCCAACGCGCACACCCTCACCGGTGACGGCCAGGCCGCCGTCTACCGCCGGGGTCTGCCGCTGGAGGACATGGAGTTCTTCCAGTTCCACCCGACCGGCATCTGGCGCATGGGCATCCTGCTCACGGAGGGCGCCCGCGGTGAGGGCGGCATCCTGCGCAACAAGGACGGCGAGCGCTTCATGGAGAAGTACGCTCCCGTCATGAAGGACCTGGCGTCCCGTGACGTCGTGTCCCGCTCCATCTACACGGAGATCCGCGAGGGCCGCGGCTGTGGTCCCGAGGGCGACCACGTCTACCTCGACCTGACCCACCTCCCGCCGGAGCAGCTGGACGCCAAGCTGCCGGACATCACCGAGTTCGCGCGCACCTACCTCGGTATCGAGCCGTACACGGACCCGATCCCGATCCAGCCGACCGCGCACTACGCGATGGGCGGCATTCCGACCAACGTCGAGGGTGAGGTCCTTGCGGACAACACCACCGTCGTCCCGGGCCTGTACGCGGCCGGCGAGGTCGCCTGTGTCTCCGTGCACGGCGCCAACCGCCTCGGCACCAACTCGCTGCTGGACATCAACGTCTTCGGCCGCCGTGCGGGCATCGCCGCCGCCGAGTACGCCGGCAAGGCGGACTTCGTCGAGCTGCCGGAGAACCCGGAGTCCCTGGTCGTCGAGCAGATCGAGCGGCTGCGGGACTCCACCGGCAACGAGCGGGTGGCCACGCTCCGTCGTGAGCTGCAGGAGACCATGGACGCGAACGTCATGGTGTTCCGCACCGAGCAGACGATCAAGACGGCGGTCGAGAAGATCGCCGAGCTGCGCGAGCGCTACAAGAACGTGGCGATCCAGGACAAGGGCAAGCGGTTCAACACCGACCTGCTGGAGGCCATCGAGCTGGGCAACCTGCTGGACCTGGCCGAGGTCATGGCCGTCTCGGCGCTGGCCCGCAAGGAGTCCCGCGGCGGTCACTACCGCGAGGACTACCCGAACCGCGACGACGTCAACTTCATGCGCCACACCATGGCGTACCGCGAGGTCGGCGCCGACGGCTCGGAAACCGTCCGTCTCGACTACAAGCCGGTCGTCCAGACCCGCTACCAGCCGATGGAGCGTAAGTACTGATGGCTACCCCTGTTCTGGACAAGGAAGAGGCGGCCGGCAAGCCCGAGCCCGGTTTCGCCGACTCCCCCTACATCACGGTCACCTTCCGGGTCCGCCGGTTCAACCCGGAGGTCTCGGCGGAGGCGGCCTGGGAAGACTTCCAGCTGGAGATCGACCCGAAGGAGCGTGTCCTCGACGGCCTCCACAAGATCAAGTGGGACATCGACGGCACCCTCACCTTCCGCCGCTCGTGCGCGCACGGCATCTGCGGCTCGGACGCGATGCGGATCAACGGCAAGAACCGCCTTGCCTGCAAGACGCTGATCAAGGACATCAACCCCGAGAAGCCGATCACGATCGAGCCCATCAAGGGCCTGACGGTCCTGAAGGACCTGGTCGTGGACATGGAGCCGTTCTTCCAGGCGTACCGGGACGTCATGCCGTTCCTGGTCACCAAGGACACGAACGAGCCGACCCGTGAGCGGCTTCAGTCGGCCGAGGACCGCGAGCGCTTCGACGACACCACCAAGTGCATCCTCTGCGCCGCGTGCACGTCGTCCTGCCCGGTGTTCTGGAACGACGGCCAGTACTTCGGTCCGGCCGCGATCGTGAACGCCCACCGCTTCATCTTCGACAGCCGTGACGAGGCGGGCGAGCAGCGCCTGGAGATCCTGAACGACCGTGACGGCGTGTGGCGTTGCCGTACGACCTTCAACTGCACGGACGCCTGCCCGCGCGGTATCGAGGTCACCAAGGCGATCCAGGAAGTGAAGCGCGCGCTGATCACGCGCCGCTACTGATCGTCCCGGCGCCTGCCCGAGGGCCCTGCTTCCGAGTGTTCGGAAGCAGGGCCCTCGGGCGTTTTTGTCGGATTTCACCGCTCGACGGTTCTAATGTGACGACATGTCAGACGACGAGTCGTACGAACTGCTCGGTTTCGACAACGTGCTGCTCCCCGTCGGCGACCTCGGCGAGGCCGTCGGGTTCTACGAGCGGGCCGGGTTCGGTGTCGAGTTCCGGTTCGACGAGGGCGGGATCGCCCTGCTGAAGATCGGCAAGGAGACCCCGGGGATCCTGCTGTGCGCCGAGGAGACCCTGGGGCACCGGTCGCCGCCCTGGCCGGCGCCGCGCATCTGGCTGGAGGTGCCGGACGCGCGAGCGGCGGCGCGGAAGCTGGCCGCCGCCGGCGTCGCGCCGCTGGACGAGGTGCTCCCGGTGGCCACCGGCTGGGCAGTGGAGATCGCCGACCCCTGGGGCAACGTCCTCGGGTTCACGGACTACAGCAAACGCCCGGAACTGGGGCGCAGAAGCTGAGCACCATTGAGTTGAACACGTTCAAAAACCGGGCTACAGTCATCCCTGTCAGCGTTTTGAACGCGTTCAAGAAGGGGTGGGGGCATGGACCGCACGGTCATCGCCTACGTCATCTACCTGGTCGTCAGCATCTCGCTGACCATCTGGGTGGCCCGCACGCTCAGCCACAACGGCCGGATCTTCCTGGCCGACGTACTGCGCGGCAACGAGAAGCTCGCGGATGCCGTCAACCACCTCCTGGTCGTCGGCTTCTACCTGGTCAACCTCGGCTTCGTGGCGCTGTACCTGAGCGGGGACGAGACGATCGACGACACCCGCGGCATCTTCGAGGCCCTGTCGACCAAGCTGGGCGTGGTCCTGCTGGTGCTGGGTGTGATGCACCTTGGCAATGTGTACGTGCTCAACCGGATCCGGCGGCGCGGGATCATGGAGCGCGAGGAGCGGCCGCCGGTCGACCCACAGGAGTGGATCGCCCCGGCGGCCGGGGTCTGACCGCCATGACCACCACTGAGGACCGGGGCGTCACGGGGGGCGTCCCGGTCCGCCGGCTCACCGTCCTGTACGACGCCGAGTGCGGGCTGTGCACCCATCTGCGGGACTGGCTCAGCCGGCAGCCGCAGCTGGTGCCGCTGGACCTGGTGCCGGCCGGCTCGGACCGGGCCCGGGCCCGCTTCCCCGGGCTCGACCACGCGGCCACGCTCGACGAGGTCACCGTCGTCGGCGACTTCGGCCAGGTCTACCGGGGCTCCCGTGCCTGGATCGTCGTCCTGTGGGCCCTGCGCGAGCACCGGCCCCTCGCCCACCGGCTGAGCACCCCGTCCGGCGCCCGGCTCGCCCGCGGCGCGGTGCTGGCGGCGGCGAGGTGGCGGGGCGCGCAGCGGCGCGACCCCGGGTGGAACTGGGGTGGGACGGTCTACCGGCGGCAAGACGGGTGGGTCTACCGTCCGGACACCGGCTGGAGCTTCGAGCCGCCCTCCTGCTCCGGCGGAGCCCGCGCCACCGGTTAGGCGGCCCTTCTGCCGTACTCGTTAGGCTCTTCTACCGTGCCCGCGAAGAACGACGGCCCCGAGACGGCCGGCTCCCCCAGCAGCAAGTCCGAGCAGACCCGCGCGCTGATCCTGGAGACCGCGATGCGGTTGTTCCAGGAGCGCGGGTACGACAAGACCACCATGCGGGCCATCGCCAAGGAGGCCGGGGTCTCCGTCGGCAACGCCTACTACTACTTCGAGGGCAAGGAACACCTGATCCAGGGCTTCTACGACCGGATCGCCGCCGAGCACCAGCGAGCGGTCCGCGAGGTCCTGGACCGGGAGACCGACCTGGAGGCACGGCTCGCGGGCGTGCTGACCGTCTGGCTCGACATCGCCCGGCCGTACCACGAGTTCGCCGTGCAGTTCTTCAAGAACGCCGCCGACCCCGACAGCCCGCTCAGCCCCTTCTCCCCGGAGAGCGCACCCGCCCGCGAGCAGGCGATCGCCGTCCACCGGGAGGTGCTGGCCGGTTCCAGGTCCAAGGTCGCCCCCGAACTGCGGGAGGTCCTCCCGGAGTTGATGTGGCTCTCCCAGATGGGGCTGGTCCTGTACTGGGTCTTCGACCGGACGGAAGGGCGCGAGCGCAGCTACCGGCTGGCCCGGCGCGGCGCCCGGCTGACCGCCCGCGGGGTGGCGCTCGCCCGCTTCCGTGTGCTGCGCCCCCTGGTCCTGGAGGTCCATGAGCTGTTCACGGACTTCCTGCCCGGGATGACCCGGGCGCTGCCGGATCCCAGGACCAGGAGGAGCGGCGAGGGCTGATCAGATCCAGTTGAGCCGCCACAGGCGGAAGACGCCCGTGCCGTCGTCCAGGTACTGGCTGCCGCCCACGTCCTCGGTGCTGACCACGTACTCCTTGCGCTGCCACAGCGGGATCAGCGGGACGTCTTGGGCGACGTCCGCCTGGATGTCCTTGAAGTCGCTCGCGGCCCGGCTGCGGTCGGCGTACTGCTGGCTGTCCAGGATGAGATGGTCGACCAGCTTGTTGCTGTACCCGGTGCTCATCGTGGAGCCGGTGCCGACGAGCGCGGCGCCGAAGGTGTCCGGGTCGGGATAGTCGGGCACCCAGCCGACCGCCCACGCGTCAATCTTCCCGTTGGCCCAACGCTTTTGGAAGTCGGTCCACTCGTACCCCTGGACGTCCACCTTGAACAGGCCGCCGGCCTCCAGCTGCTGCTTCAGCGCCGCGGCCTCCTGCTCGCCGACGCCCCGGTTCTTCCCGTAGCCGAAGGTGAACCGGACGGGCAGGGACACCCCGGCCTGGGTGAGCAGCGCCCGCGCCTTCTGCACGCTCTGCGCAGGGTAGTCGTCGAAGAAGGACGTGGTGTGGCCGGTGATGCCGGCCGGGATCAGCGAGTACAGCGGGTCGACCGTGCCCTCGTAGACCGTCGAGGCGAGCTGCTCGCGGTTGACCAGCCAGGCCATCGCGCGGCGCACCCGCACGTCGTGCAAGGGGGAGTTGGCGCGCGTGTTGAGGTACAGGTTGCGGGTCTCGGCGCTGTCGGACTCGGTGACCCGCTTGTTGGGGTCGCTCGGGTTCAGCGCGGAGAGCACGCTCGGCGGCAGCTCCCGGGTGGCGACGTCGACCTGCCCCTCCTTCCAGGCGCTGTCGAGCTTCGCGGAGTCGGCGTAGTAGCGCAGCTCGATCGGGCGGCCGGAGCCGCTGAGGTAGCCCTCGTAGCGGCTGTTCGGCTGGAGTTCGGCCTTCTGGTCCTTGGTGTACGACGAGAGTGTGTACGGGCCGGTGCCGTCGACGGCGGTGTCGGTGCGCAGCGAGTCGGCCGGGTACTTGTCCTTGTCCACGATCGCTCCGGCGCCCGTGGCGACCTTCAGCGGCCAGGTGGCGTCCGCGGACGACAGATGGAAGGTGACGGTCGTCGCGCTGTCGGCGGTCACCGAGGCGAGCGTGGAGAACAGCGACGCCGGGCCGACATCGGAGTTGATCTTCTTGACCCGGTCGAACGAGTACTTCACGTCCTCGGCCGTCATCGCGCGTCCGCTCGGGAAGGTGATCCCGGGGCGGAGTGTGCACTGGTACGTCCGCAGACCGCTGCCCTCGAAGGCGCAGCTCTTCGCCGCGTCCGGGACCGGCTCGACGCCGCCCGGCTCGAACGTCAGCAGCGACTGGAAGACATTGCTGAACAGGGCCCAGGACCCGGCGTCGTAGGCGCCCGCCGGGTCGAGGTCCGTGACGGCGTCCGTCGTACCGACCGAGATGGTCTTGTTCTTGTTGCCCTGCGACGGCAGAAGCTGCCAGCCGCCGATTCCCGCGACCGCGAGCACAAGCAGTGTCACGAGAACGCGCATGCGAACAGATCGCATGGTGGTGCCCTCCCCAGGCCCCTTCAAAGGCCCTACCCCTGGCCAGCACGATTTCGCCACTCCCCTAGTGGCGCGGCTCACCTAATCACACGGGTTTCGCCTGGGGGAAGGGCTTTCTGACCAGATGGAGAAAGAACTTACCGAGGCGTTGTTTCCCCCGGGTTTCACAGCGTCTTCACAGACGTGGGAGCGGTTCCGTCCGCTATGACGTCCGGCGCAGTGCGCGCAGTCCGCGCAACCCGATGACCCCGATGGCCGTCCCCAATACGAAGGAAACGACCGCGAGCAGCAGGTGCACCCAGAAGTACGCGGTCGGGTGACCGTTGTCGAAGGCCAGCCCGCTGCTGTCCTTGACCAGGTTCTTGACGAAAGTGACCCAGATGACCCAGGACCACACCCCGAACGCGAGCAGGAACCAGGAGACCGGGCGGCTGAGCTTCATGCGACCAGTATTGCCGCTCGCCGTTCCGTTCCGTGTCGGGGGTGAGGTGGGTCATGGAACTCCACAGCCGACAAAAGGTACTTTCTCGACCGTGCCTGCTCCGAAGAAGATCGGCCCGCGATCGCTGGTGGTCACCTCCGCCACCCTGCTGTCCCTCTCCGTCACCGCGCCCGCCGCCCTCGCCGCCCCGGCCCCCTCGACGAGCCCGGCGGCCACACCCCCGGCTCACATGTCGACCGTGGGCGGCGACCGGCTGGGGCAGCCCGGCACCCAGGTCGATCTCGCGCCCGGTGTCCCGGTACTGCCGAAGGACCTCACCGCGCGGTCGTGGATCGTCACCGACGCCGAGTCCGGCGAGGTGCTCGCCGCACACAACGCGCACTGGCGGCTGCCCCCGGCGAGCACGCTGAAGATGCTGTTCGCGGACACCCTGCTGCCCCGCTTCCCGAAGGACGAGAGGCACAAGGTGGCGCCGTCCGACCTCGCGGGCATGGGTGCCGGCTCCAGCGTGGTCGGGATAAAGGAGGGGCACACCTACTCCGTCCACGACCTGTGGCTCGGGGTCTTCCTGCGCTCGGGCAACGACGCCGTGCACACACTGGCCGCGATGAACCACGGAGTCCCGCAGACCGTCAAGGACATGCAGGACCACGCCGACGAACTGCAGGCCCTGGACACGCACGTGGTCTCGCCCGACGGCTACGACGAGCCGGGGCAGCTGTCGTCGGCGTACGACCTGACGCTGTTCGCCCGGTCCGGGCTGCAGAAGAAGGACTTCCGCGACTACTGCTCGACCGTCAGCGCCAGGTTCGAGTCGGGCGAGATCCGCAACACCAACCGGCTGCTGAGCGGTGACATCGACGTGCCCGTCTACCAGGGCATCGCGGGTGTGAAGAACGGCAACACCACCAACGCGGGCGCCACCTTCACCGGGGTCGCCGAGCGCAACGGCCGGGTACTGCTCGTCACCGTGATGCACCCGGACAAGCGCGAGCACAACGAGGTCTACAAGGAGACCGCCAAGCTGTTCGACTGGGGCTTCCAGGCGGCCGGCAAGGTCAGGCCGGTGGGTGAGCTGGTGCCGCCGAAGAGCGCCCTGCCGAGCCCGGGGGCCGGCACCTCCGCCGGGCAGTCCACGGGCGGCGACGGCTCCGGCGCCAAGCCGGTGGCGGGTGCCACCGCCGACTCCGGCTCGGGCATCGGCACCGCCGCGGCCATCACGGGCGGGGTGCTGGTGCTGCTCGCGGGCGCGGCGTTCCTGATCAATCGCCGGTGGCCGCTGCCGGACCTGATGCGCCGCCGGTCGCGTCCGTGACGTCGGCGCCTTCGGCCTCCGTGCTGTGGGTCGCCGTCCAGGAGGCGCAGAACAGGATCAGTTTCGCGGTGAAGTTGATCCACAGCAGCAGCGCCACGGGGACGCCGAACGCGCCGTACATGCTCTTCGCGGCGACTCCCTGGATATAGCCGCTGAGCAGCAGTTTCAGCAGTTCGAAGCCGACCGCGCCGAGCAGTGCGGCCACCACCAGGCGGCGGCGCGGCGGCTCGACACCGGGCAGCAGGGTCAGGACGTAGAGCAGGACGAGGAAGTCGCCGAGCACGGCCACGGCGAACGCGGCGATCCGCAGCAGCACACTGCCCCAGCCGTGCTCGGCCAGGCCGAGGTTGCGCGACACGACGCCGACGGCGGCCGAGGCGAGCGTGGACGCGGCGAGCGTGATCAGCAGGGCCCCGCCGAGGCCGAGCAGGATGCCGGCGTCCTTGGCCTTGGCCACCACCGGGTTCTGCTGCTGGTCCGGCAGCTCCCACACCGCGCGCAGGCAGTCCCGGGTCTGGCCGACCCAGCCGATGCCGGTGAGCAGCAGCACGGCGCCCGCGATGACGCCGACGGTACCGGCGTTCTGGACGAGCGAGGTGAGGTCCAGTTGGCTGGAGACGACACCGGGGAACTGCTCGGCGATCTTGTGCTCGACGGTCTTCTGCCGGTCCGGGCTGAGCGTGGCCGCGCTGACCGCGGCGACCAGGGTGAGCAGCGGGAACAGCGCCACGAAGCTGATGAACGTCATGGCGGCGGCCAGCCGCGTCCACTTCACCCGGTCCAGCCGTTCGTAGCAGTGCCACGCGTGCGTCTCCATCAGCCGGACCACGAGGGGCCCGATGCCGGGGAGTCTCTTCAGCCAGTCCATGAGCCGTTCCTGCCCCCGACCGCGCGCTCGTAAGACATCCCACTAATCACCCATTGTATGGAGCGGGCGAATGTTCAGTAACAATCCCTCATATAGGGACGATACGGTCAACGGCATGCCTGGAGACACCGCCTTCGGCCTCCCCCAGTCCCTGCTCGTCCTCGGCGGCACGTCCGAGATCGCGCTGGCCACCACGCGCCGGCTGATCGCCCGCCGCACCCGCACGGTGTGGCTCGCGGGCCGCCCGTCACCGGCCCTGGAACAGGCCGCCGAGAGTCTGCGCGCGCTCGGCGCGGACACCCGTACCGTCGCCTTCGACGCCCTCGACCCCGAGTCCCACGAGGCCGTCCTCGGCAAGGTCTTCGCCGAGGGCGACATCGACATGGTGCTGCTGGCCTTCGGCATCCTCGGCGACCAGGCCCACGACGAACGTGACCCGGTACGGGCCGTCCAGGTCGCGCGGACCAACTACGCCGGAGCCGTCTCCGCCGGCCTGGTCGCCGGCCGCGCGCTGCAGACCCAGGGGCACGGCTCCCTCGTGGTGCTGTCCTCCGTCGCCGGGGAGCGGGCCCGCCGGGCCGACTTCATCTACGGCTCCAGCAAGGCCGGCCTTGACACCTTCGCCCAGGGCCTCGGCGACGCCCTGCACGGCACGGGCGTGCACGTCATGGTCGTGCGGCCCGGGTACGTCCGGGGCGAGGGGCTGCTTTCGACGACCCCGGAGGCGGTGGCCACGGCGATCGAACTGGGCTTGCGCAGGCGGTCGGAGGTGGTGTGGGTGCCGGGAGCGCTGAGGGTGGTGATGGCGGCGCTACGGCACCTGCCGAGGGCGCTGTTCCGACGGCTGCCCGTCTGAGGGCCTCCTACGACACCGCGCTGCGGCCCACCCCACGGAGCGCACCGGCCTGCGACGGCACCACGGATCCCCCGAACGTGTACTCCCGCAACTTGCGCCACACCCCATCGGCGCCCTGCTCGTAGAGCGCGAACCCCGTGCACGGCCACTGCGCGTCGAATCCGGCCAGTTCCTCGAACGCACGGTCCATCGCCGCGTCGTCGATGCCGTGCGCGACGGTGACATGCGGGTGGTACGGGAACTGCAGCTCACGCGCCACCGGCCCGGAAGCGTCCCGCACCCGCTGCTGCAGCAGGGTGCAGTCCTCGGCGCCCTGGACGACGCGGACGTAGACCACCGGGGACAGCGGACGGAACGTGCCCGTGCCGGACAGTCGCATGGGGAACGGCCGCCCGGCCGCGGCGACCTCGGTGAGGTGCGCCTCGACGGCCGGCAGCTCGCTCTCGTCGACCTCGGTCGGCGGCAACAGCGTGACATGCGTGGGGATCCCGTGAGCCGCAGCGTCGCCGAAGCCCGCGCGCCGCTCCTGGAGCAGGCTGCCGTGAGGCTCCGGGACCGCGATCGAGACGCCGATCGTTACGGTCCCCACGTCGTCTCCTGTCGTGTGTCTGTTTTTGTCTCGTCCGTCGGCTATCGACTGTACGGCCATGGCCGCCCTGTAGGCAGGCGCGGCGGAAGTGATGTGCAGCGCTCTGCCCCGTAGGACGTGGGTGCGGTCGTGCGCCTCAGCGCCGGTCCGTGCGACTGTGTGCCGGTCCGTACGTGCTCAGTGCTTCGCCGGCAGGAAACCGACGCGCTCGTACGTCTGCGCGAGGGTCTCCGCGGCGACCGCGCGCGCCTTCTCCGCGCCCTTGGCGAGGATCGAGTCGAGCGTCTCGGAGTCGTCCAGGTACTGCTGGGTGCGCTCCCGGAACGGCGTCACGAACTCGACCATGACCTCGGCGAGGTCCGTCTTGAGGGCGCCGTACATCTTGCCCTCGTACTCCCGCTCCAGGTCGGCGATCGACTTGCCGGTGAGCGTGGAGTAGATGGTGAGGAGGTTCGACACGCCCGGCTTGTTCTCCGTGTCGTAGCGGATCACGGTGTCGGTGTCGGTGACGGCGCTCTTGACCTTCTTGGCGGTGGTCTTCGGCTCGTCGAGCAGGTTGATGAGGCCCTTCGGCGTGGACGCCGACTTGCTCATCTTGATCGACGGTTCCTGCAGGTCGTAGATCTTCGCCGTCTCCTTGAGGATGTACGGCGACGGGATCGTGAACGTCTGCCCGAAGCGGCCGTTGAAGCGCTCGGCCAGGTCGCGGGTCAGCTCGATGTGCTGCCGCTGGTCCTCGCCGACCGGCACCTCGTTCGCCTGGTAGAGGAGGATGTCGGCGACCTGGAGGATCGGGTAGGTGAACAGGCCGACGGAGGCGCGGTCGGCGCCCTGCTTGGCGGACTTGTCCTTGAACTGGGTCATGCGGCTGGCCTCGCCGAAGCCGGTGAGGCAGTTCATGATCCAGGCGAGCTGGGCGTGCTCGGGGACGTGGCTCTGGACGAAGAGGGTGCAGCGGTCCGGGTCCAGACCGGCGGCCAGCAGCTGCGCGGCGGCGAGCCGGGTGTTGGCCCGCAGCTCCTTCGGGTCCTGCGGGACCGTGATCGCGTGCAGGTCGACGACCATGTAGAACGCGTCGTGGGTCTCCTGCAGGGCCACCCACTGGCGGACGGCGCCGAGGTAGTTGCCGAGGTGGAACGAGCCGGCGGTGGGCTGGATGCCGGAGAGCACGCGGGGGCGATCAGCAGTGGCCATGTTTTTCATTGTCGCAGAGAGCACGGGGGGTTCTGGGTCGTGGGGAAGTGCGCGTGGTCCGTGGTTCCTCGCGCCCGCGCGGCGGAGCCGCATGTCGAATGCAGCCCCGCCGCCCTCTTACGGGCCGCTTCAGCCCAGGTCGACCTGCGGATACAGCGGGAAGCCCGCCACCAGGTCCGTCGCCCGCCCGGCGATTTCCCGGGCGACCTTCTCGTCCAGGACGTGGGCCGCCTTGGACGGGGCACCCGACTTGGTGGTGCCCGGCTCGGTGGTGGTGAGGACGCGGTCGATCAGGCCCGCCACCTCGTCCATCTCGGCGGTGCCGAGGCCGCGGGTGGTCAGGGCGGGCGTGCCGATGCGGATGCCGGAGGTGTACCAGGCGCCGTTGGGGTCGGCCGGGATGGCGTTGCGGTTGGTGACGATGCCCGAGTCGAGGAGGGCCGCTTCGGCCTGGCGGCCGGTGAGGCCGTAGGAGGTGGCGACGTCGATCAGGTTGAGGTGGTTGTCGGTGCCGCCGGTGACCAGGGTGGCGCCGCGCCGCATCAGGCCCTCGGCCAGGGCGCGGGAGTTGTCGACGATGCGCTGGGCGTAGTCCTGGAAAGCGGGCTGCCGCGCCTCGGCGAGGGCGACGGCCTTGGCGGCCATCACGTGCGGCAGCGGGCCGCCGAGGACCATCGGGCAGCCGCGGTCGACCTGGTCCTTGAGGGAGTCGTCGCACAGGACCATGCCGCCGCGCGGGCCGCGCAGCGACTTGTGGGTGGTGGTGGTGACGATCTGGGCGTGCGGGACCGGGTCGAAGTCGCCGGTGAGGACCTTGCCGGCGACGAGGCCCGCGAAGTGTGCCATGTCGACCATCAGGGTCGCGCCGACCTCGTCGGCGATCTCGCGCATGACGCGGAAGTTCACCAGACGGGGGTAGGCCGAGTAGCCGGCGACGATGATCAGCGGCTTGAACTCGCGGGCCTGGGCGCGCAGGGCGTCGTAGTCGATCAGGCCGGTGGCCGGGTCGGTGCCGTAGGAGCGCTGGTCGAACATCTTGCCGGAGATGTTCGGGCGGAAGCCGTGGGTGAGGTGGCCGCCGGCGTCCAGGGACATGCCGAGCATGCGCTGGTTGCCGAAGGCCTGCCGCAGCTCGGCCCAGTCGGCCTCGGTCAGGTCGTTGACCTGGCGGGCGCCGGTCTTCTCCAGGAAGGGCGCCTCGACCCGGTCGGCGAGGACGGCCCAGAAGGCGACGAGGTTGGCGTCGATGCCGGAGTGCGGCTGGACGTAGGCGTGGCGGGCGCCGAAGAGTTCGCGGGCGTGCTCGGCGGCCAGGGCCTCCACGGTGTCGACGTTGCGGCAGCCGGCGTAGAAGCGGCGGCCGACGGTGCCCTCGGCGTACTTGTCGCTGAACCAGTTGCCCATCGCCAGCAGGGTGGCCGGGGAGGCGTAGTTCTCGGAGGCGATCAGCTTGAGCATCTGGCGCTGGTCGGCGACCTCCTGGCCGATGGCGTCGGCGACGCGCGGTTCCACGGCGCGGATGACGTCGAGGGCGGCGCGGAAGGCGGTGGACTCGGTGGAGAGGGACTGCTGCTCTGGCATGAGGACCTCCGGACGGCGTGTACAGCGTTCACGTTCGGCCCAGGCGCACGGCACTTTCCCGCTGGGGCCGCTCCCCGATGGTCCGTCCCATCCCAAGCGCGCCAGTCACGACCCGCTGATCAGCCTACCGGGCGAGCCGTACGGCGCAGGTCCCGCGTCCACCATGCGAGCGACGATAGGAAAGGGGTCACCGTCGTGTTCCCGAAGTGTTCTCGTCGGATCCGGGAGAGGCCATGACCGCTGCAGAAGACCTCATCAGCGCCGCCGAGGCGCACTGTGCTCCCACCTACCGTCCGCTGCCGGTCGTCGTGGCCACGGCGGAGGGGGCGTGGATGACGGATGTGGAGGGGCGGCGGTATCTGGATCTGCTGGCCGGTTACTCGGCGCTGAACTTCGGGCACGGCAACCGGCGGCTGATCGAGGCGGCGAAGGCCCAGCTGGAGCGGGTGACGCTGACGTCCCGCGCCTTTCTGCACGACCGGTTCGCGGCGTTCTGCACGGAGCTGGCCGAGCTGTGCGGGATGGAGATGGTGCTGCCCGTGAACACCGGCGCGGAGGCGGTGGAGAGCGCGGTGAAGACGGCCCGGAAGTGGGGCTACCGGGTGAAGGGGGTGCCCGCGGAGATGGCGAAGATCGTGGTCGCGGGCGGCAACTTCCACGGCCGTACGACGACGATCATCAGCTTCTCCACCGACCCGGAGGCCCGGGCGGACTTCGGGCCGTACACGCCGGGGTTCGAGATCGTGCCGTACGGCGATCTGACGGCGATGCGTCAGGCGCTGACGGAGAACACCGTCGCGGTGCTGCTGGAGCCGATCCAGGGCGAGAACGGGGTGATCGTGCCGCCGGCCGGATACCTCCCCGCGGTCCGGGAGCTGACCCGCCAGCGGAACGTGCTGTTCGTCGCCGACGAGGTCCAGTCGGGTCTCGGTCGCACCGGGCGGACCTTCGCGTGCGAGCACGAGGGGGTGGTCCCGGACATGTACGTGCTGGGCAAGGCGCTGGGCGGCGGGATCGTGCCGGTGTCGGCGGTGGTGTCGAGCGCGGAGGTGCTCGGGGTGTTCCGGCCGAACGAGCACGGGTCGACGTTCGGCGGGAATCCGCTGGCCTGCGCGGTGGCGCTGGAGGTGATCGCGATGCTGCGCACGGGCGAGTTCCAGGCCCGGGCGGCCGAGTTGGGCGAGCGGATGCACCGGGCGCTGGGGGCGCTCCTGGACACGGGCGCGGTGACGGCGGTGCGCGGGCGCGGGCTGTGGGCGGGCGTGGACATCGCGCGGAAGGTGGGCACGGCGAGGGAGGTCTCGGAGCGGCTGATGGACCGCGGGGTGCTGGTGAAGGACACCCACAGCGCCACGGTACGGATCGCTCCGCCGCTGGTGATCAGCGAGGAGGACCTGGACTGGGGGCTGGAGCGGTTCCGGGCGGTGCTGAGCGGCTGAGCGCGGGGGTCAGAGGATCACATGGGGCAGGAAGCGGGCGTACTCGTCGGTGATCAGGCCCGCGGACTCGCGGATGCCGAGGCCGGCGGGCTCGTCCCGGACGACCCACGCACCGAGGACGACATGGTTGCCGTCGAAGGCGGGCAGCGGGGCGAGCTGCTGGTAGCAGCAGGGCTCGTCGCGCAGTACGGCCGGGGCGCCCGGCCGGTGCACGGTGACGCCCTCGCCCTCGCGGCCGAGCAGCGGTTTGGCGACGTAGCCGGGTGCGGAGGCCAGCTTGCGGGGGCCGTCGAGGTAGGCGGGGAGGAGGTTGGGATGGCCGGGGTACAGCTCCCAGAGGATCGCCAGCAGGGCCTTGTTGCTGAGCAGCATCTTCCAGGCGGGTTCGATCCACAGGGTGCTGCCGGTGCCGCCGCCGTTGTCGAGGGTGGCGAGGACGTGCCCGCCGAAGTCGTCGGTGGTCAGCCACTCCCAGGGGTAGAGCTTGAAGATGCCGCGGATGAACCGGAGTTGGGTGTCCACGAAGCGGCCGGAGAGGGTGTCCCAGCCGATCTCCTCCATGGACAGCCAGTCGGTGTCGAGGCCGGCCTGCTCGGCGGTCTCCTTCAGATAGGCGACCGTCATCAGGTCCTCGCCCAGCTCGTCGGCCGAGGAGTGCGCGAAGTGCAGGGGGCTGCCGGGAGGAAGGAGCGCGGCCTGGGTCCGCCAGGCCTCGACGAGGCGTTCGTGCAGGGAGTTCCACTGGTCGGCGCCGGGAAAGCGGTCCTCCATCCAGAACCACTGGGGGGAGGCGGCCTCCACCAGCGAGGTCGGGGTGTCGGCGTTGTACTCCAGCAGCTTGGCCGGGCCGGTGCCGTCGTAGCGGAGGTCGAACCGGCCGTAGACAGAGGGGAGTTCGGCGCGGCGCCGCCAGGCCTCGGTGACGGCGGCGGCCACGCGCGGGTCGGTGATGCCGAGGTCGGCGAGCCGGTCCTCGGCCACGATGTGCTCGGCGGCCGCGAGACACATGCGGTGCAGTTCCTCGACGGTCTCCTCCAGCGCCTCGATCTCGTCCAGGGTGAAGACGTAGTAGGCGCTCTCGTCCCAGTAGGGGCGCAGGGAGCCGTCGGGGTGGCGGGTCAGGGGGTAGACGAGCCCCTGCTCCTCGACGGTCCGCTGCCAGCCGGGGCGGGGGGCGGTGGTACGGCGTTCCATGGGCCGGTGCCGGTCAGCCGCCGGAGCTGTGGTGGCCGCCGCCGAAGCCACCGCGGTGGACTCCGGTGCCGCCGTGGCTGCCACCCGAACCCGACCTGGGCCTGGTGAAGGAGCCGCCGCTCACCCAGGAGCCCTTCTTCTTGCCGCCGTAGTACCAGCCGCCGTCGACCGAGGTCTTGAGGGAGGACGTCTTGCAGTTCTTCTCGGAGACGACCTTGTAGCCCTTGCCGTAGGTGTAGCTGTCGCGGTCGACGCAGCGCTTGTCCGGGTCGGAGGAGCAGGCGGTGAGGGCGGCGGCCAGCAGGCCCATGCCGCCGAGGACGACCGTGCCGGAGCGCAGTCGGCGGCGCGTGTTCTCCATCGTGGTGTTCCCCCGCGTGTTCGCCTGTTCGTAGGACTGTCGGTTCAGCCTAGAGAACGGTAAGAGGGCAGGCCGCAGTGGGTTGCCGCGTCGGCTCTCTCCTAGAGTCCCTTTGTGGTCTTTGGAATGGTGTGCGCCCTTGGCGCGGCGGTCTGCTTCGGCACCGCGACGGTGTTGCAGGCGGTGGCCGCGCGGGCGGCGGGCGTGGACGGGGGTGGCGGCGAGGCGGCCCTGCTGCTGCGGGCGCTCAGACAGTGGCGGTACATCGCCGGACTGGCACTGGACGGGCTCGGCTTCCTGTTCCAGATCGCGGCGCTGCGGTCTCTGCCGATCTACGCCGTCAGTGCCGCCCTCGCGTCGAGTCTGGCGGTGACCGCGGTGGTCGCGGCGCGCCTGCTGCGGGTGCGGCTGAGCGGCACGGAGTGGAGCGCGGTGGCCGTGGTGTGCGCCGGGCTCGCGATGCTGGGGCTGGCATCCGGGCCGGAGGGCAGGCAGGGCGGCTCTGAGGCGTTGGCGTACGTGATGCTCGCCGTTGCGGTCGGGATACTGCTGCTCGCCCTCGCGGGCGGCCGGCTGAGCGGTCCGGCGCGGGCGCTGGTGCTCGGGCTCGGGGCCGGGTTCGGCTTCGGGGTGGTCGAGGTGACGGTCCGCCTGATCGACAGCCTGGCGCCGGCGGATCTTCTGACCAACCCGGCGACCTATGCGCTGCTGATCGGGGGCGGCGCCGCGTTCATGCTGCTGACGTCGGCTCTGCAGCGGGGCTCGGTGACCACGGCGACCGCCGGGATGGTGATCGGGGAGACGATCGGGCCGGCGGCGGTGGGGGTGGTGTGGCTGGGAGACCGTACGCGGGAGGGGCTGACCTGGCTGGCCGTGCTCGGGTTCGCGGTGGCCGTGGCGGGCGCGTTGCTGCTGGCCCGATTCGGAGAGGCGCCCACGGAGGAGCAGCCCGCCTGAACGGGTGGCACGTTCAAGGACGAGGAGTGCGGGGCGGCCGGGAAACGGCCGCCCCTTTTGTGGCAATACATCCCCTGCCGACCGTGAGCCCGTCGTGGCGGTTTAGTGAAATACCTATGGCGATGGTCACGTTGCCTCCCCATCTGACGCCGTTTTAGGCTCGCGATCGACCACTTATTTTTGCTTTACGTCTGTGTGCGCGGGGGGCTGCAGATGTTATTCCGTCATGCCGTCACCCGTGCCTGGAAAGGAATTCGGGTGACTCCTCGTATGCGCAGGATGCTCCCGGTCGCGGGGGTTGCTGTCTTTCTGGCGCTGGCGGGCACGCCGATGCTCGCGTCCGCCGACCCGCAGCCGACAGGGGGAACCACGCCGCCGTCCGCGGTGGAGGACTTCGCCTATCCGAACGCGGATCGAGGAACCCATTGGGTTTGACCGATCAAGGAGCAGGAGTCCGCTATACACGATGCGCGTGTACTACGACCCTGCCCTAAATTACGTCCGCAATGCCTTCCCGGTGAGGTGACGCAGGTGCGAATCTCATTCACGCCGAGCGAAGACTACGGCGCGCATGGTCGAGAGCATGTGCAGGGCGACAGCCTGGGGGCGGTGTCCAGGGCTGACCTGAGGTGGTACTACTTCCTGGGGTCTGTCCAGGTGTCACAATCCGGGATCGAGATCGGACCTCCATGGGGATGGATTCCGCTATTCGATGTCATGTACTCCGTACGGCAGGTAATGATCTTTGCCGAGGGGGGTGATGCGCTCGGGAAGATAGACTTCACAGAGAACGACGAGTCTATTGATTTCGAGCTGGGTAAAGATATGCTCCACGTGGCACCTAGCTACTTGAACTCAGAAATCACCTGCACTGTGACTGAATTTGTCACGGCTGGCGCGGAGTTTATCCGTGCAGAGCTGCGGCGGGTGGCGTCTGAATATCCCTCGCTCATCGATAACGCCCACGTGCAGGAGCTGGCCAGATCGGTCGCTCTGGAGCTTCCTGGATAGAGGCGCGCTCCGGATATAACGAGGACGCCAGTCGCGGGCCGAAGGCGACGACGTGCGAGGCTGTGCCGCCGCGTTGCCGTCAAGAACAGCCCCGACGCCTCCGGCTGGCTCCGTCGCCGTACGAAGTCGCAGGTAGACCGCATGAAGTCGCATCACATCGCCCGCCGGCGCCCGTAATACGCCCACACGTACTCCGTCCTCGCCGGGAACACTCCGGTGCTGGTGCACAACAGTGCCTGCGGTGTCACGCGCCGGAGAAGCCGGATATTGCGCTCTCCTTTCGCGATGTCTACTTCTGCTCGGTCCAACGGCCTCCGGGTCCTGGTGCTCCACCACTGGATCGGGTGACGGCAGAACTGGTGGAGCCGAGTGATGCGCCTTGGCCCGAGGGACTGGCTCTTGAACTGATCCGTTCGTCGTCGTTGCCGCCATTGATCTGGTTCCACGCGGAGAGGCCGGTTCACATCAGTGCGCCTGCGGCGATCGCCAGCGCATCGCTTGAGGTCATGTATACCGACCGAAACTGCAGGACAACGGCAACTTCGCCAGGGTCGGCAACGCCCCAGACATCATGGGAACAAATGTACCGAGGTAGAGCATCCAGGACTGGTCAAGGTCGGCGAAGAGGTGAAGTAGTGCCACTGAGCATTCTGGTACGCACCTATACAGGTGAGGTCTTGGCGACGTCGATGCATCCCGCCATCAGCGCGGTGTGTGAGTCCGCGCGGAAACGTGGCCTGGTGATGCTGGGCTGCGTGGACAAGTATGACGACACGGTGTTCAACAGAGCCCAGGTATCGCACCTGCGCGAAGAACTGGTTCAGCTGAAGGCGACATATAGGAGAAGCGTTACCGATGACGCTGACCTTCATGGATTCCTACACCCTGTGGCGCAGCCTGCCATTTCCGTCGGGCGGCTCACACAAGGGCCTGAAAATGACGTACGCCGATCTGACAGAAGCTGACGAATACGTCACAACCGTCATCAGGTTCGTGGAACGCGGCATCTTCAAACCGGTGCCGGTCGATGTACCGGCGATGCTCGAAGAGTTGATGCAGCGAATCGATCGGCTCGGTGAAACGGCGTCGGACGGCGACCAGGCCGTGGCCCGCTCGCAACACGCATACGCGGCCCTGCTCGATCTCGTTTACCGGCAGTTCCTTGAGGCGGGAGGTCCGCATGAACAGCGGAATCGCCTCCCTCGGTACCGGCCGAATCGGGTCGGAGCACTGAGGCAGGGTCGGCCTTCCCAGGGCCCGTCGGGTTTTCTCCGGCGGGCCCTCCGGTGTGTCTGACGGCACTTCACCGGAAACGGCGATCTCAATACCGGCTCACCGCTGGGTGGTTTTCAGGCCCGGTTCCTACGGCAGCACCCTGCACAACGCCTCCAGCGCCCCCGCCCACGCGCTGTCCGGTGGGGTCGCGTATCCCACGACCAGCGCGTCCAACGGCTCGGCGACAGCCCCCTCGTGGCGATAGCCGGCGAGGCCGTGCAGTGCCAGGCCCTGCCAGGTCGCGGCCTGGATCACCGGCTGTTCCAGGCCGGTCGGCAACCGAAGCACCGCATGCAGGCCGGCGGCGATGCCGGTGACCGTCACCTCGGGGGCCCGGGCCGAGACGGCGGCGGCGAGGGCGTCGCGGCGGCGCCGGTAGCGCAGGCGGGAGGAGCGGACGTGGCGGTCGTACGCGCCGGAGGTGATGAACTCGGCGAGGGTGAGCTGCTCCAGCACCCCGACGGTGTCCACGCCGCCCTTCGCCGAGGCCGCCTCCTCCGCGAGGGCCGGGGGCAGCACCATCCAGCCCAGCCGCAGTCCCGGGGCGAGGGACTTGCTGGCGGTGCCGAAGTAGATCACACGGTCGGGGTCGAGGCCCTGGAGGGCGCCGACGGGCTGGCGGTCGTAGCGGAACTCGCCGTCGTAGTCGTCCTCCAGGACCAGCCCGCCGGTGCGCCGCGACCAGTCCACGACGGCGGCCCGCCGGTCGGGGTGCAGGGGCATGCCCATGGGGAACTGGTGGGCCGGGGTCAGCATGACCGCGTCCTGTCCGCCCAACGCCCGTGTGTCGGTGCCGAGTTCGTCGTACGGGAGGGCCGGGGTGGCGAGTCCGGCCTGCTGGAGCAGGCCCCAGTACGCGCCGACCCCGTACGACTCCACCGCCACCGTCCGCACCCCGCGCGCCCCGAGCAGCGTGCCGGCGATCCGCAGGGCGTGGGCGAAACCGGAGGTGATCAGCACCCGCTCCGGGTCGGTGCGGACGCCGCGCACCCGTGCGAGGTACCCGGCGAGGGCGGTGCGGAGTTCTGGCCTGCCCCGCGGGTCGCCGTAGCCGAGGGCGTCGTAGGGGGCGGCGGCGAGGGCGCGGCGGGCGGCCCTGAGCCACTCGGTGCGCGGAAAGGCGGCGAGGTCGGGGGCGCCGGGGAGGAGGCTGTACGTCGGCCGGTCGGGCTCCCGGTGGCGGGGTCCCGCGCCCCTGCCGGAGGGCGGAGTCGCCGCCAGCTCCGCCACCCGGGTGCCGGAGCCCTGCCGGGCGGTGAGCCAGCCCTCCGCCACCAGGTCGGCATAGGTCTCGGCGACGGTGTTGCGGGCGATGCCGAGGTCGGCGGCGAGGGAGCGGGTGGAGGGCAGCCGGGTGCCGGGGGCGAGGCGGCCGGTGCGGACGGCCTCGCGCAGGGCGTCGGTCAGGCCCCGGCGCAGCCCGCCGGAGCCGGCCGGTTCGAGGTGCAGGTCGACGCCCAGAGTGGCCCAAGGTTTCGCCATGGGAATGGACCATACTCCTGGGCTGCCTCGCTCATAGGGTCGAGGGCATGAGCGCAGAGACCAGCACTGAGACGACCGTCGAGTACGCCCCCGAGCACACTCCGCGCATGCGCTGGACCGAGCACGCCCCCGAGGTCTACAAGGCGATGATCCGGCTCGACGCGGCGGCCCGGCAGGGCCTGGACCCCGCGGTGTACGAGCTGGTGAAGATCCGTGCCTCGCAGCTCAACCACTGCGCGTTCTGCCTGGACATGCACACCAAGGACGCGCTGGCGGCCGGCGAGAGCGTCCAGCGGATCGTGCAGCTCAGCGCGTGGGAGGAGTCGCGGCACTTCTACACGGAGAAGGAGCTGGCGGCGATCGAGCTGACCGAGGCGATCACCGTGCTGACGGACGGTTTCGTGCCGGACGAGGTGTACGAGAAGGCCGCCAAGCACTTCGAGGAGGCCGAGCTGGCCCGGCTGATCGCCGCGATCACGGTGATCAACGCCTGGAACCGGTTCGGTGTGACCACCCGGATGACCCCGGGCCACTACGAGCCCGGACAGCACAAGTGAGCCAGAGCGAGCGCGAGCGGGCCGCGGAGCGCAAGGTGGACGTGTTCCACGCGCTGCATCTCAAGCGCCCTCAGGGTGACCCGCTGGTCCTGCCCGGCCCCTGGGACGCGGCCAGCGCACGCGTGTTCGCGGAGGCCGGGTTCCCGGCGCTGGCCACGCCGAGCGCCGGGGTGGCCGCCTCGCTCGGATACGCGGACGGCGCCACCCCGGCCGACGAGATGTTCGCCGTGGTCGCCCGGATCGCGCGGGCGGTGGACGTGCCGGTGTCGGCGGACATCGAGGGCGGGTACGGGCTCGCGCCCAAGGAGATCGTGGAGCGGTTGCTGGAGGCGGGCGCCGTCGGCTGCAATCTTGAGGACTCGAACGGGGGTGTCCTCAAGGACCCGCACGAGCATGCCGATTTCCTCGCCGAGGTCCGCTCGGCCGCCGCCGACCGGCTGTTCGTCAACGCCCGGGTCGACGTCTTCGTCTGCGGCGACGGCGATCCCGAGCGGGCCATCGAGCGGGCCATCGAGCGGGCCGCGCTGTACGTGGCGGCGGGCGCGGACTGCGTCTACCCGATCCTCGCCCCCGCCGGCGTACTGCCCCTGCTGCGCGCCGGCATTCAGGGCCCGCTGAACGCCCTGGCCCGGCTGGACGCGGACGGCCCCTCGCCCGCCGCACTCGGCGAACTCGGGGCCACCCGCATCACGTTCGGACCGGGGCTCCAGCGGCGGGCCATGACCGGCGTCCGGGAGATCGCCAACGGCCTCAAGGGGTGAGGACGTTCAGGACAGCCACCGCTTCCAGACGTCGGGGTGGCTGTCCACCCACCTCTTCGCCGCGTCCTGGGGCGAGAGCTTCTGGTCGGCGATCATCAGGGAGACCTGGTTCTGGTCCTCGGTCGTCCAGCTGAACTTCCTCAGGAAGGCCGCCGCCTTGCCGCCGGACTTGGCGAAGCCGGCGTTGAGGTACTTCTGCAGCGGGGTGTGCGGGTAGGCGCAGGCGACCTTCGCCGCGTCCGCGTCGCAGCCCTCCTTGTAGGGCGGCAGCTTCACCTCCGTCATGGGGACCTTCTTGAACAGCCACTGGGGGGCGTACCAGTACGTCAGGAAGGGCTTGTGCTGCTTGGCGAACTGTTTCATCTGGGTGATCTGGGCGGCCTCGGAGCCGGCGAAGACGACCTGGTAGTTCAGCTTCAGGTTGTTCACCAGGGCCTTGTCGTTGGTGACGTACGACGGGGAGCCGTCCATCAGCTGGCCCTTGCCGCCGCTCTCCGCGGTGCGGAAGAGGGAGGCGTACTTGTTGAGGTTCTTCCAGTCGGTGATGTCCGGGTGCTGCTTGGCCAGGTAGGTGGGGACGTACCAGCCGATGTGGCCGGTCACGCCGAGGCCGCCGCCCCGCGCGATGGTCTTCTTGTCCTCGACGTACCGCTTCTCCTGGTCCGGGTGGCCCCAGTCCTCCAGGATGGCGTCGACCCGGCCCTGGCTGAGCGCGTCCCAGGCGGGCACCTCGTCGACCTGCACGGTGTCGACGCGATAGCCGAGCTCGTGCTCCAGGAGGTACTGGGCCACGGCCACGTTGGACTGCGCGCCCACCCAGGACTGCACGGACAGGGTGACGGTCCTCGAGCCCCGGGCGTTGGCGAACGGGCTGGCCTGCTTGGTCATGTCGGCGGCGCCGCAGCCGGTCACCGTCAGCAACAGCAGCGAGCCCACCGCGAGTGTCGTACGTGCGCGCATGTCAGGCTCCCTTCGCCGCGCGTCGCTCGGTCGGCTGGGTCACCCGGTCGAGCATCAGGCCCAGGCAGACGATCGCGGCACCGGCCACCAGACCGGTCGCCAGGTCGCCCTGGGCGAGGCCGAAGGCCACGTTGTAGCCGAGGGCGCCGCCGCCGACCAGGCCGCCGATGATGACGACGGCGAGGACCAGGACCACGCCCTGGTTGACGGCGAGCAGCAACGACCTTTTGGCGAGCGGGAGTTGAACCTGCCACAGCTGCTGCCTGCCGGTCGCGCCGAGCGAGCGCGCGGACTCCAGCGCGGCCGGGTCGACCTGGCGCAGGCCCTGCGCGGTGATCCGGACGACGGCGGGCAGCGCGTAGACGACGGCCGCGGCGACGGCGGGGGCGCGGCCGACGCCGAACAGGGCGACGACCGGAATCAGGTACACGAACTGCGGCATGGTCTGGAACACGTCCAGGACCGGGCGCAGGGCGCGTTCGACGCGGTCGCTGCGCGCGGCGGCGATGCCGGTCGCAAAGCCGAGGACCAGGGTGACGGCGACGGCGGCGAGCACCTGGGAGAGCGTGTCGAGGGCCGGTTCCCAGACGCCGAGGACGCCGATCGCGGCCATGGCCAGGACGGCGGTCAGGGCGGTGCGCCAGGTGCCGATCGACCAGGCCAGGGCGGCGACGATCAGCAACACCGACCACCAGGGCAGCCACTGCAGACCGCCGCGCACGGGGTCCAGGACCCAGGTGGTGAAGTGGCCCGCCCAGTCGGCCGTACCGCCGATGACCGGGACGCCGGAGTAGAGGTGGTTGGTCATCCAGTCGACGGCGTGGTTGACCGGTTCGGCGATGTCGAGGGTCCAGCCGGAGGGCCAGTCGAGACGGCCGAGGAACCGGGCGGCGAGGGCGACGGCCACGGTGACGCCGAGGGCGTAGGCCCAGCCGATGGTCTTCGGGCGGGTGGTGCCGGCGCCTGCCGCACCGGTCACCCGGTCCAGGACGATCGCGAGCAGCACGATCGGGATGCCGGCGGCGAGGGCCTGGCCGACGTCGACCGAGGCGAGCGCCTGGTAGACGCGGTCACCGAGGCCGCCGGCACCGATGACGGAGGCGATGACGGCCATGGACAGCGCCATCATGATCGTCTGGTTGAGGCCGAGGAGGAGTTCGCCCCGGGCCAGCGGGATACGGGCGGTCAGCAGCCGCTGGCGGCGGGTCGCGCCGAGCGACTCCACGGCCTCCAGGACTTCGGGATCGGCGCCGCGCAGGCCGAGTGCGGTGAGACGGGCCATCGGCGGGGCCGCGTACACGACGGTGGCGAGCACGGCCGCGGGGACGCCGATGCCGAAGACCAGGACGACGGGGAGGAGGTAGGCGAAGGCCGGGAGCACCTGCATGGTGTCCAGGACCGGGCGCAGGGCGCGGTCCAGGCGGTCGGACAGGCCGGCGGCGAGGCCGAGGAGCGCGCCGACGACGACGGAGGCGAGGACGGCTACGACCATGAGCGCGAGGGTCTGCATGGTCGGCACCCACATGCCGAGTGCGCCGCAGGCCAGGAAGGCGATCGCGGTGCCGGCGGCGAGGCGGGGGCCGGCGAAGCGCCAGGCGAGCAGGGCGCCGAACGCCGTGACGCCGGTCCAGCCCGCGGCGAGCAGGGTGAGGTAGACGGCGCGTACGGAGAGGACGACCGCGTTGCTGATGTAGCCGAAGAAGTAGAGGAACAGGGGGTGGCTGTCCCGGTGGTCGATGACCCAGTTGCTGGCGCTGGTGAGGGGTTTGTCCAGGCTGACGGTCAGGTGGTGGGGCCATGATCCGCCGTGGAGCAGGGGCAGCAGTACGGCGGTGACTAGTGCGAGCAGGAGCAGTTTCGCCGCGGTCCGGCTCTTCAGCAGGCGGAGGGTGTTCGTGCGGGAGGAGGTCGGGACGGTGAGCGTTGCCATCAGACGGCCTCCGGGCTGGTGCGGGGGCCGGGTATGGACACGTCTATGCCGGCCACGACGTCCAGCAGCAGTTCGTGGTCCACGGTGCCGACGCAGGTGCCGTCCTCCAGCACGCACGCCGGTGTGCCGGTCTCGGCCACGGTTCGGATCGCGTCCGCGACCACCGCGTCGGGGGCGAGCGCGCCCGGGTGCTCCGGGCCGCCGCAGGCACCCGGCCTCATGGCCGTACGCACCGTCATCACGTGCTCGCGCGGCACGTCCCGGACGAACTCACGGACGTAGTCGTCGGCCGGGGAGCCCACGATCTGCTCCGGGGTGCCCAGTTGGACGACCTTGCCGTCGCGCATCAGGGCGATGCGGTCGCCCAGCTTGAGGGCCTCGGAGAGGTCGTGGGTGATGAAGACCATGGTGCGGCCCTCCTCGCGGTGCAGGCGGGCCACCTCGTCCTGCATGTCGCGCCGGATGAGCGGGTCGAGGGCGCTGAACGGCTCGTCGAACAGCAGCACCTCGGGGTCGACCGCCAGTGCCCGTGCGAGCCCCACGCGCTGGCGCTGGCCGCCGGAGAGCTGGGCGGGGCGGCGGTGTTCCATGCCTTCGAGGCCGACCTTGGCGACGACCTCGGCGGCCCGCGCGCGCCGCTCGGCCTTGTCCATGCCCTGGATCTCCAGGCCGTACGCCACGTTGTCGAGGACCGTGCGGTGCGGGAGCAGGCCGAAGTGCTGGAAGACCATGGCCGCCCGGTGCCGGCGCAGTTCGCGCAGGCGGGCCTTGTCCATCGCGCGGACGTCCTCGCCGTCGATGGAGATCCTGCCCGCCGTCGGTTCGATGAGGCGGGTGAGGCAGCGGACCAGGGTGGACTTGCCGGAGCCCGACAGGCCCATGACGACGAAGACCTCGCCCTTGCGGACGTCGAAGGAGACGTCCCGGACGGCCGCCGTACAGCCCGTGCGGGCGCGCAGGTCGGCGGGGTCGAGGGCGCCGAGTTCGGGGTCGGCGGGGATCCGCTGCGGCTTCGGTCCGAAGACCTTCCACAGGCCGGAGACCGAGAAGACGGGGGTGTCGGTGGTGGGCGGCTTGCGGGTGGGGACGGTGCGGGTCATCGGGCGTCACCTTCGATCAGGTCGACGGCTTTCTCCCCGACCATGAGCACCCCGATCATCGGGTTGACGGCGGTCATGGTCGGGAAGACGGACGCGTCGGCGATGCGGATGCCGTCGAGGCCGCGGATCTTCAGCTCCGGGTCCACTACGGCGTGTTCGTCGTCGGCGGCGCCCATCTTGCAGGTGCCGGCCGGGTGGTAGACGGTGTGTGCGACCTTGCGGGCGTACTCGCCGAGTTCGGCGTCGTCCTGGATCTCGGGGCCGGGGCAGACCTCGCGCTTGAGCCAGCTCGCGAGGGGCTCGGTCGCGGCGATCTCGCGGGCGATGCGGACGCCGTCGACCAGGGTCCTGCCGTCGTAGTCGTCCTCGTCGGTGAAGTAGCGGAAGTCCAGGGCGGGTTTGACGGACGGGTCGGCGCTGGTCAGGTAAAGACGGCCGCGGCTCTTCGGCTTGGGGATGTTGGGGGTCATCGAGACGCCGTACGAGGGGCGCTCGTAGCCGAGCCGCTCCGGGTTGTCCATGAACGGGATCTGGTAGAAGTGGAACATCAGGTCCGGGCCCGCGTGTCCGGGGTCGCGGCGCACGAACAGGCCGGCGTCGGAGTCCATCGCGGAGTTCTCCGGGATCGGGCCGTGGGTCTCCCAGACGATGACCGACTCGGGGTGGTCCAGCAGGTTCTCGCCGACGCCCGGCAGGTCGTGGACGACGGGGATGCCGAGGGCCTCCAGATCCCCGCGGGGGCCGATGCCCGAGTGCAGCAGCAGGCGGGGCGAGTCGACGGCGCCGGCGCACAGGACGACCTCGCTCCGGGCGCGGATCAGCAGTTCCTCGCCGTCCTTGGTGCGCACGTGGACGCCCTCGGCGCGGGTGCCGTCCAGCTGGAGCTTGTACGCCCAGGTCTCCAGCAGGATGGTGAGGTTGGGGCGCTGCTCCATCACCGGGTGCAGGTAGGCCACCGACGCCGAGGACCGCTTGTTGTTCTCGGGGTGGTAGGCGAGGTCGAAGAAGCCGACGCCCTCGGTGAACGGCTTCCTGTTGAAGCCCTCGACGCGGGGGACGCCGAGCGCGGCCTGGGCGGCGTCGACGAAGTCCCGGGCGATGGCGTTCCGGTCCTTCTCGTCGACGGAGACGATGTTGTTCTTCAGGCGGGCGAAGTAGGCCTCCATGGGGACGGCGCTCCAGCCCTTGGCGCCGGCCTCCTCCCACTCGTCCCAGTCGGACGGCAGCGGCTTGAAGGAGATGAGGGTGTTGTGGGAGGAGCAGCCGCCGAGGACCCGGGCGCGGCTGTGCCGGATGTGGGAGTTCCCGCGGGGCTGCTCCACCGTCGGGTAGTCGTAGTCGAGGTCGCCGCCGAGCAGGCCCATCCAGCGGCGCAGGGTGAGGACGTCGTCGCGGCCGACATCGCTCGGGCCGCCCTCGATGACGGCGACGGTGACGTCCGGGTTCTCGGTGAGGCGGGAGGCGATGACGGAGCCCGCCGTGCCGCCGCCGATGACGACGTAGTCGTAGACGTGGGGGGTGTGGGACATGGGGGTGTTACTCCAGGGGGTGTTTCCGGGGAAGAGGGGTGCTCAGCCGGCGAACCAGCGCACCGGCTTCGGCGCGAGGTTCTGGTACACGTGCTTGGTCTCGCGGTACTCGGCGAGTCCGGCGGGCCCCAGTTCGCGGCCGGTGCCGCTCTTGCCGAAGCCTCCCCACTCCGCCTGCGGCAGGTAGGGGTGGAAGTCGTTGATCCAGACGGTGCCGTGGCGGAGGCGGGCCGCGACGCGCCGGGCCCTGCCGGGATCGGTGGTCCAGACGGCGCCGGCGAGGCCGTACTCGGTGTCGTTGGCGAGGAGGACGGCTTCCTCCTCGGTGCGGAAGGTCTCGACGGTGAGGACCGGTCCGAAGACCTCCTCGCGGACGACCCGCATCTCGCGGTGGCAGGCGTCGAGGACGGTCGGCTCGTAGAAGTAGCCGGACTCCGGGCGGTCCTCACGGGGTTCCGGCCGCTTGCCGCCGCAGCGCAGTACGGCGCCTTCTTCCAGCGCGGAGGCGACGTACGCCTCGACCTTGGCGCGCTGCTGCGCGGAGACGAGCGGGCCGCACTCGACGCCGTCCGCGGTGCCGCGGCCGAGCCTGATCTTCCGTGCGCGGCGGGCGAGTTCGGCGACGAAGCGGTCCCTGACGGACTCCTCGACGATGAGGCGGGCGCCGGCCGAGCAGACCTGGCCGCTGTGGATGAAGGCGGCGTTGAGGGCCTGGTCGACGGCGGTGTCGAAGCCGTCCTCTGTGGCGCAGGCGTCGGCGAAGACGACGTTGGGGTTCTTGCCGCCGAGTTCGAGGGCGACCTTCTTCACGGTCGGGGCGGCGGCCTGGGCCACCTTGGTGCCGCTGGCCAGGCCGCCGGTGAAGGAGACCAGGTCGACGTCGGGGTGCTCGGCGAGCCGGGCGCCGACGGTGTGGCCGGGGCCGGTGACGATGTTCGCCACTCCGGCGGGCAGACCGGCCTCCGCCAGCAGCTCGATCAGCGCGATGGTGGTCATCGGGGTGATCTCGCTGGGCTTGACCACGAAGGTGTTGCCGGCGGCGAGTGCCGGGGCGATCTTCCAGCTGGCCTGGAGGAGCGGGTAGTTCCAGGGGGTGATCAGCGCGCAGACGCCGACCGGCTCGTGTACGACGACGCTGTGGATGTCGGCCGAGCCCGCGTCCACGACCCGGCCCGGCGCCTCGGCGGCGACCAGGTCGGCGAAGTAGCGGAAGGCGTCGGCGACACAGTCGATGTCGATCCGGCCCTCCTCGACGGTCTTGCCCGCGTCCCGGCTCTCCAGCAGGCCGAGTTCCTCGCGGCCCCGCAGCAGGAGATCGGCGACGCGGCGCAGCAGGGCGGCGCGTTCGGCGACCGGGGTGTGCGGCCAGGGGCCGTGGTCGAAGGCCTGCCGGGCCGCGGCCACCGCGCGCTCGGCGTCCTTCTCGTCGCCCTCCGCGACCACGGCGAACGGCCAGGCGTCCGCGGGGTCGAGGATCTCGCGCGTCGCGCCGGAGATCGCTGGAAGCCACTCGCCTCCCGCGTGGATGGTCGCCTGGGCCTGTCGTGCCGTTCTGTCCGCCATGATCGGTGTTGCCTTCCGTTCCTGATCCGTGCCCCTGTGTCACACGCGTGTCACGCTCGGGGACCGTCGCCGCCTGCCCAGGTCGCGCACCTCGCATGCGCAATCGACCGCCGAAAGTGCGCGGCATCACACCGGAACCACCGCAGGGCGAGCCGGGATCATTTAATTCCAGAATTCACGGAATGTAATTTCCTGTGTATTCATAATTCCTTCAAGCGTGCGTCAACACGCACCGAACGACTCACCTTTCCGGTCTACGCATTCGCCCGAATGCCCCAAAGCCCGCCTCCGGTGACCCTCGTTAGGTGATCGTGAAGCGATTGGACTGGCAGACAGCCGAGGATCATCCGACGACCACTCTGCGCTGGAGCGGCGAGGTGGACATCACGTCATGCTCGGATCTGCTCGAAGATTTCCTGACGAGAATCACGATCATGGAAAATGAATATCGGCGGACGATGGCAGATTTGTACCAGGCGTCCTGAGGCGGGGAAGGAGGTCAATCGATGGACACCTGGAGCGTCCCCGAGGCGGACATCGCGCCGAACGACTGGGACCCGGTCGAGGAACTGGCCCAGATACTGGCCACACCGACCAGCGTGCGCCCCGTCGCCGCCCCGCTGGTGCCGCCCCCGCGCAGGAGCGGCCGCCGGCGGCTCCGTCCGGAATCGCATCTGCTCGACGGCGGTCGACGCGTCACGCACATCACACTGCTGATCGCGACGGTCTCCCTGTGCGCAGGGTGCATGCTGGCCTGGTCCGTCTGCTATTCCTATGGACAACTGCGCGAAATCGCCTCGTCGGTGCTGCCGGCGAGAGTGGCGCAATACTGGCCGCTGACGGTGTACGGGCCATGGTTCGTGGCAGCCCTTTCCGTCCTGCGGGCCACCGCTCAACGCCGCAGCGCGTGGCGCTCCTGGTGCATTGTGCTGGCCGCTTCGGCGATGGCCGTGGTGCTGTGTGTCAGCCACTCGTCACATGCGCTGCTCTCGTTAGTGATCTTCGGGATTCCGCCGGTCACCGCTCTGGTGTGTTTCTGGGAACTGGTCGGCCAGATCGCGATCAGGAGTCGCCCCCGGCACGCCACGCACAACGTTCCGCCGAAGCCGACACCGTGAAGCCGGTCCGCCAACGCCATGGACGCGGCGTCCTGGACGATCACTACCTCGGTCAGGAGCGCCCGCTCGGCGAGGCCCGGCTGCTGTTCGAGACAGGTGAGGGGGTGTCCCCGCGGGAGCTGCGCGGGCGGCTCGGTCTGGACGCCGGTTTACCTCAGCCGGATGGCGAAGGCCCTGGAGGCGCAGGGCCTGGTCCGGCTCGCGGTGCCCGCGCACGACAACCGGCCACGCATGGTCATGCCGACCCCGGCCGGCCGTGCCGAGGTGGCCGAGCAGCAGCACCGCGCGGACGCCCTCGCCGCCGGTCTCCTGGAAGGCCTCACCCCCGGCCAGCGGGCCGAGCTGACCGGGGCCATGGCGACCGCGGAGCGGCTGCTGTTGACTGGCCGGGATCAGCGTGGAGAGCGTCAACGGCGCCTCGGCGGACGCGCGGGCCTGTCTGGACGCCTACGCGGCGGACATCGACGCGCGCTTCCCCGAGGGCTACGACAAGGCGGCCCTGGTCCGGCCCGAGGAGGTGACCGGGGCCGCCGGCGCCTTCCTGGTGGCGTACGAGGAGGGGCGGCCGGTGGGCTGCGGGGCCCTCAGACGCCTCGCCCCTGGGGTCGGCGAGATCCGGCATGTCCGGGTGCGCCCCGAGGCGCGCCGACTGGGGCTTGCGCGGCGGCTGCCGGCGGGGCTGGAGCGGGCGGCGCAGGCGCGCGGCCCGGCGGTCGTACGCCTGGACTCGCACGCCGTGCTCACCGAGGCCCGGTCGATGTACCGGGCGTGCGGGTACACCAAGATCCCGCGCTACAACGACGATGTCTACGGCGGCCACTGGTTCGAGAGGCGGCTGCTTCCTGAGGACGGCGCCTGACATCCGTCGTCCGAGGCCGAGTTCGGCCAGAGGGACCCCGCACACGGCAGAGCTCGGCATCCCCAAGCGGGATGCCGAGCTCTGCCGTGTCTCCGGAACCCTTAGATGAGGCCCAGCGAGCGAACCGCCTCGCGCTCCTCCTCCAGCTCCTTCACCGACGCGTCGATGCGAGCACGGGAGAACTCGTTGATGTCCAGGCCCTGGACGATCTCGTACTTGCCGTCCTTGGTGGTGACCGGGAAGGAGGAGATCAGACCCTCCGGAACGCCGTAGGAGCCGTCCGACGGGATGCCCATGGAGGTCCAGTCGCCCTCGGCCGTGCCGTTGACCCAGGTGTACACGTGGTCGATCGCGGCGTTCGCGGCGGAGGCGGCCGACGACGCGCCACGGGCCTCGATGATCGCGGCACCGCGCTTGGCGACGGTCGGGATGAAGTCCTCGGCCAGCCACTTCTCGTCGCTCACGACCTCGGCGGCGTTCTTGCCGGCGACCGTGGCGTGGAAGATGTCCGGGTACTGGGTGGCGGAGTGGTTGCCCCAGATGGTCAGCCGCTTGATGTCGGCGACCGTCGAACCCGTCTTCTTCGCGAGCTGGGTGAGCGCGCGGTTGTGGTCCAGGCGGGTCATCGCGGTGAAGCGCTCGGCCGGGACGTCCGGCGCGGCGGCCTGCGCGATGAGCGCGTTGGTGTTGGCCGGGTTGCCGACGACCAGGACCTTGATGTCGTCCGCGGCGTGGTCGTTGATGGCCTTGCCCTGCGGCTTGAAGATGCCGCCGTTGGCCTCCAGCAGGTCGCCGCGCTCCATGCCCTTGGTGCGGGGGCGGGCGCCGACCAGGAGGGCTACGTTGGCGCCGTCGAAGGCGACGTTCGGGTCGTCGGTGATGTCGATGCCCTGGAGCAGCGGGAAGGCGCAGTCGTCCAGCTCCATGGCCGTGCCCTCGGCGGCCTTGAGCGCGGGCGTGATCTCCAGGAGGCGCAGCTTGACCGGAACGTCCGCGCCGAGCAGCTGGCCGGAGGCGATGCGGAAGAGCAGGGCGTAACCGATCTGGCCGGCCGCGCCGGTGACGGTGACGTTCACGGGAGTGCGGGTCATGGCGTTCTCCGTATGACAGCTGGCGGTGGGGCGTCCCTGCCCCGGGCGGATGATCGATCTCTCGGCGTCAAGAGATCGATCCAGCGGTCAGGCTATCGCGCATCCGGCATGCGAGACGTACAGGGCCGTGTGGCTCACCCCACAAGTCGGACACATGGCGAAACGAAGGGGCGGCCGCCCGTCCGGGAGAGGGGGAGAGGACGGAGGCGGCCGCCAGGTGGGGGTACCGGTTTGCCGGACTCCCGTGGGGGTACTGGGCCGCGTGCCCGGAATCCGGCCCACCATGCACCCGGCCCCGGAATTTCTTTCTCCCGGTTCAGCGCACGGTCCGCGCCGGCTCTACTTGGTGCACCCCGTCCGCCCGGATGCCAGGGTCGCGCAGGCCTTGGCCTCTGCCGCGTTCTTCACCGCGACCATCGGGGTGTAGGCGATGGTGTCGCCGACGCCGGAGGTCTCGCCGGTCTGCCGGGCCGTCCCGGCGGAGATCTGGACCTTGTCGCCCTCGGCGGCGCCGGTGATGCGGCCCCAGGCGGTGCCGCAGGCCCTGCTGTAGCGGACCTCCAGGGTGGTGGTGCCGATGGTGGCGGTCCTGGCCGTGGTTACCAGGTCACCGCTGCACCCCATGGCCTCGGCGTCCTTCCCGTCGCAGGCGGAGCCGGTGCACTTGACCCCGGGCGGCGGGGTCGCGTGCGTGGTGGCGCTCGGGGACGGCGGCTTGGCGGCGTTGTGGTGCTTGCCGCCGTCCCGGTTGGTGAAGAAGAAGACGGCGCCGATGACGACGAGCACGCCGACGAGCCCCGCCAGGAACATGATCATCCGCTGCCGCCCCGCGTTCCCGGGGGCCGGGGTTCCTCCCCCGGCGGGACCGGGTTCCTGTGGCCGGCCGTCGTACGGATTCGGGGTGTTGGGGGTCCAGCCAGGGCCCTCGGCCGAGCCGGCGGGCCGCACACCGTTCGCGGCAGCGACGCCGGGGCGGGCGCTCGCCTTGGACGGACCCTGATACCCGGCCACTCCCCAGGAGTTGGCACCCGAGTTCCCGCCACGCCGCCCGACGCCGTCCCGGCCACCAGGACCGAGGCCCGCACCCTCGGCCGGCCCCAGGCCCGCCCCGTCGGCCGTACCGAGTCCCGCCGCGTCGGCCACACCCAGCCCCGCCCCGTCGGCCGTACCGAGTCCCGCGCCATCATCCGCAGCAAGGCCCGACCCGCCGCCCGCACCACGCCCGGAACCACCGCCCGGCCCAAGCCCCGCTCCCCCGGCCGAGCCACGACCGGAACCGTCGACCCGACCACGCCCGTCGGCCCGATCCCGACCGTCGACCCGACCACGACCCTCGGCCCGATCACGCCCCGCCCCCTCCCGTGCGTCGGCGTCGGGGGCCGTTGGCTGGGTGGGGATGGTGGGGGAGACGCCGGCCGGGCCGGCGATCCCCATGGCCGCGTCGGTGCCCTTGCGGCCGGACGGGCCGCCGGTCGCCTCCGCCGCGCCGAACTCCCCGAGCGCCGCGCGCGCCTGGGAGATGCGGATCGCCTCCATCGTTCGGTCGTGCCGCATCTCGGCCCGGCTCCAGGCGCGTTCGGCCAGCTCCCACATCGTGGTCAGATGCACCAGGTTGGTGCCGGTGACCTCGGCGAGCGCGACGATCGCGCCCTTGGGCGCGAGGAGCCGGCCGCCCAGGTAACGCTCCCAGGACGTCTTGCTGTAGCCCGTGCGGTCGGCGAGTGCCGCGGCGCTCAGGCCGCTGCGGTCCACGAGCCGCCGCACCTGCTGGGTGAACTCCTTGATCTGCGGATCCAGTTCCTCCGGCAGATCTTTCCAACGAGGCATCGCTTCCCCCCTACTTCCCCCGTCACGGCTACCCACAAGGATGCACTGCCTGAGGATCCCAGTTCCCGGAGTGGGGGCGCGCGGGAGCACGGACGGCGCGCGCGGACACCGTAGCGGAACGGTCACTTCCGTGCCACAGCGCATGGACAGGCGTTGAACAGGCGGTTCTTGGGCGGGAGGCTGATTCCCGGCGGTGGTTCGCCCTTCCTCGGGGGAGAGGGCGAACAACCGTTCAGCGGGCGTCGAGTTCCGGCCGGCAGGATCCGGCGGCGCGCGGTGCGACCCGCTACTTGCTGCTGCTGAGCGTGACGTGCAGGAGGTCCTTCAGGAACGGTATCTGCAGCCACGGATTGGGCTGGGCCATCATCGCCAGCAGGACGATCGCGAGACCGAGGACGCCGTAGGTGGCGATGTCCGTGAAGCGGGAGCGGACGGCGAGCATGCCGACGCTCGGCAGTATCCAGCGCATGACCGCGCCGGCCAGCAGGGCCACGCCGATCAGCAGGGTGCCGGCGCGGAACGCGTCGAGGGCGGTCAGCAGCAGGCCGAGCGCGACCCCGCCGAGCACCACGAGCAGGGGCCACTGCCGCGCCGGGGCCGGGGCGTCGCCGGACGCGGCCCGGCCACCGCCCTCGGGCCGCGCGGTGTCCCGGGTGATCCGCGGGAAGCGGCGGGTGGTCCGCTTCCCATGCTCCTCGGCGCCGGTGTGCACTCCGCGGGTGACCGCCCCCGCGCGGGCGTTCTCAGCCGGCACTGCGCTCCGCCGCCTCGACCACGTTGACCAGCAGCTGCGCCCGGGTCATCGGGCCCACGCCACCGGGGTTCGGGGAGATCCAGGCGGCCACCTCGGCCACGTCGGGGTGCACATCGCCGACGATCTTGCCCTCTGCGGTGCGGGAGACCCCGACGTCGAGGACGGCGGCGCCCGGCTTGACGTCCTCGGCGCGGATCAGGTGCGGGGAGCCGGCCGCCGCGATGACGATGTCGGCCCGCTTCAGGTGGGCGGCGAGATCGCGGGTGCCGGTGTGGCACTGGGTGACGGTGGCGTTCTCGCTGCGCCGGGTGAGCAGCAGCGGCATGGGCCGGCCGATGGTGACACCGCGGCCGACGACCACGACCTCGGCGCCCTTGATCTCCACGCCGTGACGGCGCAGCAGGGTCAGGATGCCGTTCGGGGTGCAGGGCAGCGGGGCCGGCTCGTTCAGCACCAGCCGGCCGAGGTTCATCGGGTGCAGCCCGTCGGCGTCCTTGGCCGGGTCCATCAGCTCCAGGACGCGGTTCTCGTCGATGCCCTTGGGCAGCGGCAGCTGGACGATGTAGCCGGTGCAGTCCGGGTCCTCGTTGAGCTCCCGTACGACCGCCTCGATCTCCTCCTGCGTCGCCGTGGCGGGCAGCTCGCGCTGGATGGAGGCGATGCCGACCTGCGCGCAGTCGCGGTGCTTGCCGGCGACGTACTTCTGGCTGCCGGGGTCGTCCCCGACCAGGATCGTGCCGAGGCCGGGCGTGACCCCCTTCTCCTTCAGCGCCGCCACGCGGGCGGTCAGATCGGACTTGATCGCGGCTGCGGTGGCCTTGCCATCGAGAATCTGGGCGGTCATACCCCCATCCTCGCGGATGACCCGCCCCCGGTTCCAATCCGGGTCCCCCCGTCCGCCCGCGCTGTGTCACGACATGATCGGTGATGTTGCACTTGCACAACACCTGCGTCATCCGGCTGGACAAGCCGGTAACCGGTCAAGAACGATGAGCAGACAGTGCAGCGGGCAGCTCATCGGGGGGACGGACCGCATCTGTAGAAACCCTCCTCCGTGCAGTGCCGCGCCTCGTCCCCGCACTCGATCAACGGAGGAAACACCGCCATGAGCTTCGGCGACCCGAACAACCCCTACGGCCCGCCGCAGGGCCAGCAGCCCGGCTACGGCTACCCGCAGGGCCAGCAGCCCGGTTACGGTTACCCGCAGGCCCCGCCCGTCCAGCAGCCGTACGGCGCCGGCGCTCCGATGACGGCCATGCCGGGCAACGTCAGCGCGGCCCGCGTGCTGCTGTGGGTGATCGTCGGTCTGCAGGTCATCGGCGTGGCGATCTTCGCCTTCGCCGGTGTGGCCCTCAACAAGGCCAACAACGACAGCTCCGTCCCGTCCACCCTCCGGGACTACCCGGTCGGCGTGATGTGGGCCTTCGCGGCGCTCGCGCTCGCGTGGCTGGTGTGGGCGGCCGTCCTCGCCTCGAAGTTCACCACCGGTGGCAACGGCCTGCGCGTCACCGCCCTGGTCTTCGGCATCATCACCGCCGTCCTCGCGCTCTACCCCTTCACGGTCCTGGGCATCATCCACCTGGTGCTCGGTATCCTGATCGCCTGCTTCGTGGGCGGCTCCAACGGCAAGGCATGGTTCAACCGCGCGCGCTACTGAACCCGCCCGCGCGACGGAACAGTTCGCGCCATTTCAACGCCGAGGGCCGTGTCCCACCCGTCCAGGGGGAGGCACGGCCCTGGTGTGTCCCCCTAGTCTGACCGGGTCGGCCGGGGTGGCCGTCAGGCACGGGGAGACGCACCTTGTACAGCATCATCGTCGTACCTCCGCCGACCCCGGAGAACCGACAGGACAGCACCCGGATCCGGCTCGCCCCGGGTGATCGCCTCACCTTCGGACGGGCTCCCGGCAACGATCTGACGATCCCGCACGACGGGGTCTCCCGCCGCGCCGGGGAACTGAGCGCTCAGGGCGCGTTCTGGATACTGAGCAACCTGTCCGCGCGGCAGACCTACGTCGTGGAGAACCCGGAGGGCGCCGGCGAGCACATCAAGGTCGGCCCGGGCCGGCTCGACGCGCCTGTCCCGTTCGAGTTCTCGCGGATCGTGCTGCCCGCCGCCGGGGACCTGCTGACGATCGAGGTGTGGGCGCCGCGCCACGACCATCTGCGGGAGGGGGCCGGGCGGGACGGGGACACCACCGCGCCCGCCTTCTCCGTCGACCGCACCAAGCGCTACTTCGCCGTCCTGGCCGCCCTGTGCGAACCGCGGCTGCGCGGCGACCCGCACGCCCCGCTGCCCACGGTCGACCAAGTCGTGGACCGGCTGCGCCCCGCCTGGCCGGCCGCCTCGCGCACCTCGGTGCAGTGGAACATCGACTACCTCGCGGTGAAGCTGCGGCTCAAGCCCGGCCCGGAGACCGCGGACACCGGTCCGCGCCTCAACGGCAAGAAGGAGTCCCTGGTGTCCCTGGCGCTCCGCTTCGACCTCGTACGGGAGGACGACCTGGTCGTCCTGTCCGCCGCCGACGCGAGCCGTACGGCCCGGTGACCGAGCCGCACGCCGTGCCGGTGCCACGGGGTTACCGGGTCGGCGCCTGGGAGGTGCGTGAGCCGATCGCGACGGGTGCCTTCGGCAGCGTGTACGCGGCCCGGCGCACCGGCGGCTCCGCGGAACTGCCCACCAGCGCCGCCCTGAAGTTCCTGCCGACCGGTACCGGCACCCCGCGCCAACTGGCCCATCTGCGCGACCTCATCGAGCGCGAGATCGACCTGCACCGGCGGCTCAGCCGGCCGCGGCTGATCCGGATGTACGAGTCCCTCGTCGTCGACGACCCGGACCGCCCGGAACTCGACGGCGCCACCGTCCTCGTGCTGGAGCGGGCCGAGGGCTCCCTGTCCGCCCTGCTCGCCGCCGCCCCGCGCCCGGACGCCGGGCCCGCGCTGCTCGCCCAGATCTGCGAGGGGCTGGCCCAGCTGCACCGGGCGGGCTGGGTGCACGGGGACCTGAAACCGGCCAATGTGCTGCTGATGGCGGACGGTTCGGCGCGGCTCGCCGACTTCAACATGGCCGCCGAGCTGGAGGGCACCCACGCCTACACCCCGGCCTTCTCCACCCCGGACTACACCCCGCCCGAGCTGCTGTGGTCGGAGATCGGCGAACGCGGCCGGCGGATCCGGCCGTCCGCCGACGTGTGGGCCTTCGGCGTGCTCGCCCATCTCGTCCTCACCGACTCCTTCCCGCTGCCCGGCGCCACCCCGACGGCCCGCCGCGACGCGGCCGCCGCCTACGCGCGGGGCACCGACGCACTGCGCCTGTCGCCCCGACTCCCGGACGTCTGGCGGGAGATCGTGCGGGACTGCCTGGCCCGGACGCACGAGACACGCATTGGCACCGAGGCACTGCTGCGCCGCGTCGAGGCGGCCGCCGGCACCGGCCGCTCGCCACGCCTGCCCCGACGGCTGTTCCCGCTGTTCCCGCTGTTCCGGCGCCGCGGACGCCGGCGGTTGGCCGTCGCGGGCGCCGCCGCCGCGACCGTCGCCGTCGCGGCCCTCGGCTACGGCATCAGCATCTGGGCGGGCGACGGCGATGGCGGCACGGACGGCAAGGCCCTGGCCGCGTACGGCGCCTCCGAACTCCGCACGGACAGGGGCGTCCCGGTGCAGTACCGCAAGCTCATCGTCGACTCCGCCCACGCCTGCCCCGAGCCGGAGGTGACCCCCGCGCTCATGGCGGCGATGCTGAAGGCCGAGAGCGATTTCGACCCGAACCTCTCCGACCCGGCCAAGCACGAGTTCGGCATCGCCCGCTGGACCCCCGCCGTCCTGCGCTGGTACCTGCGCGACGACGGCGCGCCCGCATCGGCCACGCCCACCCCGCCCCTCACCCCCTCCGTCTCCATCCCGGCCATGGGCCGCTACCTCTGCTTCATGGCGCCCAATCTGAAGGCCGGCCTGCCCGGCGACAAACGGGTGCTGCTCTCCGCCGCCTACCGGACGTCGTACAAGAAAGTGAACGACGCGAACGGAGTTCCCCCGAGGTACCGCGACTACTGCACCCGCGTCGCCCACTACCTCAAGGAGTACGACGGCCTGACCCTCACCAGGGCCGCGAAGGGCGTCGCCGCCAAGGACCTGGACTGCGCCTACGGTCACCTCTGCATGATCGTCAAGGGCACCAAGTTCGACTTCTACAAGTGCCAGACCTGGACCGTGAACAACTGGACCGGCGACGGCCCGTTCACCAACAACCAGACGCCGGGCACGGTTGCCAGGTTCTTCAACCAGGACGGCAGCGTGCGCTGGACCTCGACGGCGTACGAGGCCGGCACGGCCACCTGGGACCCGATCTGGTCCCTGCGCCCCTGCTGACCCGCACAGGCCGACGGCCTCCGGCTCCCTCGGGGGAGGGCCGGAGGCCGTCGGCCTGTCCACGGGTGATGTCAGTGGAAGAAGTGGCGCGTGCCCGTGAAGTACATCGTCACGCCCGCCTCCTTGGCGGCCTCGACGACCTGCTCGTCACGGATCGAGCCGCCCGGCTGGACGATCGCCCGGACGCCGGCGGCGATGAGGATCTCCGGCCCGTCGGGGAAGGGGAAGAACGCGTCCGAGGCGGCGTGGGAGCCGCGCGCCCGCTCCGCACCGGCCCGCTCGACGGCCAGCTTGCAGGAGTCGACCCGGTTGACCTGGCCCATGCCCACACCGACCGAGGCACCGTCCTTGGCGAGCAGGATCGCGTTGGACTTCACCGCGCGGCACGCCTTCCAGGCGAAGGCGAGCTCCTTGAGCTCCTCAGGGGAGAGCGCCTCGCCGCTGGCCAGCGTCCAGTTCGCCGGGTCGTCGCCGTCGGCCTGGAGCCGGTCGGTGACCTGGAGCAGGACACCGCCGTCGACCTGCTTGGCCTCGACCCGGTTGCAGGGCGCGCCCGGGGCCTTCAGGACCCGGATGTTCTTCTTCTTGGCGAGGGCCTCCAGGGCCCCCTCCTCGTAGTCCGGCGCGACGATGACCTCGGTGAAGATCTCCGCGACCTGCTCGGCCATCTCCCGGCTCACCGGCCGGTTGACGGCGATGACACCGCCGTACGCGGAGACCGGGTCGCAGGCGTGCGCCTTGCGGTGCGCCTCGGCGACGTCCGAACCGACCGCGATACCACAGGGGTTGGCGTGCTTGATGATCGCGACGCAGGGCTCGTCGTGGTCGTACGCGGCACGGCGCGCGGCGTCCGTGTCCGTGTAGTTGTTGTACGACATCTCCTTGCCGTGCAGCTGCTCGGCGTCCGCGAGCCCGCCGCTGCCGTCGACGTACAGGGCGGCCGGCTGGTGCGGGTTCTCGCCGTAGCGCAGGGTGTTCTTGCGCTCGTAGGTGGCGCCGAGGAAGTCGGGGAACCGCGACTCGTCCGCCGGGGCGTAGGAGGAGGCGAACCAGGAGGCGACGGCCACGTCGTAGGCGGCGGTGTGCTGGAACGCCTCGGCGGCCAGGCGCTTGCGGGCGGCGAGGTCGAAGCCGCCGTCCTTGACGGCCGAGAGCACGTCGGCGTACCGCTCGGGGCTGGTGACCACGGCGACGGAGGGGTGGTTCTTCGCGGCGGCACGGACCATGGACGGGCCGCCGATGTCGATCTGCTCCACGCACTCGTCGTCGCTCGCGCCCGAGGCGACGGTCTCGCGGAAGGGGTAGAGGTTGACGACGACGAGGTCGAACGGCTCCACGCCCAGCTCGGCGAGCTGCTCGCGGTGGCTCTCCAGCCGCAGGTCGGCGAGGATGCCCGCGTGCACCCTCGGGTGCAGGGTCTTCACCCGGCCGTCCAGGCACTCGGGGAAGCCGGTCAGCTCCTCGACCTTGGTGACGGGGACACCGGCGGCGGCGATCCGGCCGGCCGTGGACCCGGTGGAGACCAGCTCGACACCGGCCTCGTGCAGCCCGCGCGCGAGCTCTTCGAGCCCGGTCTTGTCGTAGACGCTGACGAGCGCGCGGCGAATGGCCCGCTTGCTGCTCTCGGCCGTGACTGTGCTCTCGGCGGTCACTGGATTACTACCTTTCGTCCCTCAATGCGATAGCCGTTGCGGGCGAGCCGCCCCACGACCTCGACGAGCAGCCTTCGCTCGACTTCCTTGATGCGCTCGTGCAGCGCGCTCTCGTCGTCCTCGTCCCGGACCTCGACCACGCCCTGAGCGATGATCGGGCCGGTGTCGACCCCGTCGTCGACGAAGTGGACGGTGCAGCCGGTGACCTTGGCGCCGTACGCGAGCGCGTCGCGGACGCCGTGGGCCCCCGGAAAGCTGGGCAGCAGGGCGGGGTGCGTGTTCACGAACCGCCCGCCGAACCGCGCGAGGAACTCCTTCCCCACGATCTTCATGAACCCGGCGGAGACCACGAGGTCGGGCTCGTACGCGGCCACGGCCTCGGCGAGGGCGGCATCCCATTCCTCGCGGCTCGCGTGGTCCTTGACCTTGCACACGAAGGTCGGCAGCCCGGCCCGCTCGGCGCGGGCGAGCCCCTCGATGCCGTCTCGGTCGGCCCCTACGGCGACGATCCGGGCGCCGTACCGCTCGGCTCCGGTGCGCTCGATCTCGTCCAGGAGCGCCTGCAGATTGGTGCCGGATCCGGAGACCAGCACGACGAGGCGCTTGACCGCTGGGCCAGCGGGGGTGGCGGCCACGATGGGGCCCTTTCTGGGGTGGCGACGGTTCCGGCCGGCGCTTTGTGCGTTCGCACGAATGCTTTACGCCCCTCGATACAGGGAAGTCTACGAAGCGGCCGACCGTCAGCAACGATACCGGCACACGGGACGACCCCCACGGGACGGGGGCGTGGCCGGAAGGTAGCGTTCGTGGGGAATCAAGAAGGGGGCCGTCTCCAGCAGCCCCGGGAACGCGGTCGTCATGCGGTGCGTTCACTGGGTGAAGCTCACGTCGGACTGCCGTATTCACCTAGGGGAAGACGCTCTTTTGATGCCCGATCGCAGCCTGCGACTCCTGACGTTCCCTCTGCGCCCGGCCCAGGGAGGCGAGCGTCGCGCCGTACTGCTGCGGGAGCGGCCGGCCTCGCCGCCGCAGGCGCCCAAGGGCGGGCGCGACGGTGACGGACGGGGCAGCGGGCCACAGGAGGACAATCCCTTCGCGCCGCCGCCCGAGGGTGCGCCGGACCGACCCTGGCAGCCGCGCCACCCTCAGGGGCAGGGTTCCGGTCAGGGGCAGGGCTCTGGTCAAGGGCACGGCTCCGGTCACGGCGGCGGCTCCCCGTGGGGCGAGCAGTGGAGCGACCGTCAGCCCGGGCGCTCCCCCGGCGGCTTCGGCGAGCGGCCCGGCGGCGGCCCCCAGGGCCCCGGCGGCCCGGGCGGCGGCCCCGGCGGCATGCGCTGGGACCCGACCGACCCCGCCCAGCGCCGCGCGCGCTACGCCCTGCTCTCCGGCATGTGGGCCGTCTTCTTCGCCCTGTTCAGCTGGCCGTACGTGGCCCTGCTGCTGGGCGCGCTGGCCCTGTACTGGGGCGTCAGCGCCCTGCGCGCCAAGCCGCGCAGGACGGACCCGGACACCCCGACGCCTCCGCCGGGGGCGGGCCGGCCCCAGGTGACCGCGGCCGTCGGCGGCCTGGTCACGGCATCCCTGGCCCTGGTCCTGGTGGCCTCGACCTTCACCGTCCAGTTCGTCTACCGCGACTACTACACCTGTGTGAACGACGCCCTCACCCACGAGGCCAAACAGTCCTGCGACCGACTGCTGCCGCAGCAACTGCGGGGCGTGCTGGGGGTCGGGAACAGCTGAGCATCCGGCTCGGGGCATGCGGGTCAGTCCGGTGAGGTGCCGGGCGATGGGTGCTCGGTGGGGCCGGGTCGAGGGTCCGGCGGGGGCGTCGGCTCCACAGAGGGTGCCGACTGCGCAGGGGGCGTCGGCTCCACAGAGGGTGCCGACTGCGTAGGGGGCGTCGGCTCCACAGAGGGCGTCGAAGGGGCTGTGGGGACTGCCCAGGGGGCGGGCCGGTCGCGGGGGGCGGCTGCCTCGCGCAGGGCCGCCCAGCGCGAGACGCGTGCCAGGTCGTCGTGCCAGTCCGGGGGGAACGGGTCGTCGGTCGGGAGGAAGTCGTACAGCTCCTCTTCGTCCTCGCCGGGCACGGCCGCGGCGGAGGTCCGGCCCTTGCCCGGCTCCTTGCCTCTGGCTGATTCCTTGCCCTTGGCCTTGGCGGTCTCCTCGTCCTGACCCGCACTCTCCGCCTTGCCGGTGGTCTTCCCCGGTTCCTTCCGGTCCCCGGAGTTCCCCGTCCCCTGCGTCGGGATCTCCCCGTCCCAGCTGCGCCGGCCCCACAGCCGCCAAGCCCGTACGGTCAGTGCCACCGGCGTGCCGAACAGCGCCGTCCACGCCCCCGCCGCTCCCCCGGTCTGCCACCACACCGGTCCGAAGCGGGCCAGCGCGGACACGCCCAGCGGGCCGCCGGCCAGGTCGGCGAGCAGGGCGAGGGCCGCCGCGCAGAGCGCCGCCGTCAGCAGCAGGACCCCCGCGGTACGCGCGGCCGACCAGCGGGCCGGTGCCGGTGCGCCCGACTCCGGGCGTGCTGCGGCCCCGCGCGCCACGAACCACCCCGCCGTCACCCCGGCCACCACCGGCACCAGTCCCGCCGCCCAGTTCGGCGGCGCCCCGGCACCGGCGTCCGGCACCGCCGCCAGCAGGGGGAACGGCGGCAGCAGCGGGGCGGGGTCGGAGGCGAAGGGCTGCACCACATGCCCGACGCCGAGGAGGAAGCCGGGACCGAGGGCGTAGGACGCGGCCCACACCGCCGCGTTGGGGATCAGCGCGACGCCGAGCAGCAGCACCGCGAACCGTCCCGTCCATCCCTCCGTCAGCTGGACGAAGGACGCCCGCGCCGCCCCGCCGTGCCACACCAGTGACACCGCGACCAGCAACGCCCCGCCGCCGAGGAACACCGCCGTGGCGGCACCGGTGGCCCGTACCGCCGTACCCAGCCGGGCGCGTTCGTCCCCACCGAACACCAGCCGCCGCACCGACCCCGGCAGCACCACCAGCACCCTCAGCACCGGCTCGCGGGGACGGCCGTACGCCGACCACACCCCGGCCGCCGCCGAGACCGCCGCCACCAATGGCAGACATACCGTCACCCAGGGCCAGCTCGGCCGCAGTTCGCCGCCCGAGCAGTACAGCGCGAGCGCGCCGCCGACGCCCAGGTAGCCGAGGACGACCCCCGTCCACACCGTGTGCGCCGGTACCGGCGGCGGGCCGTCGGCGTCGGCGGGCGCGTCGACCGCGTCCCTGGCCGCCCGGTACACCAGCCACACGGGCAGTACGAGCAGCAACAGCGGGGTCACCCCCACCGGCAGGGGCGCGCCGGAGAGCGTGTCGGTGCGGACCAGTTCGACGCCGTGGGCGAGCAGCCACAGCGCGCCGGCGACATGCAGCGCACCGCCCGGACCGCTGTCGGGATACGGCGAGCTGACCCACAGCACCATCACCAGCACGGCGAACGAGCCGAATCCGAGTCCGGCCGCGACGGCGCCGCCGAGCAGGCTCGCGGCCAGTCCGGGCTCGCGCTCCCGCATCCGGGTCAGCATGGGCGACAGGGACGGTCGGCGAGCGGTCATCGGGATCACGCCCGCCATGCTGCCAACGACACGCGCTTTCCCGTCGTAACAGGCAAACTTCCGTAGTGTCGCCCAATATACGTTTATGTTCTGTTTCGCACGGAAGGGCGCACGGTGACGACGACGCGGCACACCGCCGGCCCGCTGCCACCGCCGGAGGAACACCGGCGCCTGCGCCGGGCCCGGTCGATGAAGCGGGCCGACACTCCCGGCCCGCTGACGCCCGCTCAGGCCTTCGACACGCTGTACGCGTCCTGCGCGCCCGCCCTCGTACGCCAGACCTTTCTGCTCACCGGGCGCCGGGAGCTTGCTCGCGAGGCCGTGGCGTGGGCCTTCCAACGGGCCTGGCTCCGCTGGCCCGAGGTGGCCCGGGACCGGGATCCGGCCGGCTGGGTGCGGGCCACGGCGCATGACTGCGCGCTCTCTCCCTGGCACCGCTTCCGGCCCCGGTACCGGCACCCGGAGCCGCCGCCCACCGACCCGGCCGACCGGGCGCTGCTGGACGCCCTGCTGCAACTGCCGCCGGTGTACCGGCGCACGCTCGTCCTGTACGACGGTCTGGGCCTCGACCTGCCGGAAACGGCGGCGGAGACGGAGGCGAGCACACCGGCCGCCGCGAGCCGGCTGACCCACGCCCGCGAGGCGCTGGCCGCGCAGTTGCCGGAACTGGCCGACCCCGCCGAGCTGCATCGCCGGCTGCGGGCGCTGGCCTCGACCGAACCCTTGCGCACGGCCGATCCGGAGCCGGTGCGGCGGGAGGGCGAACGGCGGAACGTGTTCTGGACGCGGGCGGCGATCGCGTTCACGGTGACGATCATCGGCGCGACGACGCTCACGGTGTGGTCGGCGCCGACGCACTATGAGGAGCCGATCGCTCCGGCGCAGGTGGTGCGGGGGGTTCCGCCGGTGGGGGTGTCGGGGCCGCTGTCGCGGGAGCAGCTGGCGTTGCGGGCGAAGTTGCGGCAGGCGGAGGCCAAGGGGCCGGAACGGCTGGTCCCGGTGACGCGATGACCGCTGCCCGCCGCAGGGGTTCCGGTCGCTGCCGAGTGCGGGCCCGCCGTGGCTGGCCGCGCGGTTCCCCGCGGGCCTTCGGGGCGCTTGTGCGTCGTGAACGCCGACAGGCCCGCCCCGGCGAACGGAACGGGCCTGCCGACAGTCAGCTGAGAAGCTCAGCCGCCCAGGATCTCGCGGGCGAGCTTCGCCGTCTCGGTCGGGGTCTTGCCGACCTTGACGCCCGCGGCCTCCAGGGCCTCCTTCTTGGCCTGTGCGGTGCCGGAGGAGCCGGAGACGATGGCGCCGGCGTGACCCATGGTCTTGCCCTCGGGCGCCGTGAAGCCCGCGACGTAGCCGACGACCGGCTTGGTCACGTTCTCCTTGATGAACGCGGCCGCGCGCTCCTCGGCGTCGCCACCGATCTCACCGATCATCACGATGAGCTCGGTCTCCGGGTCGTCCTGGAACGCGGCCAGGGCGTCGATGTGGGTGGAGCCGATGATCGGGTCGCCACCGATGCCGACGGCGGTCGAGAAGCCGATGTCACGCAGCTCGTACATCATCTGGTACGTCAGCGTGCCGGACTTCGACACCAGGCCGATGCGGCCCGGCTTGGTGATGTCGCCCGGGATGATGCCGACGTTCGACTGACCCGGGGTGATGATGCCGGGGCAGTTCGGGCCGATGATGCGGGTCTTGTTGCCCTTCTTGCCGGCGTACGCCCAGAAGGACGCCGTGTCGTGCACGGCGATGCCCTCGGTGATCACGACGGCCAGCGGGATCTCGGCGTCGATGGCCTCGACGACCGCGTCCTTGGTGAACTTCTCCGGCACGAAGATGACGGAGACGTTGGCGCCGGTCTTGTCGATGGCGTCCTTGACGGAGCCGAAGACGGGTACCTCGGTGCCGTCGAAGTCCACGGTCTGACCCGCCTTGCGCGGGTTCACGCCGCCCACGACGTTGGTGCCGTCACCGAGCATGAGCTTGGTGTGCTTCATGCCGGTGGAGCCGGTCATGCCCTGGACGATGACCTTGCTGTCCTTGTTGAGCCAGATAGCCATGGTGTGTTTGGTGTCCTCGTCCTGAGTGCTTACTTGGCGGCGTGGGCCAGCTCGGCGGCCTTGTCGGCCGCGCCGTCCATGGTGTCGACGCGCTGGACCAGCGGGTGGTTGGCGTCGGTGAGGATCTGCCGGCCGAGCTCGGCGTTGTTGCCGTCGAGGCGGACGACGAGCGGCTTCTCGACCTTCTCGCCGCGGTCCTCCAGGAGCTTCAGGGCCTGCACGATGCCGTTGGCGACCTCGTCGCAGGCGGTGATGCCGCCGAAGACGTTCACGAAGACGGACTTGACGTCCGGGTCGCCCAGGATGATCTCCAGGCCGTTCGCCATCACCTGGGCGGAGGCGCCACCGCCGATGTCCAGGAAGTTGGCGGGCTTGACGTTGCCGTGCTTCTCACCGGCGTACGCGACGACGTCCAGGGTGCTCATGACGAGACCCGCGCCGTTGCCGATGATGCCGACCTCGCCGTCGAGCTTGACGTAGTTGAGGTTCTTCTCCTTGGCAGCGGCCTCGAGCGGGTTGGCCGCGGCCTTGTCGTGGAGCTCCTCGAACTCGGGGTGACGGAACTCGGCGTTGTCGTCGAGCGACACCTTGCCGTCGAGGGCGATGACCTCGCCGGAGGCGACCTTGGCCAGCGGGTTGACCTCGACCAGGAGGGCGTCCTCCTTGATGAAGGTGTCCCACAGCTTGACCAGGACGTTCGCGACCTTGTCCGCGACCTCGGCCGGGAACTTGGCGGCCGCGACGATCTCGCGGGCCTTGGCCTCGTCCACACCGTCGATCGGGTCGATCGGCGTCTTGGCGACGGCCTCCGGGCGGGTGGCCGCCACCTCCTCGATCTCCATGCCGCCCTCGACGGAGGCGATGGAGAGGAAGGTGCGGTTGGCACGGTCGAGGAGGAAGGAGACGTAGTACTCCTCGATGATCTCCGGAGCGGTCTCGGCGATCATGACCTTGTGGACCGTGTGGCCCTTGATGTCCATGCCGAGGATGTCCGTCGCACGGGCGACGGCCTCGTCCGCGGAGGCGGCCAGCTTCACGCCACCGGCCTTGCCGCGACCACCGACCTTCACCTGCGCCTTGACGACGGACTTGCCGCCCAGACGCTCGGTGATCTCGCGCGCCGCCTCAGGCGTGTCGATGACTTCACCGGCCAGCACCGGTACATCGTGCTTGGCGAAGAGGTCCCTCGCCTGGTACTCGAACAGGTCCACGCGCTTCCGTCCCTATCAGTGATCTCGCGGTTCGTTGGATGCGTGGGCGTGCCGCGAAGGGCAACGTGACGTCCGCTTGTCACAAGGGGGGCGCACACGGTGTCCGAGCGCGCGGCATGTCCGTCTCGCAGGTTATCGCCGCTTGCGGGGGCTCCCTAAATCGAGGGTCACACCTGAGCGGTGATACCTGTCACATGATGCCGGGTTTGCTGACACAGGGTGCCGTCGGATGGGGCGGATGGGTGGCTTCGGTGATCGGTGCTGGATCACTGGCTTCGGGGCATGTGCGAGGCCTCACCGGGCTGGGGTTGACCCGGTGAGGCCTCTGGGGCGGCCCCGGTGGTGCCGGGGCCGGGGCGGTTGATCCCCACCCCAATGGGGACCACCCGCCCGGGCCGCGGGGCCCCGGCCGGACGCGCCGACGGCATTCGGCCGTCCGGGTCCGGACACCCCACGGAGCGGTTCGGGGCACTCAGCCCTGGTAGCGGATGCCCGGTCCGGCGCCCGGCACGCCGTACCCCTCCTGCTGGAGGTACGTCGGTACGACGGCGTGGGCGACCCCTTCGACCCCGCCGACGACATGCCCGGCGAGCGAGTCACCGGCGTCCCGGACCGTGCCGTGGACGTCGTGGGCGAACCCTCCGACCTGCCATCCGACCGGCTCGACCGCACCGGCGACCCCGCCCGCGAAGGGCGGCACCTGGGCGGTCGTGCCCTCGGCGAAGGCTCCGGTCCGCGTGGTCACACCGTGCGCGAGCGGGGGTACGGCGCCGACGGCACCGCCGGCGAAGGGCTGGACGTCACCGGCCACGCCGTGGCCGAGGGCGCCCGCGTCCGCGACGGCCTGCCCGGCGGCCGGCACGATCCCGTGCACGGCACCGGCGGCCACCGGCGGCAGCACCGCGTCCATGGCGTCCTGCCCGACGTGTCCGGACAGCCCGCCGGCGTATGCCGTCGCCCCCGCGGCCACCGGCCGTACGTCGCCTTGGGCTCCCGCAGCGATCCCCTGGACACCGGACACGGCGCCCTCGGCGGTCCCATACGCACCGGCGGCGGTGTGCGCGACGGTTCCGTACGCCCCCGACACGGCGGCCCCGGCGGTCCCGTACACCCCCGACCTGGCGCCCTCGGCCAGCCCGTGCACCGCGGAGGCGGTGTACCGCGCGGTCCCGTACCCACCCGCCGCCGCATGCCCGGCCGTGCCCGGTACGCCCGTCACGGCCTGGCCGGCGACCGGCACCGCGCCGTTCACCGCCGCGGAGACCACCGGCGGAGCCGCGGCGGCGGCCGTCTCCTCCACCACCGGCGTGACCGCGCCCGGCACGGCCCGCACCGTGCCGACGACCCGCTGCTCGGCACCCGCGGCCGTACCGGTGACATGTGCGGGCACACCCGCGACAGAGGCCTCGGCCGCGCCGGTCGCCTCGGCGGCCGTACCGCGCCCGACGGCCGCCGCACCCGCGGTCCGCCCCTGCGCGCCCGCGACGGTCCGCCGAACCGTCGTCCGTACGACGCCCTCGACACCCTGCGTCTTGGCACGGGCCGCCGCCTGCGTGGCCTGGAGCTTGGTCTGGGCGGCGGCCAGGGCCTCCTCGACCTCGGGGGCGAAGGAGGAGAGCGGGCCGAAGAGGTAGTCGATCTCGTCCTGGGGAGCGCCGTGGGGAACCGCCCGGGAGGCGGTCGAGGCGGCGTCCGCGGCCGTGTGCGCGACGTGGGCGGCATGGGCGACGTGGCCGTCGACGTGCGCGCCGTCGGTCTGAACGCGGGCCTGGACATGCGCCTGCCCCTGACGGGCCGCCTGAGCGCCCCTGACGGCCTCGGCGCCCCGGATCTTCGCGGCGGCCGGGACCTTGGCGTCGACATAGCGGCGGGCGTGGTCGGCGGTGCCGGTGGCGGTGGACGCCGTCGAGGTGAGCGAGGTGGAGGAGGCGGCCGGGGTGGCCGTGCCGGTCGTGCCGGTCAGGCCGGAGACGGTGTGGGAGACGGTGTTCTGAACGCCGGAGACGGTGTCGTGGACGCCGGTGAGGACGCCGTCGACCGTCCCGGCGACGCTGTCGGTGCCCGCGTCCGGCACGGTGACGGAGGTGGTGGACAGCTCATCGGCGCTGGCGGCGGCCGAGCCGAGCGCCCACGCGCCGGTCACACCGGCGGCTATCACGATCGAACGGCGGATGTTCTTGTTCATTGCGTGCGTCAAGTCCTTCGGAAACGGCCGGAATAGGCCGGAATCGGCTAGGGGTGCCGTCCGGAGACCGCTGAACGCCGGTCGCGGTGAACGCTTCGACGGCTGGCAGCGCTGATCGCTGAAAGGGTCCGGACGGACGGGGCAGACCTGTTCCGCCCCCGCTCGACAGGTCCGCGGCGGGGAGGTCGGCCCTGTTGCCTAGCCGGGGAAGACGGGAATGTCCCGGTGCCGGTCCCGGGTGCGGGGCGCGTCGACACGCGCGGTGGCGCCGGACGCGAGCCGCAGGGGCGCCCGGTCGTCGAAGGTGACGGCGTGCGCGTCGCCGTGGCGGGACGTGCTGCCGTCGGCGGCCTGCTTGCCGAGCACGCCGTCGGAGTCCCCGGTGGGCACCGGCCGGCCGGGGACGCCCAGGGCGGCGGCCCCGTGGCGCGCGAATGTGTGCGCCACAGGCCGCGCCACGGCGGCGGCCTCCGGGCCGTACGGAGCGGCCGGCGCCGCTGCGCCGTCGGCCGTACGGCCCTGGGCACGGGCGTGCCGCTGCTTCTGCCGCTCCACGGAAACCGGCGCCGCCGTACCGCTGTGCCGCCGCGGGCCGGGCACCGTGGTCTTCGGCTCCGGCGTCAGCCGGACGGGCCCGTCCGAGACTTGAGTGAGGCCGGGCAGGGGCAGCGAGGGCGCCGTGGCCCGGGGCTGGTCGACCACGGCTTGGGCGACCGTGGTCTCGACGGTCTCCAGGGTCTCGACGGTCCGCGAAACGGCGGGGAGCACGTCGTGTGCGGGCGTGACGGCCTGTTCGTCGGCGGTGTGGACCTGGCCGGCAACCCGCTCGGCGACCGCGCGAACCGCCCGCACCGCCGGTACGGCCCGCGCCGCCCGTACCGGGTCATCGTGCCCGGCGATCCCCACGGACCGCACCGGCGTCGCCCGCGTCGGCACCGGGGTCCCATCGGCCGCGTGCGCCTGTTCGCCGCAGAGGAAACCCAGCGCGAACAGCCCGCCCACCAGCAGCACGAGTTGAAGCACACGCCGCCCGGCCGCCGTACGCAGTGCGCGCACGGCGGTACCAAGGAGGGCTGCTGGGAAGGTCAAGGAGCTGAACATCCTCGGCTCGGTACGACGTGGGCTCCGCCGATACTTGCACGGCCCGCCCGAGGCCGCGCAAGCCCGGTGTTACCGATAGGCAGTCATGTCCCTTTTACTGCCCCATTCACGCCTGGCGTCACACAGTGTCCGGTATCGGCAACGGCCGCTTCTCCAGCGCGGCGGCCATGACTTCGGGGAACAGGTCGGGCGTGCAGGCGAAGGCCGGCGCGCCGAGCGCGGCGAGCGCGGCCGCGTGCTCCCGGTCGTACGCCGGCGCGCCCTCGTCCGACAGCGCCAGCAGCGCCACGAACTGCACCCCGGACGCCTTCATCGCCGCCACCCGCTTGAGCATCTCGTCGCGGATGCCGCCCTCGTAGAGATCGCTGATCAGCACGACCACGGTCTCGGCGGGCCGGGTGATCTGTGACTGGCAGTAGGCCAGCGCCCGGTTGATGTCCGTGCCGCCGCCGAGCTGGGTGCCGAAGAGGACGTCGACCGGGTCGTCCAACTCGTCGGTGAGGTCGACCACCGCCGTGTCGAAGACGACCAGCCGGGTGCCGATCGACCGCATGGAGGCGAGGACCGCGCCGAACACGGACGCGTAGACAACGGACGCGGCCATCGATCCGGACTGGTCGATGCAGAGGATGACCTCCTTCTTCACGGACCGGGCGGCCCGCCCGTATCCGACGAGCCGTTCCGGCACGATCGTGCGGTACTCGGGCAGGTAGTGCTTGAGGTTGGCCGCGATGGTGCGGTTCCAGTCGATGTCGTGGTGGCGCGGGCGGCTGATCCGCGCGCTGCGGTCGAGGGCGCCGGTGAGCGTGGCCCGCGTCCGGTTCGCGAGCCGCTTCTCCAGGTCCTCTACGACCTTGCGCACGACCGCGCGTGCCGTCTCCTTCGTCGTCTCCGGCATCGCCTTGTTCAGCGAGAGCAGCGTGCCGACCAGGTGCACGTCCGCCTCCACCGCTTCCAGCATCTCCGGCTCCAGCAGCAGGGAGGCGAGACCGAGCCGGTCGATGGCGTCGCGCTGCATGACCTGGACGACGGAGGAGGGGAAGTAGGTGCGGATGTCCCCGAGCCACCGCGCCACGGACGGCGCCGAGGCCCCGAGCCCCGCCGAACGCTCCCGTCCCGCCTGCGGCTTGTCCCCCTTGCCGTAGAGCGCGGCCAGCGTCCCGTCCATCGCCGCGTCCCGCCCGGACAGCGCACACCCGGTGCCGTCGGCCTGCTCCCCACCGAGCACCAGCCGCCACCGCCGCAACCGCTCCCGCGCCAGGTCCTCCACCTCCGACGACACCGATCCACTCCTCATGCCCCCACCCCCGCAAGGCTGTTGTCCTCGGTCCCGCCCCACCCACCGGCGCCGCACCCGCTTGTGCCGCACGGGCTCGTGTCGCACCGGCTAGTGCCGGACGCGCTCGTGTTGCGCCCAGTCGTGCCGCACGCGCTCGTCTCGCACCCGGTCGTGACCCACTCGGTCGTGTCACACTCAGTAGTGCCGCACCGGCTCGTGGCGCACCCGCTAGTGCCGGACGCGCTCGTATTGCGCCCAGTCGTGCCGCACGCGCTCGTCTCGCACCCGGTCGTGACCCACTCGGTCGTGTCACACCCGCCGCACGCGCTCGTGTCACGCCCAGTCGTGTCACACCCAGTCGTGTCACAGCCGGTCGTGACTCGCTCGGCGACCGCCGGCTCGGGCGGCGCCGGCTCGGGTTTCTCCTGCCCATCCGTCCCGCGCCCGGCCGGCCGCCGGGCGTCGCGGACGGTCGGTCCAGGCTGGGCGGGCTCCCGCTGGGCCAAGGTGCGCTCGCACGGTTCTCGCCGGGCCGGAGCGCACTCGGCCGGATCAGGCTCGGCCCGTTCTCGCCGGGCCGGGTCACCTTCGGCCGGGTCGGCCAGGCCGAGCAGCAGGCGCAGCACCGGCAGTACGGCGTCGGCGCGCCGGAGGTCCGGTTCGGCGGCGAAGCCGGGCGTCATGGGCCCGTGGGCCGCCCGGCCGGCTGCAGCTCCGGGGCCACGCCGGACCAGTTCGCCGAGCGTTCTGCGCACCCCGGGCTCATACGCCGCGAACGTACGGCGCAGCAGCGGCAGTACGTCCGTGAACGCCTCCGCCGAGACACCGGTCAGCCAGCTGTCCACCAGACCGAGCAGCCGCCCGTCGTGCACCAGCAGCAGTCCGCCTCCGCCGCCGACGAAGCCCTCGATCCAGGCGGCGGCGTCGGCGGGCGGAGTCCCCGGCGACAGCGCGAGCCCCATCAGCCGCGCCGCCTCATCGGCCCCCAACTCACCGTCGTCCAACAGCAACCGCACCGCCCGCCCCCGCAACACACCGGGCACGCTGTCCCGCAACGACAAGGTCCGCAGCACCGCTCGCCAACGGCCGCGCAGATCATCGTGCCCGGCACGGAGAACGGCACCGCCAGCCACGCCGGGGCCGCCGGCACCCGCTCCCCCGCCGGCACCACCACCCGCGTCCACACCGACACCCGCACGCCCGCCCGCGCCCGAACCCGGGCCCCCACTGCCGGCCCCCACCGCGGCCACCGTCTCCGCCAGCAACCCCACCGCCGTGTGCACGGCGTCCACATGACCGCGCATCTCCTCCGCCGCGTCCGTGTCGAGCGCGGCGCACGCCGGGGGCAGGCCGACGAAGATGCGTTCGGCGAGGCCTGCGGCGACGTCGGCCAGCGCACCGGTGTCGGTGCCGCGCACGTCGCCGTAGCGCAAGGAGCGGACGAGGGCGGGCAGGGCCTGGGCGAGGTGGCCCACGTCGGCGTCGAGCGCGGCCCGGTCGGCGAGGACCCGCATGACGACGGGCAGGGCGTCCGGCAGCCCGGCCCGCAGACACTGCTCGGCGAGCGCGGTGACATCGGCGAGGGTGCGCGCGGCCGTCGCGTCCGCCTCGGCCCTGGCCTGCGCCGCGCCCAGTACGGTCGTCCCCCACACGCCCGCCTCGGCCACCCGCACCGACAACTCCGGCTCCCAGCGCAGCCGCCACGTCTCCCGGAACGTGCCCGTACTCCCCCGAGACCGCGTGGGCTCGCCCCAGCCGACGCCGAGCAGCCGGAGCCGGTGCAGCAGCCTGCTGCGGCCGGCATCGGTGTCACCCCGCAGGTCCAGCTCCAGCTCGCGCTCCAGTGCCTCGGGTTTGAGCCGCAGCGAGCGCTGTTGCCGGGCCAGGTCGCGCTGGAGCGGCACCGCCGGCGCCGACTCCGGCACCTCTCCCAGGACGTCCCCGACCACCAGCCGGTCGTGCACCAGGGCCAGCGGCACGTCCGAGCCGTCGCCCATCACCGCGCGCACCGCGTCGGTGGTCTCGCTCAAGCCCGGCAGCGGGCGCCCGCGCAGTACCGCCAGGGTCTCGGCGAGCCGGACGGCCTCGATGACATGGGCGGAGGACACGATCCGGTCCTCCTCGCGCAGCAGCCGCGCCACCTTCGTCAGCCACCGCTCGACCGGGCGGTCGGGAGCGTGGAACAGATGGCCGTACCAGCCCGGCGAGTCGATGCCCGCGCCGTACCCGCTGGACCGGGCGAGCCTGCGGTGGGTCCAGGGCACCCAGGTCAGGTCCGCCTTGACCCTGGGCAGCCCCTTCAGCAGGGACCGGTCGGCGGTGACGGTGGTCTTCTCGCGCAGCGCGGGCACATGCCAGGCCCCACAGACCACGGCCACCTCGTCGCCGAACTCCTTGCGCGCGGCGCGCAGCCGGAGCCGCATGTGCGCCTCGCGGACCAGGTCCCGGGAGTGCCCGCCGACGCCGTACCGCTCGCGGAGTGCGCCCATCGCCTCCTCCAGCGCGGCGAAGGGGGCGAAGGGGTCCCGCTCCCCCGGGCCCCGGTGCTCGACCACGTCCTCCCACCAGCGCTCGGGGTCGTCGTACCCGGCCGCCTCGGCGAGCACCGCGAGCGGGTCGATCCGGGCCTGCTCGCGAACGTCCTGAGCTTCATCGCCGTCCCGAGAGCCCTCGGCGCCGTGTGGCCCGTCGTCCTGCTGAGGCTCACCAGCGTCCTGCGGCCCGCGGCCCTCCTGAGACTCAGCGGCGCCCTGCGTGCCTCCCGCACTCCCCTCGGCACCTGTCCCCGTGGCCGGTTCCTCTCCGGACCCCTCAGGAGGCGCCTCCCCCTCCCACGCGAGCGTGTGCGCGGCCGGCAGGTCGATGAAGTGGGCGGGGACGCCGTGTTCCAGGGCCCAGCGGATCGCCACCCATTCGGGGCTGAACTCGGCGAAGGGCCAGAACGCCGCGCGGCCTGGCTCGTCCACGGCATGGGCGAGCAGGGCCACCGGGGGGCGCAGGTCCGGGTCGGCGGCCAGCGGAATCAGCGCGTCGGCCTCGGGTGGGCCCTCGATCAGGACGGCCGCGGGCTGAGCCGCGTCCAGGGCGCCGCGCACCGCGCGGGCGGAGCCCGGGCCGTGGTGCCGCACGCCCAGCAGAAGCGGTCCGGAGGCGTCGGCCTTGGGCCAGCGGGTGTCGTCGGTCATGCGCTCACCTCCCGGCACGCGCGGTAGAAGTCCGTCCAGCCCTCGCGCTCGCGCACGACCGTCTCCAGGTACTCCTGCCAGACGACCCGGTCACCCGCCGGGTCCCGCACGACTACGCCGAGGATGCCCGCGGCGACGTCGCCCGGGCGCAGCACGCCGTCGCCGAAGTGCGCGGACAGGGCGAGGCCGCCCGTGACGACGGAGATCGCCTCGGCCGTGGACAGCGTGCCGCTGGGCGACTTCAGCTTGGTGCGGCCGTCGGCGGTGATGCCGTCGCGCAGCTCGCGGAAGACGGTCACGACCCGGCGGATCTCCTCGATGCCGTCGGGCGCGGCCGGCAGGTCGAGGGAGCGGCCGATCTGCTCGACCCTGCGGGTGACGATGTCGACCTCGACGTCGGCGCTCTCCGGCAGCGGCAGCACCACGGTGTTGAAGCGGCGACGCAGCGCGCTGGAGAGGTCGTTGACCCCTCTGTCCCGGTCGTTGGCGGTGGCGATGAGGTTGAACCCGCGGACCGCCTGGACCTCCTGGCCCAGCTCCGGGACGGGCAGGGTCTTCTCCGACAGGATCGTGATCAGGGAGTCCTGCACGTCGGCCGGGATCCGGGTCAGCTCCTCCACCCGGGCCGTCATGCCCTCGGCCATGGCGCGCATGACGGGGCTGGGCACGAGGGCGTCGCGGCTCGGTCCGTGCGCGAGCAGCTGCGCGTAGTTCCAGCCGTACCGGATCGCCTCCTCCGGGGTGCCGGCGGTGCCCTGCACCAGCAGGGTGGAGTCACCGCTGACGGCGGCCGCCAGGTGCTCCGACACCCAGGTCTTGGCGGTGCCGGGCACGCCGAGCAGGAGCAGGGCGCGGTCGGTGGCGAGGGTGGTGACGGCGACCTCGACGATCCGGCGCGGGCCCACGTACTTGGGTGTGATCACCGTGCCGTCCGGCAGGGTGCCGCCGAGCAGGTACGTCGCCACCGCCCACGGCGACAGCTTCCAGCGGGCCGGGCGCGGGCGGTCGTCCTGCGCGGAGAGTGCGGCGAGTTCTGCGGCGAAGGCGTGCTCGGCGTGCGGGCGCAGCGCCTGCGCGCTCTCGGCCGCGCCCTCGCCGTCGGTCGGTTCGGCGGTCGTCGGTCGTACGGACGCAGACGCAGACGTGGCAGACGCAGACATGGCTGACATGGCTGAGGCCCCCTCCAGCTCGGCCGGTTCGGATCTGGCATCCACCGTGCACCACGCCACTGACAATCGCTCTGACCTGCGCAAACGCCCACACCGGACGGATTGTCAGTGGCGGGACCTACCGTCGGAGACATGACTGAGCAGGGGGTGCGCTGGACCGCGGAGCAGGTGCTGTCACTGGCGCCTGACGCCGCGTCACGCAAAGCGGGAGGCAAGCTCGGCACGGCCGGTCCGTGGTCCGAGGCGGGAAGCAGAGAGGGGACGGTGTGGGGGCTGTGCAAGGGCAGCGGCAGCAGGCCGTACCAGACGGTGGTCGATCTCGCCGACGCGGCCGGACCGGCGTACAAGTGCAGTTGTCCGAGCCGTAAGTTCCCGTGCAAGCACGCGCTCGGACTGCTGCTGCTCTGGGCGGGCGGCGACGGCTCGGTGCCGGAGTCCGCGGCGCCGCCGGACTGGGCCGAGCAGTGGCTCGCGGGCAGACGCAGGCGCACGGAGAGCAAACAGGGCCGCAGCGAGGGGAGTTCCGGGAGCCGGTCCGCCGATCCGGAGGCGGCCCGGCGGCGGGCCGAGCGCCGGGCCGAGCGGGTGGCAGCGGGTGCGACGGAGCTGGAGCAGCGCCTCGCGGACCTGCTCCGCGGCGGCCTGGCCGCGGCCGAGCAGGCGGGGTACGGCCTGTGGGACGAGACGGCGGCCCGCATGGTCGACGCCCAGGCTCCCGGACTTGCGGCCCGGGTCAGGGAGTTGGGGGCGGTCCCGGCATCGGGCGCGGGCTGGCCGGCCCGGTTGCTGGAGGAGTGCGCGCTGCTGCACCTGCTCGACCAGGGCTGGCTGCGCCACGACCGGCTGCCGGACGCCCTCGCGGCCACGGTCCGCTCCCGGCTGGGCCTGCCCGCCACGGCGGACGGCGCGCCGCTCCGCGACCGCTGGCTGGTCCTCGCCCAGTACGACACGGTGGACCCGAAACTGACGACCCGCCGCATATGGCTGCACGGTTCCTCCTCGGGCCGCACCCGGCTCCTGCTGTCCTACGGCGCGGCCGGCCGGGCTCCCGAGCTGTCCCTGCCGGTCGGGCTGGCCCTGGACGCTGAGCTGTCCGCCTATCCGGGGGCGGGCCAGTCCCGGTCCGCCCTGGGCGAGCGGTTCGCCCCTCCCGCCCCGGCCGCGTTCCGCCCACCGGGCACGAGCACGGCCGAGGCGGCGGCCCGGTACGGCGAGGCGCTGCGCGACGACCCCTGGCTGGAGTCCGTCCCGGTGACGCTGGACCGGGTGATACCGGTTCCGGACGGCGACCAGTGGCAGTTGGCCGACGCCGACACGGACTCCGCCCTGCCGCTCACCCGGGCCGCCCGCTCCCGCCCCGGCCTGTGGCGGCTGGTCGCCCTGTCCGGCGGCGCCCCGGTCAAGGTCTTCGGCGAGTGCGGCCACCGCGGCTTCACCCCGCTCACGGCTTGGGACGGCACGGGCGAGGCGGTGCCCCTGTGCTGACCGGTCTGCCGGCAGAACGCCGGCGCGCCCCGGCGCACCGAGCCGAACCAACGGCACATTCGGGCACACCGAGCCGAGCGCCTGCCACCGACCGACCCACCAGAACAGCACCGGCGCCTTCAGGCACACCCGGCCCAGAAGGCACCGCCAACCGATCCGCCAGGAAAGAGGCGGCGCCTTCAGACGCACCCGGCCGAAGCGACAGCACCAACCGAGCCGCCAGAACCGGCCGACACCTCCAACCATCCCCGGCCGAGGCCGCACCGTCGAGCCGGCCGGCCTGCCGGAAGTCACCGGCACCCCTCGGACAGGCGCAGGGAAGGGAACGCGATGAATGGGACGACGACCCCGGCCGACGTGGACGCCACGGCCGCGGCAAGCTCTTGGGAAGACCTGGTGACCACCGCTCTTCTGGGCACCGACCGGCGCCCCGCCGCGTACGCCGGGTCCGGCCGGGAGGCACCCCTGGCGCTGCTCGACGAGGCCGCCGTGGCGACCGTACGGCGGCGGGCCGGGCTGCGGCCCGCGCGGGCGGCGCGCCGACCGGACCCGGCACCCGAGGATCCGCGTCCGGCCCTGCCCCCCGCGGCGGCCCGCAGACTCACCACGCTGCTGGCCGACCGTTCCGGCGGCGGAGGCGGCGGCCGCCGGGGCAGCTCCCCGGACCTCATGGAACTGCTCCCACAGTGGCTGGCGGCGGCCAACGCGCATGGATACGCGGCGCCTGCGCAGACGCTGCCCGCCCTGCTGGACGCGGCGCGGGGCCGTACGGACCTGCGCCCGGCGGCGCTGGAGTTCGCGGGCCCGCGGGCGCTGTGGCTGGCCCGGCTGAACACGGACTGGCGCTTCGCGCTGCGCGCGGCCCCCGGCGGCGGCGCCACGCTGCCCGACCCCGGCGACAGGGAGGCGGTGGGCAGGCTGTGGCAGGAGGGGCTGTTCGCCGAGCGGGTCGCCCTGCTGGGCGCGCTGCGCGCCGGTACGCCCGCGCTCGCGCGCGAGCTGCTCATGTCGACCTGGCCGACCGAGCGGGCGGAGGACCGGCTGATGTTCCTCGACTCGCTGCGCACCGGCCTGTCGGCTGCGGACGAGCCGTTCCTGGAGCAGGCGTTGGGTGACCGCAGCCGCAATGTGCGGGCGACGGCGGCCGAACTGCTGTCGGCGCTGCCCGCTTCGGCACTCGCCACACGCATGGCCGTACGGGCCGCGGCATGTGTGGCGCTCGACCGCACGGGGAACCCGCCGGCGATCGTGGTGGAGGCGCCGGTCGAGTGCGACTCCGGCATGGAGCGCGACGGTGTGGTGGCCACACCTCCCGCAGGCAGAGGGGAACGATCATGGTGGCTGGGGCAGTTGGTGGAAGCCGCTCCGCTCCGCACCTGGCCGGAACGGCTCGGTGGACGGACGGCGGAGCAGATCGTGGCGCTGCCGGTGACGGACGGCTGGCAGGGCGAGCTGCACGCGGCCTGGTGCCGGGCGGCGGTGCGGCAGCGGGACGCCGGGTGGTCGAGGGCGCTGCTCGGCTCACCGTCGGCGCCGGAGGCCGGCGGGCCGGGCGCGGTGTCGCTGGCGGATCGCGCGAAGCTGCTGGCCACGCTGGACACGGCGGAACGGGCCGCGTGGGTGGCCGGGTTCATCGCCACACATGGGCTGTCGGAGGCGTTCCAGCTGCTCGGGGTGTGCGCGGTGCCCTGGGCCGCGCCACTGGGCCGGGCGGTCGTGGACGCGCTCAACATCGCGCGGGACGCGGGCAGTTACCCATGGAGCTTCAGCGGGGTGATGGGGCTCGCCGAGCGCTGCCTGGACCCCGCGGAGGTCATCCGGCTGGAGGCGCTGCTGGCGATACCCGACGAACGGGAGGACGCCGCGCCGGGAGCCGGAGGCTACTGGGCGGAGGCGTTCCAGCGGCTGGTGACCACGCTGCGGCTGCGGGCGGAGATGGCGCAGGAACTGGCCCCGGTCAGCCCGCACAGCCCGTCCGGAGCTTGAGGACGAGTTCAACCCGAAGCAGGGCTCCGGGGGCGGCGGCCCACAGGGACACCGGCCGCCCGCTCGCCGAACAGCCGGTCCGACCGCCGGACATGGCCGTCCAACCGCCGGACGCGGTCGCTCAGCCTCCGGACGCGGCAGGCTGACGGACGTTCTCCCGCACCCACTCCACGATCGACGCGGTCGTCGCGCCCGGTGTGAAGATCTCCGCGACGCCCTTCTCCTTCAGCGGCGGGATGTCCTCGTCCGGGATGATGCCGCCGCCGAAGACGAGGATGTCCTCGGCCTCGCGCTCCTTGAGCAGGTCGATCACCGCGGCGAACAGCGTGTTGTGCGCGCCGGAGAGGATGGACAGGCCGATCGCGTCGGCGTCCTCCTGGATGGCGGTGTCCACGATCTGTTCCGGCGTCTGGTGGAGCCCCGTGTAGATGACCTCCATGCCGGCGTCGCGCAGGGCACGCGCGATGACCTTGGCCCCCCGATCGTGGCCGTCGAGCCCCGGCTTGGCGACCACCACGCGGATCGGACCCGCTGCCACACCCATCACTGCCTCCATCAAACGACCACGGAAGCGATCGCTTCCGTCCGTAACGACAAGTACCGCACTTTTGGCGCGGTCCGCCACCCGTCGCGAAGTGAACGAACGTTATCTCCAGCATCCCGCAACCGGCAGTTTTACGGTGCGCGGCGAGGGGGAAATCACATGGTGGGACATGAGGGCACACGGGGGATCGAGCCGTCCTCCGGTGTGCCGACAGGAGGTCGGCCAATGAAGGTCACCGGGGTACTGCCGCTCTTTCTCCCGTTCTGCCGGCGCCTGTGGCCCGGCAGACTCGCCGGAATCTCCGTGGCGCTGCTGAAGGCGACCGCCCTGGAGGCCGCGATCCTGGCCTGCCATCTCCTGCTGTATCCGACCGGCCTCACCCAGGAGCGCCGCGCCCCTTTCCTGCCCGCCGGCGACGGCACCGCCCGGCTGCCGGTCCGCTCCGGCCCGCCGGTGGTGCTGCTGCACGGTTTCATCGACAACCGCTCGGTGTTCCTGCTGCTGCGCCGCAACCTGGCCCAGCACGGCGGGCAGCGGGTCGTATCGCTCAATTACTCCCCGCTGACCTGCGACATCCGCGCCGCCGCCGAGTTGCTCGGCCGGCACGTCGAGGAGATCTGCGAGCGCACCGGCAGCGACCAGGTCGACATCGTGGGGCACAGCCTCGGCGGGCTGATCGCCCGTTATTACGTGCAGTGTCTGGGCGGTGACCTGCGGGTGCGCATCCTCGTCACGCTGGGTACACCACACTCGGGGACCAGTGCGGCACCTTTGGCCAACGCCCATCCCATCGTGCGCCAGATGCGGCCCGGTTCGGGGGTGATCGAGGAGCTGGCCCGGCCCGCGCCCGGCTGCCGTACCCGGTTCGTCAGCTTCTGGAGTGACCTGGACTCCGTGATGGTGCCGCTGGAGACGGCCTGCCTGGAGCACCCCGACCTCGACGCGCAGAACGTCCGGGTGACCGGCATCGGACATCTCGCCCTGCCCGTGCATCCCGCCGTCGCGGCCGGGATACGCGAGGCCCTCGACTCCCCGCACGCCGGGGACCGGGTCGCCGACGGTCTCACGGTGGCGTGATCTGCCCGGCATCGGAGTGACGCACAGGTGACGAACAGTCACCACACATCGAACACCAATCGAACTCTCGGCCAAACTCGTGTCCTGCGCCCCCCGAAACGCCGCCGAATGCCCGTTTCCGGCGGGCGCGAAACCAGCCGAAGATTGTCGCGTCCAGGTACCGGCGGGTACAGTCACCGCACTGCTCTGGCAGCCCCTGTTGTCGAGGCGAAAGAGAAGTTGGTGAACGACCGTCACCCGTCGGGGACCATGACCACCCCGGCCCCGGCTTCAGACGCCTCCGCCGCGCACTACGCGCCGTACGGGACGCATGGAGCCCCCTACGGCGACTTCACCACGTACGGCGGCTACGAGGCCACCGGTTTTCCGGACGGCACCGGCACCTTCGCCACGGACCCGCTCTTCGGCAGCCTGCCCGGCGAGCAGAGCACCGGCGCGTACGACAGCACGCAGTGGCAGACCGGCCAGACCCCGAACTACGACCCGTACGCGGCCCAGCACCACGCCGCCTACGACTCCGGCGTCTACGACTCCACCGCCTGGACGATCCCCGCCCAGGCGACGGGCAACGACATCAGCGGCCAGTGGGACGCGAGCGCCTGGCTGCAGCCCGACCAGTCCGGGATCGCCCCACCGACCCAGCAGTGGGCGTGGGGTACCCAGACCTTCGAGTCGGGTACCTTCGACGCCACACAGTGGAATTCCGGCGGCCAGGCCGCGCCGGCGGAGGCCGAGCAGCCTGCCGAACCGTTCGGCCAGCAGGCCACCGCCACCTTCGACCAGGTCGGCGACCCGCAGGCGACCGGCGCCTTCCCGCAGGTTCCGTACGGGCAGACCCCGTACGAGGACGAGGTCCCCTACGACGAGGTCCCCTACGAGGACACCGCCTTCGACGAACAGCAGGTCGGGGACGACGAGTCGGGCACCGCGGGTGAACAGGCCGCCGCCGAGCTGCTGGACGACCAGGAGGACATCGCGCCGACGCCCCGCGCCGGCTCGCGCAGCGCCGGGCGCTCCCGCCGGCGTACGACCGCCAAGCGCTCCGCGCTGCTCACCGTCGCCGTCCCCTCGGTCTGTGTGATGGGCGTCGCCGGGATCGCCGCCGCCTCGGTCGGCGCGCTGACCGACAACGGACACGACACCACGGCCTCCGCCTCGGACACGCACGCGGTCAAGGCCTCGGTCGCCAACAGCAAGCTGGACACCCAGCTCAACACCCTGTCCGCGGGCGCCCATGACTTCGCCGACCGGGCGAGCCGGACGCAGGAGCGGATCGACCTCAAGAACCAGCAGGAACTGGAGCAGAAGAAGGCCGCCGCGGCGGCCGCGCTCAAGGAGCGGCTGCGCCCCAAGTTCGTGCTGCCGGTCACGCAGAAGGGGCTCAGCGCCTACTTCGGCCAGGCGGGGGTGAACTGGATGTCCGTGCACACGGGCATCGACTTCCCGGTGTCGTACGGCACCACGGTGATGGCCGCGACCGACGGCGTCGTCTCCACCAAGTGGAACAGCGCCTACGGCAACATGATGATCGTGACGGCGAAGGACGGCACGCAGACCTGGTACTGCCATCTGTCCAGCTACCGCGTCGCCTCCGGGACGTCCGTCAAGGCCGGCGAGCCGATCGCCTACTCCGGCAACTCCGGCAACTCCACCGGCCCGCACCTGCACTTCGAGGTGCGGCCCGCGGGCGGGGCGGCCATAGACCCGCTGCCGTGGCTGCGGAGCCACGGGCTCGACCCGACGTAGAGCCCGGGGGCTTTCGCCCCCAGACCCCCTACGGCTTCTTCCCTACAGCTTCTCCACCGGCGCGTACCGCAGCAGCAGTCGCTTCGGCTTGGCGTCGCCGAAGTCGATCGTCGCCTCCGCGTTCCCGCCCGTGCCCTTCACGGCGACGACCGTGCCGAGCCCGAACTGGTCGTGGGTGACCCGGTCCCCGACGGCGAGGGCGACCACCGGCTTCTCCGTGGTGCGGCGCGTGGCGAACCCGGACGCGCCCGACGCCGAGGAACGCGAGCGGGTCGAGGACAGCGAGGCCGCGATCCCGGAGGCCGGGCCGGAGGACACCGGCGCCGCCGCTCCCGTCCGCTTCCAGTCCACATGGGTGGCCGGGATCTCCTCCAGAAAGCGGGAGGGCGGGTTGTACGACGGCTGGCCCCAGGCGCTGCGCATCGCCGACCGCGTGAGGTAGAGCCGCTCCCGCGCGCGTGTGATGCCGACGTAGGCCAGGCGCCGCTCCTCCTCCAGTTCCTTGGCCTGGCCGAGGGCGCGCATGTGCGGGAAGACGCCGTCCTCCATGCCGGTCAGGAAGACGACCGGGAACTCCAGGCCCTTGGCGGTGTGCAGGGTCATCAGGGTGATGACGCCGGAGCCTTCCTCGTCCTCGTCGGGAATCTGGTCGGAGTCGGCGACCAGCGCCACCTGCTCCAGGAAGTCGGCCAGCGTGCCCTGCTCGCCCTCCCCGCGCTCCTGCTCGAACTCCAGGGCCACCGCCGCGAGTTCCTGGAGGTTCTCGATGCGGGTCTCGTCCTGCGGGTCGGTGGAGGCCTGCAACTCGGCCAGGTAGCCGGTGCGTTCGAGCACCGCCTCCAGGACGGTCGCGGGACCCGCACCGGACTCGACGATGGTGCGCAGGTCCTCCATCAGCGTGTTGAACCGCTTGACGGCGTTGGTGGAGCGCGCGGCCATGCCGTACGCCTCGTCCACGCGCTTGAGCGCCTGCGGGAAACTGATCTTCTCGCGCTGGGAGAGGGCGTCGATCATCGCCTCCGCGCGCTCGCCGATGCCGCGCTTGGGCACGTTGAGGATGCGGCGCAGCGGCACCGAGTCCTCGGGGTTGGCGAGGACGCGCAGATAGGCCAGGACGTCCCGGACCTCCTTGCGCTCGTAGAAGCGGACCCCGCCGACGACCTTGTAGGGCAGGCCGACGCGGATGAAGACCTCTTCGAAGACACGGGACTGGGCATTGGTGCGGTAGAAGACGGCGACATCGCCCGCCCTGGCCTCGCGCGCGTCGACCAGACGGTCTATCTCGTCGGCGACGAACTGGGCCTCGTCGTGCTCGGTGTCGGCAACGTAACCGGTGATCCGCGCGCCCTGGCCGGCGTTGGTCCACAGGTTCTTCGGGCGGCGGGACTCGTTGCGCTCGATGACCGCGTTGGCGGCGGACAGGATGGTCTGTGTGGAGCGGTAGTTCTGCTCCAGCAGGATCGTCGTCGCGTTCGGGTAGTCCTCCTCGAACTGGAGGATGTTGCGGATCGTCGCGCCCCGGAAGGCGTAGATCGACTGGTCCGCGTCACCCACGACGCACAGTTCGGCGGGCGGGAGGTCGTGCTCGCTCGGCGGGATGTCCTCGCTGTGTTCGCCGGTGCCGACGAGTTCGCGCACGAGCGCGTACTGCGCGTGGTTGGTGTCCTGGTACTCGTCGACGAGGACATGCCGGAAGCGGCGGCGGTAGTGCCCGGCGACGTCCGGGAAGGCACGCAGCAGGTTGACCGTCGTCATGATCAGGTCGTCGAAGTCGAGCGCGTTGGCCTCGCGCAGGCGCGACTGGTAGAGCGCGTAGGCCTGGGCGAGGGTCTTCTCGAAGCCGTCCGTGGCCTGGGCGGCGAAGTCCTCCTCGTCGATCAGCTCGTTCTTCAGGTTGCTGATCTTCGCGCTGAACGATTTGGGCGGGAAGCGCTTGGGGTCGAGGTCCAGGTCGCGGCAGACCAGGGCCATCAGGCGCTTGCTGTCGGCGGCGTCGTAGATGGAGAAGCTGGAGGTGAAACCGAGCTTCTTGCTCTCCCGGCGCAGGATGCGCACGCACGCGCTGTGGAAGGTCATCACCCACATCGCGTTCGCGCGCGGGCCGACGAGGTGCTCGACGCGCTCCTTCATCTCGCCCGCGGCCTTGTTGGTGAAGGTGATCGCGAGGATCTGGCCCGGGTGCACATGCCGCTCGGCGAGCAGGTGGGCGATGCGGTGGGTGAGCACACGGGTCTTGCCGGAGCCGGCGCCGGCGACGATGAGCAGCGGGGAGCCGGCGTGCACGACCGCGGCGCGCTGGTTGTCGTTCAGCCCCTCCAGCAGCGCCGCCGCGTCGAGGGCGGGACGCGGGGCGCCGTCGCGGTAGTACGCGTCCCGGTCCGGCGGCACGTCGAACTTCCCGCCGAACAGATCGTCCGGAAGCGGCTCCGGAGCGTGATCGTCCTCGGGCGGCGGCGGGGGCTCCTCCTCGCGCCCGCGAGGGGCCTGGAGGTCCGCCAGGAAGCTGTCGTCAAAGAGGCTGCTCATCGCTCTACGAGTCTAGGGCTCCCCACCGACAACCGGTCGCCGTCCCCGGAACACGGCCGCCCCGGAAAGCAGTTGATCTTCACTGCCGAACGGCCCGCGCCCTGCTCACAGAGGGGTACCGTCCGATGACTCAGAAGCGAAACCTGACTCAGGTCACGAAAATGTATCGGACATATCACGCACCAACCTTCACAGGAGTCACACGAGTTGGCTAGCGTGCGTTCGGGCCGCACGACCCCTACCGGCGAACCTCGCCGGGCCGCGCGGCCCCCGCCGAGTCCGGCGTGCCCCGCAGGGCGCCCGGAGCCGGGGACCCACCGACCTTTGGGGTGAATCGGCCGGCTCCCACCCGGGACGCCGCCGTAGGGCAACCCTTCCGAACCACCGCCCGAACCCGACAGCTAACCCGGTAGGCGGCCCACTGGAAGGAGTCGCCTCTCTTGGCGTCGCACCGCAAGCCGCGCCCCGGCGGGACCATCGGAACCGGCCTTCGCGCTCCCGCCCTCGCCACCGCCGCCCTCACCTCCATGGCCGTGCTCTCGCAGACCGCGGAGGCCGCCCCGGGTACCGATCGCGCCAAGCCGACCCTGGAGGAGGTCGAGAAGAAGGTCGACGATCTCTACCGCCAGGCGGAGTCGGCGACCCAGAAGTACAACGCGGCCAAGGAGCGGACCGGCAAACAGCGCGGCCGCGTCGACGCCCTGCGCGAGGACGTCGCCCGGCGCACGGCACGCCTCAACAAGGCCCGTGAGGAGCTGGGCTCCTTCGCCGCGGCCCAGTACCGCACCGGCGCCGCCGCTCCGGACACGGCCACCTTCCTGCTGGCGAACGACCCGCAGGACTACTTCGACCAGACCCAGCTGATGAACCGGCTGACCTCGCGGGAGAAGAGCGCGGTCGACGACTTCATCGGCGAGCAGGCCGCGACGATGAAGAAGCGGCGGGAGGCCGCGGAGAGCCTGCAGACGCTGAGCGACTCGCAGCACGACCTGCAGACCGCCAAGGCAACCGTGCAGAAGAAACTGGCCTCGGCGCGGGAACTGCTGTCGCAGCTGACGGCCCAGGAGAAGGCGCGGCTGGCCGCCATCGAGCGGCAGAAGGACCAGGAGGCGGCGCGCAAGGCGGCCGAGCTGGCGAAGCAGCAGGCGGCTCAGCAGCAGGCCGACTCGTCCTCGTCGTCGTCCACCGCCACGGGGTCCGGCTCCGGGTCGGGTTCGACGGGCTCCGGCTCGACGGGGTCCACCACCACGTCCAGCTCGTACGACACGAAGGCAGAGAAGGCGATCGCCTTCGCCCGCGCGCAGATCGGCAAGCCGTATGTGTGGGGCGCCACCGGGCCGGACTCCTACGACTGCTCGGGCCTCACCCAGGCCGCCTGGAAGGCCGCCGGCGTCACCCTCCCGCGCACCACGTACGACCAGGTCAACGCGGGCACCACGGTCTCGCTCGCCGACGCGCGGCCGGGCGACCTGATCTTCTTCTACGACGACATCAGCCACGTCGGCGTCTACATAGGCAACGGCATGATGATCCACGCCCCGAAGCCGGGCGCGTACGTCCGCGAGGAGTCGATCTACTACGGCGGCGAGTCGATCATCCACAGCGTGGTCCGCCCGGGCTGACCACTCACCCCGGGCACGGGTGCGCCCCGCTCCACGCGCGCGTGCCGCCGAATTGCCGGACCACGCGCGCAGGTGCCGGCGGCTTGGGGGCCTCGCCTTGAGGCCCCCGGGCGCGCGTCGGCTGATCGCGTGCCGATGCGCGCGTGCGGGCGTTTTCCGCGTCCACGCGCGCGTGCGGGCGTTTTCCGCGTCCACGCGCGCGTGCGGGCGTTTTCCGCGTCCACGCGCGCGTGCGGCCGTTCCTGCGTCGATGCGCGCTACGTGCCGGCCTTCCTGCGTCCACACGCGCCGCGTGCCGGCTGTTCCTCCGTCCACGCGCCATCGGCCTTCCTGCGTCCACGCGCCACCGCTTTCCTGGGTCACGAACGCGGCGCCGGCTTCTCCCGGTCCCCCGCGCGTACCGGCGTTTTTGCTGTCCACACGCGCGTGCCCTTCCGGGCGGGAACCCCGCCGCTCCCTGGCATCGGGCGCATGCCGGGCATCTCAGGTCTGCGCGTGTGGTGGGCGGGGCGGTCTCCCCCGGCCGGGGCCGCCGTGATGGCGACCGGCATCCTGTCGGTGGGACTGCACATGACCGGCGACGAGACGCTCTCCCAGGCAGTGCTGGCGCTGGCGTGCGTCGCCTGGGCCGCGCCGGCCGCCGAGTTCGTGCTGCGACTGGTCGGCGAGCGGCAGCGCTGGGCGACCGAGGCGGAGAGTCCGGGCGCGCTCACCTCCGTCGCCGCGACCACGGTGCTCGGCACCCGGATCTCGGCGCTGGGCCTGGAGCCGAGGCGCTGCTGGCGCTCGCGACGGTGCTCTGGCCGGTCCTGCTGGTCCTGGTCGTACGGCGCTGGAGGCCGCGCATGCCCTGAGCGGTGTTCCTGTGTTGTGTGGCCACAGAGGGGCTCGCCGTACTGGCCGCCACGCTGTCCACGGCCGGGCGCACGGCGTGGCTCGCGCACACCGCGCTGGTGTTGTTCTGGCTGGGCCTGGTGCTCTACGGCCTGGCGCTGGCCCACTTCGACGTACGGCAGGTGCTGGAGGGGGCGGGCGACCACTGGATCGCGGGCGGGGCGCTCGCGATCTCGGCGCTGGCCGGGGGAATCCTGCTCATCGCCGGGGACTCGGGCATGTACCTGTGGAACGCCGACGACCGCGGCGTGCTGCGCACCGCGACGGTCGCGCTGTACGTGCTGGATCTGGTCTGCTACGTCGTCCACTGGCCGCCGAGGCGGCCCGCCCCCGGCCCGGCTACCACGTGCTGCGCTGGGCGACGGTGTTCCCGATGGGGATGACGGCGGTGGCGGCGCTGTCTGCCGCGACCGTCTTCGGCGTCCCGTGGCTCACCTGGCCGGGACGGGTGCTGCTGTGGGCGGCGGTGGCGGTGTGGCTCGCGGTCGCCGCCGGTGCGGTGCTCGCGGCCCGCGCCGGCGGCAGGGACGGCTGACCGTCAGGTCCACAGGACGGCGATGAAGATGTTCGCCATGGTCAGCAGACCGACCACCCCGAACACGCTCTTGTCGATCTTCTCCTCGTCGCGCTTCACATAGACCAACCCGAGGATCACGATCAGCAGCGCCAGCTTGATGCCGATCTTGATGGTGTTGACGTGGTGGTCGTCGGCCTGGTTGAGGCCGACCAGGACCACGCCGGTGACCAGCATGGTCAGCGCGCCGTGCAGCATCGCGGGCACGAACCGGGCCGTGCCCTGGCCCATCGCCTTCATCTGGGTGAGGAAACCGCCGAGCAGCGCGGCGATGCCGATGATGTGCAGGCCGACGAAGAGATGGATGAGTACGTCCATGGGCCGGAGCCTAACCAGGGGCCCGCGGGCCTCCCCCCACCGGCCCCGGACACAGCGGTCGGCGGTCGGCGGTCGGCGGTCGGCGGTCGGCGGTCGGCGGTCGCACGGAGGATCTTGCATATATGCGCCTCATAGCACCCCACGGCTCCCGTCCATCCCACTTTCCGCACTTCGGTCACCGCGCTCTGTGAAGGCGACGACTCCAGAACGGCCACATGGTCACTTGCGGTCACATCCCGGTCCATCGAGGCCAGTTCCGTACACCGCGTTACCTACTCGTCACAGTCGGGCCTAGCGTCCTCCCCCAGGTGACCGGCTCCCCACCGCCGCCCGGGCCAGGGGCGGCCGTCGGCCACCACCGCCGAGAAGGGTCCGGCGGTGGCCCGCTTCCCCTGTGCGGGCCGCCGCCGGGCACACGGACTCTCGGTCGTGCGAGTCGTACGGAAGGACGTGACGGCCCAGGTGGCAGCGCACCGCAAGGCCCGGCAACGCTCGATGGGCGGCCATACGGCCCGGACGGCCGCCACGCTCGCCCTGGCGGGCGCGGCCACCGCGACAGGGTTCGACGGGACCGGACACGCCGAGCCACAGCTGACCCCGGCGCAGGTGAAGGCCAAGGTGGACCAGCTGTACCAGGACGCCGAGGCCGCAACCGAGAAGTACGACGGCGCGAAGGAGAAGGCGGACACTGAGCAACGGCGGCTGAACGCGCTGCGCGACGAGACCGCCCGCAAGCAGCAGAAGCTCAACACCGCCCGGGACGCGCTGGGTTCGTTCGCGGCGGCGCAGTACCGCGAGGGCGGCTTCGCACCGACCTGGCAGCTGGTCCTGTCCGGCGACCCCGACCGGTACCTGGACGACGCCGCGTTCGCGGAGCGGGCCGGTGACCGGCAGGCCGCCGCCGTGTCCGGGGTGCGCGAACAACTGCGGGAGATCGAGCAACTGCGGGGCGCGGCACGCATCGAGCTGCAGTCGCTGCGGTCCCGGCGGGCCGAGCTGCAGCGGCAGAAGAGGACCATCACCGGCAAGCTGGACGAGGCCCGGCGGCTGCTGGCGCGGCTCAGCCCACAGCAGCGGTCCGAGGTCGCCGGTGACGGCAGCGCGCTGGGACGCGCCTCCCGCTCGGCCTCGGACGCCCGGGACTCCCTGGAGCAGGCCGGTACGGCCGCGGCCCCGAACGCGCGCGCCGAGGCGGCCGTCGCCTACGCCTATGCCAAGCTCGGCAGCCCCTATGTGTGGGGCGCGGCAGGACCGAACGCCTTCGACTGCTCGGGCCTGGTCCAGGCCGCCTACCGCTCCGCCGGCATCTCCCTGCCCCGCACCACCTATGCCCAGATCGACGCGGGCCGCCGCGTCTCCCGCTCCGAACTACAGCCCGGGGACCTGGTGTTCTTCTACTCGGGGATCAGCCACGTCGGCATCTACGTGGGCAACGGGCAGATCATCCACGCCCCGAACCCCTCGGCACCGGTCCGGCTGGCCCCGGTCGACCTGATGCCGTTCGCCGGGGCGACCCGGGTGGCGTAGGGGCGAGCCCGCAGGGGTCAGACCAGTCGGCGGGCCGTAGCCCAGCGGGTCAGTTCATGGCGGTTGGACAGCTGGAGCTTGCGCAGGACCGCCGAGACATGGGACTCGACCGTCTTCACCGAGATGTACAGCTGCTTGGCGATCTCCTTGTATGCGTAACCACGGGCGATCAGGCGCAGCACTTCGCGCTCGCGCTGGGTGAGGCGGTCCAGGTCCTCGTCCACGGGCGGGGCATCGGTGGAGGCGAAGGCGTCCAGGACAAACCCGGCCAGGCGCGGGGAGAAGACGGCGTCGCCCTCCTGGACGCGGAAGATCGAGTCGACCAGGTCGGTGCCGGTGATGGTCTTGGTGACATAGCCGCGGGCGCCGCCGCGGATCACACCGATCACGTCCTCCGCCGCGTCCGAGACGGACAGCGCGAGGAAGCGCACGGGCCGCTCGGTGTCCGCCATCAAAGCCGCGCACCGGCGCAGCACTTCGACTCCGCCGCCGCCCGGGAGGTGGACGTCGAGCAGGACCACCTCGGGCCGGGTCGCGGTGATGACCGTGACCGCCTGGTCGACGTCCGCGGCCTCGCCGACCACCTCGACACCGGTCTCGGCGGTCTGCCCGATCTCGGCCTGGACGCCGGTGCGGAACATCCGGTGGTCGTCCACGAGCACCACCCGCACGTGCCGTCCGCCCGCGCCGCTGTCGGCGGCCCCGGACCCGGCCCCCTCGGGGGCACCCGCCGTGCCGTTCGCCTCGGTCGCGTCGCTCATGACGTCCTCTCCGCCCTCTCCATCTCCAACTCGACCTCCGTGCCGCCGCCCGGCACCGACCGCAGCCGGGCCGTGCCGCCGTTGCGCTCCATGCGGCCGATGATCGATTCTCTAACGCCCATGCGGTCGGCGGGTATCGAGTCGAGGTCGAAGCCGGGACCGCGGTCGCGTACGGACACGAAGACGGTCCTGCCCTCGACTTCGGCGTAGACCTGTACGGCACCGCCCTCGCCACCGTACTTGGCCGCGTTCACCATCGCCTCGCGCGCGGCCTGCATCTGCGCGCCGGTCCTCTCGTCCAGCGGGCAGTCGCCGACGATGACGACCTCGATGGGCACACCGTGCTTGTCCTCCACCTCGGCGGCGTTGCGCCGCACCGCCTCGGCGACCGTGTCCGGCTCGTCGGCCTCGTCCTTGCCGGTGCCCTCCGGCTTGTACAGCCAGGTGCGCAGGTCGCGCTCCTGGGCGCGGGCGAGGCGGCGCACCTCGCCCGCGTTGTCGGCGTTGCGCTGGATCAGGGTGAGGGTGTGCAGCACGGAGTCATGGACGTGGGCGGCGACCTCCGCACGCTCCTGGGCGCGGATGCGCATCAGGCGTTCCTCGGACAGGTCCTGGGTCATGCGGACCAGATACGGACCGGCGAGGAGCGTGATGCCGACGAGGACGGCGAGGGCCGCCTGCAGGACCGCGCCGAGATGGGCGGCCGAGCCCTGCAGCCAGAAGATCGCGGACACACCGGCCGTGACGAGCAGGACACCGCCGGCCGCGCGCAGCAGGGTCAGGGTTCGGCGCCGGCGGCCGACCTCGACCCAGCGGGCCCGGCGGGCGTTGTCCGCCTGGCGCCAGACGAGGGCGACACCGGCCGCGACGAGGACGGCCGGCACCAGATACACCTTGGCGCCGCTGCCCAGATTGACGCTGCTGACGAACACCACGGACACGATGACCATGAGGAGCAGCGCGACGATCTGGCCGCGGTCCGGCTTGCGGCCCACAAGTCTGCGGCGGCCGTCCGGCGCGGTCTCCGTGGCGACGAGCGACGGCGGTCTCTGGTCGCCGACACCGCCGACGCCCAGCGGGACGAAGAACCAGAACGCCGCGTAGAGCAGCGCTCCGAAGCCGTGGGCCATGAACAGGCCGACGAAGGCGAGCCGCACCCAGACGACGGGCAGCCCGAGGTGCCCGGCGAGGCCCCGCGCCACTCCGCCGAGCCAGCGTCCGTCGCTGCTGCGGTAGAGCTTGCGCGGCGGCCGCGGGTCGTCGACTGGCAGGCTTGCGGCTTCCGGCATGCCAACGATGGTCACATGCCCGGCGGGCCCAGGCATCAGGGTCGGCCCCCGAGACGCCCCTGATCTTCCTCGGGGCCGGGTCGGGGAGCGCCGGGCAGGGGTGGTCGCGTGCGGCTCGAACGGTTCCCCGCCTCGTCTCAGGGCCGATTTCAGGGTTCGGCCAGGGTCGTCCCGACTGCCGCGGCGGCGGCCGGGCCGTCACCATGGACACATGACGGATCACGAGCACGCCGCGACGGGTCCGGGACCCGGCACCGGCCCGCGCCCGGCCCCGGGCACCGGACCGACGGATGCCGCGCCCGCCGCGACGGAGAAGACGCAAGCGGCCGGCGCCGGCGCCGATACGCACGCCGACGCACAGCAGCAGGATCGGGAGCAGACGGCCGGAGCCCCCGAGCAGCTCCGGCGCGACCGCGGGCACAAAATGATCGCGGGCGTGTGCGCGGGCCTCGGTCGGCACACCGACATGGACCCGGTGATCTTCCGCATCACTCTGGCCGTGCTGTCCGCGACCGGTGGCATCGGCCTCATCTTCTACGGCTTCGCCTGGCTGCTCGTGCCGTACGAGGACGAGGAGGAGAACGAGGTCCGCAAGCTGCTGACGGGCCGGGTAGACGGCCAGGCGCTCGCCGCCGTGCTGTTCGCCCTGGTCGGCTGCGGGATCTTCCTGACCATGCTGAGAAACGGCGGGGTGCTGGCCTTCGCCGTGGTGCTCTCCCTGCTGCTGGCGGGCGCCGGGTACTGGTCGCGGCGTCGCGGCGCCCCTGACCCCGATCCGCTCGCCGCCCAGGCCGCCGCCGACGCGCCGCCGGAGGCCCAGGCCCCGCCGGTCGTCACCGTCTATCCGTCGTGGTGGCGGGACCCGATCGTCAAGGACGGCACCCATGTCGGCGGCACCGGCTATCTGTGGGGGCCCGGCGACGCCCGCGACCGGGACCTCACCTCGGTCGTCGACGTCGGTATCGCCACCCCCTGGACGCACCCCGGCCATCCCGATTCCGTACGGCCGCAGCCCAGTGCGCCCCCGAGACCGCGCGGGCCGCGCTGGATCGGCGGCTGGGTGTTCCTGCTCGCGCTGGTGGCAGGCGGCCTCGGTACCGGGCTGACCTGGGACACGCATCCGCTGGGCACCAGTCTGCAGACCGGTCTGGCGTGCGCGCTGGCGGTCTTCGGTCTGGGCATCACGGTCAGCGCGTTCCTGGGCCGCACGGGAGCCGGGACGGTCTTCCTGGCGATCGTCACAGCGGCGCTGCTCGCCGGGGCGGCGGCCATGCCCAAGGACATCACCACCCACTGGAGAGACACCTCCTGGGCGCCTGCCGCGGCGGCGCAGGTACGGCCTGAGTACGACCTCGGCACCGGGCGCGGCACGCTGGACCTGAGCCGGGTGCATCCGGGCAAGGGACGGACGGTCGCGACGGACGCCCATGTGGGTGCGGGACAGCTGAAGGTGATCGTGCCGGCGGACGCGACCGTGCGGATGGCCATCGAGGTGGGCGTCGGCGACATCCGGTTGCCCGGCGAGAGCAGGAAGGACGTGGACGTGCAGCCACGCAGGCTCAAGAACGTGACGCTGGCGCCGGCCAAGGGCGCCAAGGACTCCGGCACTCTGGACCTCTCGCTGAAGGTCGGGGCGGGACAGGTGGAGGTCGACCGTGCTGCGTCATGAGTTCCAGCCCGGGAGGCTGGTCGCGGGGCTCTTCCTCACTGCCACCGGCGTGGTCTTCGCGGGAGATGCGGGCGGACTGTGGGAGACGCCGTGGTTCGCGGTCGTGCCGCTGATCGTGGGCGGCCTGTTCCTCGCCGGTGCCACGGCAGCCGTGGCCCGGGGCATACGCAGACGGGGCGACACCGGCAGCAGCTGACGGCCCCGATCCCAGCGGGCAGGTGGCGCCCGGCCGCCGGTAGGGGCCCGGCCGCCGGTGCGGTTCTGGCCGCCGGTTGGGAGGGCCGCCGGTTGGGAGGGCCGCCGGTTGGGAGGGCCGCCGCCGGTGCGGTTCCAGCCGCCAGTTGGGGGGGGCCGCCGCCGGTGCGGTTCCAGCCGCCGGTGGTGGTCCGCCGGTTGGGGGCCGCCGCCGGTGCGGTTCCAGCCGCCAGTTGGGGGGGGCCGCCGCCGGTGCGGTTCCAGCCGCCGGTGGTGGTCCGCCGGTTGGGGGCCCGCCGCCGGTGCGGTTCCGGCCGCCAGTTGGGGGTCCGCCGGTTGGGGGGGCCGCCGTCGGTGGGGTTCCGGCCGCCGGCTGAGCGGCCTTGGGGAAGTCCGGTGCGGGAAACTGCGCGATCGGCACCCATCAGCCCCGACCGGCCCGCGGGTTCATCCCGGCCCGCGGGTTCATCACCCCGCTTTCAGCGGAGCGCTCAGCGGTAGCCGCCCAGTCGCTGTCGGCGGCGGGCTCGCCAGGCCGAGTCGACGGACAGGTAGGGGGCGCCGGCCAGGATCAGGGGGATCCAGGCCATGAAGTAGGCGAGGTCGTTGCCGTAGTAGTAGGGGGTCGTCGACCAGCTCACCGTCATCCACAGGCTGAACGAGATCAGCGCGCCGCCGAGCGCGGCCAGCCGGGCGAGCAGACCGAGCAGGGTAGCGATGCCGACGGCCAGTTCACCGAGGGCGATAGCGTAGCCGAAGCCGACCGGGGACTTCAGGGCCATGTCGACCAGGGCCGGGATGGCGGCGGAGTCGCGGGCGGAGCGCATGGTGTCACCGACGGATCCGGCTCCGCCGGACTTCAGGAAGGAGCTGCTGGTGAGTTTGTCCAGGCTGGCGTAGATGAAGGTGACGCCGAGGAAGATACGCAGCGGCAGCAGCGCGTAGTGGGCGGCGGTGTCCCGCCAGCCGCCGAGGCCGTTGAGCCGGTTCATGTGCGTGTCCGTCCGAATGCCGTGAGTCATCGTCCCAAACCGCCCTCTCGCCCGCCGTCCCGCCCCTCACTTGACCATACGTATGACAGGGGGGCGCAGTTCAATCCCGACTCGGACGTTTTTCCGGATTTCGGCCCCTGTACGGGGAGGCCGGAACGGGCCCGTCGGACCTCGTTCAGATGCGGGCCAGGATCTGTCGCACGGGGTGGCCGAGGACCTGGGCGACGGTGGTGAGTTCCTCGGCGGTGAGCAGGGAGCGCTGCGGGTTCCAGGCGGCGATCTCGAAGCGGGCGAACCCGCACGGCCAGTCGTAGTCCAGTCGGTCCAGGGAGGTGGCGGTGGTGCAGCAGGGGGTGGTGATGTCGAGGGTGGGCAGTCCGTCGCCCTGCTCGTCGTACGCGTCGAGCAGGTCCCGGTACCACTCGGGGTCGATGGAGCGGTCGCAGTGCGGGCAGCGGATGCCGGCCAGGTTCGAGCCGCAGTCGACGGCGGTGATCGCCTCGTGCCAGTCGACGTCCAGTTCGACGGCGTGGGGGTCGGCGTGGGGATCGTCGGGGGAGCCGGAGACCAGCTCCAGGACCAGGGCCGCGGCACGCTTCCCGGCATCCGGTGCCGGCTGCCAGTGCGGGTCGGTCGGTATCACCGACAGGACGCTCTCGCTCATCGGTCGGCCGCTCCCCCGCCGCTCACTCGGTGATCTGGACGATACAGCGGTTGGTCGCCACCCCGGCCGCGGTGACCACCTGCACCTCCACCGCCCCGGGCTCGACGTCGGCCGGTACGGGCACGGTCAGGACGCCGTCGGTGGGGTTGCTGAAGCCGCCGGTGACGGGAACCAGCGGCACGTGCACGTCGACGGCGCCGATGCGGACCACCATGCGGGAGAGCCGGTCGGCACCCTGGGCACCGGGCGGCACGAAGCCGGCACCGCGGATCTCGATGTCGTCGCCGGTGCGGATCGGCCCGTCCAGGTCGCCGGGTTCACGGGCGCGGACCACGGAGAGGACGACCGGGCGGCCGCCCTCGGCGTACTTGCCGGCCAGGTAGGTCACGGCCGAGATCAGCACCACCACACCCAGGCCCCAGGGCAGGTCGGGCAGCTGGTCGGGGCGGCGGGCCAGCCGTACGGCGGCGAACAGCAGGGCGACGGCGCTGATGGCGACGTACTGGATGTCGGTGAAGGCGCCCCGGCCGGAGTCGTCGGTGAGCAGGTCGGCGGCGCTCGGCCGGTGCGCCGGCACCTTCTGCAGCCGCTGCGCGAGGATGCGCAGGCCCACCACCCGGCGGACCAGGACGGCGATGCCGCACACCACGGCGAGGACGGTCACCACGCCCGCGCCGCGCGCGAGGTCGAGGCCCGAGATCAGCGCATCGCGTTCGGCGTGGTCGGAGGCGCCGGCCAGGCGGGCGGCCAGCAGCAGGACGGCGTAGCCGACGAACAGCACCCAGCAGGCGGCGACCGTGCGGGAGGTGGACATCCGGTTGTCCTCGCCGATCACCGGGGCCAGCGCCCCGCCGCGCGCACGGTGCAGCCAGGAGGCGGCGCTGAGCACACCGGCGACGAGGAGCGCGGTGGCCAGGGCCGCGGTGCGGGCTCCGGTCCAGCCCGCGCCGACCGCGGTGAGCGCCTCGCCGAGCAGCAGCGCGACCACCGCACCCCACACGACGCACACGGTCCGCAGCCACAGCCGGGCGAGCCAGGCCTCGCCCTCGGCGCGGCCGCGCGCGGCGACGGCCTCCGCCCACTGGGTCAGTTCCTCGGAGACCCACTGGCGGGAGGCCGAGGCCGAGTGCGCCACGGCCGTCGGCAGGCCCTGTCCGGCCGCGAACTCGTCACGCCGGCGAAGGAACGCGGCGACGGCCCGCCGGTGTCCCTCCCGGGCGCCGTGCGGGCAGTCTCCGCAGGTGCAGCCGCCCTCGTGGCCGTCTGCACCCGTGCCCTGTCTCGCCTCCTGCACCGCCACGACCGGCGCCCGCCTTCCCCACGACCTTCCGGCACGTCCGGCGGGCCCTCGATGGAAGGCCACGCCGCCGCGCAACTGCGCTGCATCGACAGCGAATTGTGCCCTACGCCGGGCCGTCCGGGGCCCTCGGGCCGCGTCACGGCGGGTGAAGTACGGGCCGCCGTGTTGACCCGGCTGCGAGAATTTGCGTATGGCCGAGATCATCCAGCGGGACGGGACCTGGGCCTTCGACGGCAGCACGATCCGGATCACCCCGGGGCTGCACCGCTGCGTGCCGCTGTTCCGGCAGACGTACGGGGAGGTCTCCGTGCCGCTGGAGGCCGTCTCGGACGTGGTCTGGGAACCCGAGCGCAAGCGTGGCCGGCTGCGGATGCGGCTGCGCGAGGGCGCCGACCCGCTGCTGCAGGCGACGGGCGGACGGCTGCCGGATGCGGCCGACCCCTACCGGCTGACGGTGGACGCGGACCGCGGCGGGGTCGCGGAGTACGTCGCCGAGGAGATCCGGCACGCCCTGCTCCTGGACCGGATCCCCAAGGAGCCCACGAGCGGCTATCTGCTGCCGGGCCCGCCGGTGCCGGTGTCCGTGCGGTCCTCCGACGGCACGGTCTCCTTCGACGGCACGCAGGTGCGCATCGACTGGGCCGACACCGCCGACCGGGTCAAACGCGCGACCGGCCCGCGGATCATCGCCCTCGGGGACCTGGTGCAGGTGGAGTGGCTGCCCAACTCGGGGTACGAGGACGGCTTTCTGCGGTTCGTGACCCCGGAGACGGTGTTCTCCAAGCTGCCGCCCGAGCGGGACCCCTACACCCTGGACCTGTGGGGCAGCGTGCGGCGCGATCTGCTGACCGCGCTGGTCGCGACGGCCGTCACCGCCCGGCTGCCGCATCCCTCCACCCGCACGGGTGCCGGGTACGACGGCCGGGACCGGCGGCGGACGGCCGTACCGGGGCGGGCCGACCACCATGACGTACTGCTGCGCCGGCTGCGGGAGTTGGGGGAGCTGCACCGGGACGGGGTGCTCACGGACGAGGAGTTCGCGATGACCAAGGCGGCGGTGCTCAGGGAGTTCGGCTGAGCATGCCCGGCGGGTTCAGCTCAGCAGGTCGGGCTCGCTGCGGCTGATGTCCTGCCACAGGGGCTGGTAGTTGATCCAGGCCACCAGGTCGCCGCCGAGCTGTTCACGGGTGGCGACGGCCAGCTTGTGGTCGATGAGGACCGGGCGGCCGGCCGCCTTCGCCGTCAGCTGCACCTGGCAGGACCGTTCCATGGACAGGAACCACCAGGCGGCGGCGTCCACCGAGTCGCCGACGGTGAGCAGTCCGTGGTTGCGCAGCACGAGCGCCTTGCGGGAGCCGAGGGCCCCGGCGATCCGGCGGCCTTCCTCGATGTCGACGGTGACGCCGCTGTAGGCGTCGTAGAGGGCCACGTCCTCGTAGAAGGCGCAGCTCTCCTGGGTGATGGGGTCGATCAGCTCGCCGAGCGCGGCGAGGGCGCGGCCGTGCACGGAGTGGCAGTGGGCGACGGCGACGACGTCCGGCCGGGCGGCGTGGACCTGGGCGTGCACGGTGAACGCGGCCTGGTTGACGTGGTAGCGGCCCTCGACGACCTGCCCGTCCTGGTTGGCGAGGACGAGATCGCCGACGGTGACGTGCTTGAACGGCATCCCGAAGGGGTTGACCCAGAAGCAGTCGGTGAACTCCGGGTCGCGGGCGGTGATGTGCCCGGAGACCCCGTCCTCCAGCCCGGCCCGCCCGAAGATCCGCAGGGCACCGGCGAGCCGCTCCTTGCGGTGCCGGCGCTCGTCCTCGACCGAGTCGAACATCGGCGGCATGGCGAACTGCAGCTGATCGGTGGGCAGCGGCAGCGGCGGGGTGGGCCCGTGCATAGGTCCTCCAGCGCTGGGATTGCGGTACGCGCCGGAAGTTACCCCCGGTCAGCGCAAAAGGGCAGAGCTGTTTTGTAAAGATGACGTACGCGGCGGAAACACGACAGAGGATGTCCGGTTTGCCGGTGAGACTGCCGTGCATGACCCGTGTGAACTGGGCGGCCTTCGCTGCCGCCGAACCCGAGCTGGCGACGACCGTCGAGCAGCGCTTCCGTGCCTTCCGTCACCATGTCCTCGCCACCCTCCGCAAGGACGGCGCGCCGCGCACCTCCGGCCTGGAGGCCGACTTCCGCGACGGTGAGCTGTGGCTCGGCATGATGGCGGGCTCGCTGAAGGCCCTCGACCTGCGCCGCGATCCGCGCTTCGCGCTCCAGGCGAACCCGGGCGAGGGCACGGGGATGGGCGGCGGGGACGTACGGATCGCGGGGCGGGCGTACGAGGTCGGGGGTGAGCGGAAGTCCGGGTACGCGAAAGAGGTGGAACCGCCGGAGCCGTTCCACCTCTTCCGCACCGAGCTGACGGAGGTCGTACGGACCTACGTCGAGGACGAGAAGCATCTCGTCGTCCAGGTCTGGAAGCCCGGTACGCCCTTGCGCACGCTCAGGCGCACCTAGGGCCTACTCCCACTCGATGGTGCCCGGCGGCTTGGAGGTGACGTCGAGGACGACCCGGTTGACGTCGCGGACCTCGTTGGTGATCCGGGTCGAGATGCGGGCCAGGACGTCGTACGGCAGCCGGGACCAGTCGGCGGTCATGGCGTCCTCGGAGGACACCGGGCGCAGCACGATCGGGTGGCCGTAGGTGCGGCCGTCGCCCTGGACGCCCACGCTGCGGACGTCGGCGAGCAGGACCACCGGGCACTGCCAGATGTCCCGGTCGAGGCCGGCCGCGGTCAGCTCCTCGCGGGCGATCGCGTCGGCGTCGCGCAGCAGGTCCAGGCGCTCCTTGGTGACCTCGCCGACGATGCGGATGCCGAGGCCGGGGCCCGGGAACGGCTGGCGCTGGACGATCTCCTCCGGCAGGCCGAGCTCCTGGCCGACCATGCGGACCTCGTCCTTGAACAGCTTGCGCAGCGGCTCGATGAGCTTGAACTCGAGGTCCTCGGGCAGGCCGCCGACGTTGTGGTGCGACTTGATGTTGGCGGTGCCGGTGCCGCCGCCGGACTCGACGACGTCCGGGTACAGGGTGCCCTGGACCAGGAACTCCACGGCCGGGCCCTCGTCGGCGATGATGTCGGCCTGCGCCTGCTCGAAGACGCGGATGAACTCACGGCCGATGATCTTGCGCTTCTCCTCGGGGTCCGAGACGCCCTTGAGCGCGGTCAGGAAGCGCTCCTCGGCGTCCACGACGACCAGCTTGACGCCGGTCGCGGCCACGAAGTCCTTCTCGACCTGCTCGGTCTCGCCCTTGCGCATCAGGCCGTGGTCGACGTACACGCAGGTCAGCTGGTCGCCGATGGCCCGCGCGACGAGGGCGGCGGCGACGGCGGAGTCCACGCCGCCGGACAGACCGCAGATGGCGCGCTTGTCGCCGACCTGCTCGCGGATCGCCGCGACCTGCTCCTCGATCACATTGCCGGTGGTCCAGTTCGGCTGCAGACCCGCGCCGCGGTAGAGGAAGTGCTCCAGCACCTGCTGGCCGTGCGTGGAGTGCATGACCTCGGGGTGGTACTGGACGCCGTAGAGCTTCTTCTCGTCGTTCTCGAAGGCGGCGACCGGGACGACGTCCGTGGACGCGGTCACGGTGAAGCCCTCGGGGGCGGCGGAGCAGGCGTCGCCGTGCGACATCCACACGTGCTGCTCGTCCGGGGTGCCCTCGAAGAGGGTGGAGGACGTCCTGGAGACATGCAGGTCGGTACGGCCGTACTCGCGGGCGCCGGAGTTGTCGACGGTGCCGCCGAGGGCCTGTGCCATCAGCTGGAAGCCGTAGCACATGCCGAAGACGGGGACGCCGGCCTCGAAGATCTCGCGGTCCAGGCGGGGGGCGCCTTCCTCGTACACCGACGACGGGCCGCCGGAGAGGATGATCGCCGCGGGGTTCTTGGCGAGCATCTCCTTCACCGGCATGGTGCTCGGCACGATCTCGCTGTAGACCCGGGCCTCACGGACGCGACGGGCGATGAGCTGGGCGTACTGCGCGCCGAAGTCGACGACCAGGACGGTGTCCGGGGTGGCGGCAGTGGAAGTCGCTGGTGACACGGGGTGCCTTCTGGTGGTCGGGCGGGGTCTGTGCTAACGAGTCTAACGGTGTGGACGTGGAGGCTTCCCCTGGACGCAGCCATGGCATACTGACCCCATGCGCAAGCACTCGACCTTCGTCTTTACCTATGGCATCCGGCCCGCCGGCTGCCATGGTCGTGCTGCTTGAGCGAACCGCCAAGCGACTTCCCAGGCGCCCCGGGCCGACAAGGCCCGGGGCGCCTGTCGTTTTCCGGGTCCTGCCGTTCCGGGGCGTCCCAGCCACCTTCACCAGGAGCCCCCGACATGACCACCACCACCCCGGAAGAGACCGTCTCGACCCCGGAGCAGACCATCGCCGACGCCCGTGAGCGCATCGACGTGCTCGACGACCGGATCATCGGCCTCATCCAGGAGCGGATGGCCGTCTCCGCCGTCGTCCAGCAGACCCGCATCGCCTCCGGCGGACGCCGGGTGCACCTCTCCCGCGAGATGGAGATCCTCGGCCGCTACCGCGAGGCCCTCGGCAAGCCGGGCACCGGCCTCGCCATGACCCTGCTGGAGCTGTGCCGGGGCCGCGTCTGAGCGACGCACGCGGAGCGCCGTACGTGAGTGCGAACGCCGCCTCACCCGTACGGCGCGTGACCGGCTCGCGCGGCGCTTCGTTGAGTGAGGTGTCCGTGCCAGCCAGGGGCGGGCCCGACAGAACCACGCGTGGCTCGCTGGAGCGATGAGGCGTACGGGTCGTGCCGTGCGCCGTGGGACCTCGCTCCAGGGAAGTGACCGGACGGCAGGGGACAGCAGCCCGGTCACCCAAGGGAACGGCCGGCTCCGGGGACGCCCGGGGCCGGCCGGCGGAAAACTGCACATGCGCACCAGTGCCGGGGCATCCGCCACGTCCCCGCACCGACCACGGCATTGCTGCACACCGTCCGCCTCTCGGAGGCAGGACCAAGGAACCAGCGGCGCAACCCCCCGGCGCCGCCCCGGGCACCGGCGCCGCCCTGACGTCGGTGCTGACCGGAAGAAGGGCCCCGCGGTCTCTCCGTCCCGCGGGGCCCTTCGCCGTGCCTCGTCGGACACCCCGGCTGAACGCCAAGGCCGAACGCCCCGGCCGAGCGCCCAGGCTGAGCGTGACTCGCATCACACGGCCTCCGCCCGACCGGCGCACAACCCTTCTCACAGGTCACGGGTCTCACCCCCTGCAACCAACGGCCATGCCCGTGCCCCACACACGGAGGCCTCCGAGACACGTGCTGCCGCGCGGCAGCACGGGAGCCCCACAAGAGGTCCTCAATGAAGCTTCGCCGCGCCATGATGACCGCGGCCGCGACGGCTGCCCTCGCGCCGCTCGCCCTGGTCTGTGCCCCTGCCGCGTTCGCCGACGAGTCCCCGAGCACCTCGGTCAGCAGCTCGGCCTCGACCGAGACGACCCCCTCGGCAGACGCGAGCACCAGCCCGGCCACCGACCAGAACTCGCCCGCCGGCCAGACGTCGGACAGCCCGTCCGCCTCCGACTCGGCGAGCACGAGCACGTCGGCGTCGCCGTCCGCCTCCGCGTCCGAGTCGGCCTCCGCCTCCGCGTCCGCGTCCGCGTCCACCTCGCCCAGCGAGAGCGCCGAGCCCAGCGACGGGCCGACGACGCCGTCCGGGATCTGCGAGGAGGACGACGCCCACTACAAGTCCAAGATCCACACCTCGCTCAGCGGTCTGCCCGGCGAGATCGCCGTGGGCAGCGGCTGGCACCCCTTCACGCTCGGCGTCAAGAACCCGACGTCGGCCGACCTCAAGGACGTCATCTTCTACGCGGGCGTCGGCCCGAGCGACCCGAACGCCCAGTTCGCGTTCAAGACCAGCCAGGTCCAGCTCCAGGTGAAGTACGACGGAGCCTGGTACGACGTCGAGGACGGCGCCGGCCACTCCGACGGCTACCTCGACCTCGCCGACATCAAGGCCGGCCAGACGGTGAACTACCAGCTCCGGCTGAACGTGAAGGCCAACGCGCCGGTCGGCGAGGGCCTGACCATCGGTGGCGGGATGTACTTCGACGACGAGGAGAACTGCATCGGCTCGGACCAGGCCAGCTACCTGATCAAGATGGTCAAGGCCGGCACCGACACGGGCGGGACGAAGCCCCAGGAGGGTGGCCAGGTCCCGGTTCCCACCCAGAAGCCGAGCAAGAGCAACACCCAGGACGTCACCGGCTCGCTCGCCGAGACCGGTTCCAGCTCCATGCTGCCGACCATCGGTCTGGTCGGCGGTGTCGCCGTCGTCGCCGGCGCCGGCGCGGTGTTCGCCGTCCGCCGCCGCAAGGGCGCCGGTTCGGACGCAGCCGCGTAAGCGCGGTCGCACAGCCGAAGGGGCCTGCGCCAGGAGGGGGGTGCAGGCCCCTTCGGCATACCCGCGCTACCGCTTCGGCGGCACCGCCGGCATCCCCAGGAAGGGCAGGCGCAGCGCGCCGAACGCCTCCGCGGGCACCGCCGGAGTCTGCGGCCCCACCGGCTTCAGCCGCTCGTACGCCGCACCCTGCGCCGGACGCGGATCCTCCGCGCCCTTGTTCGGCCAGAAGGACATCGCGCGCTCGGCCTGCGCGGTGATCGTCAGTGACGGGTTCACGCCCAGGTTCGCGGAGACCGCGGCGCCGTCCACGACGGAGATGCCGGGGTGGCCGTAGAGGCGGTGGTAGGGGTCGATCACGCCGGTCTCGGCGGAGTCGCCGATCGGGCAGCCGCCGAGGAAGTGCGCGGTGAGCGGGGTGCCCATCAGCTCGCCGACGTTGCTGCCGGCGAAGCCGTTGATCTCGGCGGCGAGCGCGGAGGCGGCCTCCGTGGCGGCCTTGATCTGCTTGGGGTTGGGGGCGCCGTGGCCCTGCCGGGCGGTGAGCAGGCCCTTTCCGACACCGTCCGGTTTCAGGTACGTCGTCAGGGAGTTGTCCAGCGACTGCATGACCAGGCCGATGATGGTCCGTTCCGACCAGCGCCGGTTGGAGAGGGAGCGCAGGAACAGCAGCGGGTGCCGGGCCGCGTTCGCCAGCCAGGCAAGCGCGCGGGAGGAGCCCTCGGCGTAGGGCACCTGGAGGATGGACAGGCCGCCCATCGAGTTGGAGCCCTTGCCGTAGCGGACCGGCTCGATGTGGGTGTTCTCGTCGGGGTGGATGGAGGACGTGATGGCGACGCCCCGCGTGAAGTCGGCCCTCGGTTCTCCGGTCGCCTTGCGGTAGCGGCGGTTGTCGGTCTGCGCGCCCACCAGCGCCTCGGAGTTGGTGCGGGTCAGGTCGCCGAGCCGGGCGGAGAGATACGGCAGCTGGCCGCCGGCCTTCATCCGGTGCAGCAGGGTCTGGGTGCCGTAGGTGCCGGCCGCGAGGACGACCCTGCGCGCGGTGAAGAGCCGGCCCTCGCCCTTCTTCTTCCGGTCCGTCGGCAGGGTCGCCACCGCATAGCCGCCGCGCGAGTCGTCCGTCACGGACACGACCGTCGTCATGGGGTGGACCACCGCGCCCGCCTTCTCGGCGAGGTAGAGGTAGTTCTCGTTCAGGGTGTTCTTCGCGCCGTGCCGGCAGCCGGTCATGCACTCGCCGCACTCGGTGCAGGCGTTGCGGGACGGACCGGCGCCGCCGAAGTACGGGTCGTTCACCTGCTCGCCCGGCCGGACCTTCGCCTCGCCGTCGGCGTCCTTGCCGTCGCCGAAGAACACGCCGACCGGCGCGAGGTGGAAGGTGTCGCCGACGCCCATCCGCTGCGCCGCCGCCTTCAGATGCACGTCGGAGGGGGTCATCGTCGGGTTGAGCCGTACGCCGAGCATGCGCTGGGCCTGGTCGTAGTACGGCTTCAACTCCTCCTGCCAGTCGGTGATGTCCCGCCACTGGGGGTCGTCGAAGAAGGCCTTCGGCGGTATGTAGAGAGTGTTGGCGTAGTTGAGCGAGCCGCCGCCCACACCGGCGCCCGCCAGCACCATGACGTTGCCCAGCAGATGGATGCGCTGGATGCCGAACATGCCGAGTTTCGGGGCCCAGAGGTAGTTCCTGAGGTCCCAGGAGTTCTTCGGCAGGGAGTCCCGGGTGAAGCGGCGGCCGGCTTCCAGGACGCCCACCTTGTAGCCCTTTTCGGTCAGGCGGAGGGCGGACACCGAACCGCCGAACCCCGATCCGACCACGATGACGTCGTAGTCGTACCCGTCCTCGTCCCGGGTCTGGACAGACTTCTCCTGCGACACGTGCTCTCCTCGTCGGGAACGGGTGTTGACGAACGGTGCTGCTAGCGGAACCGGAATGCCTTCATCAGCCGGAGACTCGTGCTCATGAACTTGGCGTACGCCTCGTCCGTCATGCCCAGCGACGGCGCCATCGGCAGCAGCCGCTGCTGGGCCACCGTCTGGGCCTCCGTGTACTTGAGGATGCCCTCGGAGCCGTGGCGCCGGCCGAGGCCGGAGTCCTTCATGCCGCCCATCGGGGACTGGACGCTGCCGTAGGCGGGGGCGTAGCCCTCGTTGACGTTGACCGTGCCGGTGCGCAGGCGGGCGGCCACCTCGCGGCCGCGCCCGGCGCTCTTCGTCCACACAGAGGAGTTCAGGCCGTACGGCGTGGCGTTGGCGTGCTCGATCGCCTCGTCGTCGCTCTTGAACCGGTAGATGGAGACGACCGGGCCGAAGGTCTCCTCCTCGCACACGGCCATGGAGTCCTCGACGCCGTCGAGGATGGTCGGCTCGAAGAAGTACGGGCCGATGTCCGGACGGGCGGCCCCGCCCGCGATCACCTTGGCGCCCTTCGCCACGGCCTCCTCGACATGCCGCTGAACGGTCTTGAGCTGGCGCTCGCCGACCAGCGAGCCCATGTCGGCGCCGTAGGCGAGGGAGTTGCCGAGCCGCATGGCCTTGGTGCGGGCGGCGAAGCGCTCCAGGAAGGCGTCGGCGACCGACTCGTGGACGTACAGGCGCTCGATGGAGATGCAGAGCTGCCCGGCGGAGGAGAAGCAGGCGCGTACGGCGCCGGCGGCGGCCTTCTCGATGTCGGCGTCGTCCAGCACGAGCATGGCGTTCTTGCCGCCCAGTTCGAGGGAGACGCCGACCAGGCGGGCGGCGGCCCCCTGGGCCACCTCGCGGCCGGTGCGGGTGGAGCCGGTGAAGGAGACGTAGTCGGCGTGCCGGACGAGCTCCGGGCCGACGACCGGGCCCTCGCCGAGCACGACCTGGAAGACGCCCTCGGGCAGCCCGGCCTCGATGAGCAGGTCGCGCGCCCACAGGGCGGTGAGGCAGGTCTCGGTGTCCGGCTTCATCACGACCGCGTTGCCGGCGACGAATGCGGGCAGCGCGTCGCCGACGGACAGCTCCAGGGGGTAGTTCCAGGGTGCGATCTGGCCGACGACACCGCGCGGATGGCGCAGTTCGGTGACCTTGGTGAGCGTGGGGACGGCGCCGGTGTGCCGCTTGGGCCGCAGATAGGCGGGGGCCTTGCGGCCGTAGTGGCGGGCCGCGACCGCGACGGCCTGCACCTCCTCGTGCGCGTGTAGCCGGGCCTTGCCGGTCTCCAGCTGGATCAGGTCGAGCACCTCGGCCTGCCGCTCCAGCACCAGGTCGTGGAAGCGCAGGAGGACGGCGGCCCGCTGCCGTACCGGGGTCTTCTCCCACACCGCCTGCGCGGCGCGGGCGGCATCGAAGGCCTTCCGGACGTCCTCGGGGGTGGACTCGGGCAGGTCGGCCAGCTTCTCGCCGGTGAACGGGGTGTGGTTGGCGGTACGGCCGGAGCCGACGACGCCCTTGGTGAGCTGGGCCACCAGTTCCGGGGTGACCACGTCGGCGGCGGTGCGCGCGCCCTCGGGGGCGGGCGCGAGGGGGTTGGTGCCGGTGCTGTCCGGGGCCTGCGTGTCCGTCATGACGCGCAGGGTATGCCGGAGCACAGGCTTTGTGTACCCGTCGGTAACGGGGATTCACCGAGTGCTCACACACTGCCAGTGATCACTGGCAGGGAATGTGCTGATCAGCGCGTTGACACGGTGGCGCGCGGAAGGATCATTCGAGTCCGGCTTTTTTCGCGAGGAGCAGGCCGAGTGCGGTGCGCGGGGTGCGGCGTGGGGGGTCCGGGGGCCGGGGCGAGGGGGGCTCGGGTGCGGCTTCGGGTGCCGGTTCCGGTACGGGCGTGAGGCCGAGGTAGTCCCGCAGGGCCGCCGTGACCTCCTCCGCGCCGGGGCGCGCCTCGGGCTCGTCGGCGTGCAGCCGGTCCAGCAGGGGGCCCAGCGGGCCGGGGTCCCTGTCCGCGAGGGCGGTGCGGAGCAGGGCGCCGAGGGACCACAGGTCGGAGGCCGGGCCGGCACCGGGGCCCGCGGCGCGCTCGGGGGCGACGAAACCGGCGGGCGCCTCCCCCGGATGCCCGTCGCCGGTCCCGAAGTCGGTGACGACCACCCGCCCGGTGCCGGACTCCAGCAGGACGTTGGCCGGTTTGACGTCCCGGTGCACGATGCCGACGGCATGGGCGGCGCGCAGGGCGCCGAGGACGGCGAGCCCGATCCGGGCGGCCTCGGCGGGCGGCAGGGGGGCGCGCCACAGGACCTCCTGCAGCGACTCGCCCGCCACCAACTCCATCACGATCCAGGGGACATGGTCCTCGGTCACGACGTCGTACACCGTCACGGCGGAGGGATGGCGCACCCGGGCCGCGGCGCGGGCCTCCCGGTAGAGCCGGTGGGCGATACGGCGGCTCTCCTCGTCCTCGGCCGGATCGCCGGGCAGCAGCGGCTCCTTGACGGCGACCTCGCGGCCCGGCTCCTGTTCGTCCAGGGCCCGCCACACGGTCCCGGTGGGCCCTGCCCCGAGCCTTGCGGCCAGCCGGTAGCGGCCGCCGATCAGACGTGCGTCGGGCGGGAGTTCACCGTCTCCACTCATGTCACATGAGTACCGCGAGCACCAGGCCCTTGTCGAAGCGGGGGACCAAAAGCCGGACGTTCAGAGCTCCTTGATGTCCAGGTTCGCGATCGCCGACTCGGCCACCTCCCGGCCGCACGCCGTGAAGTCCCCCTTGTTCGGGCGTCCCGGTGCAGCACGCCCGCCGCGTGCGCCGCCTCCAGCGCGCCGAGCACCTGCAGGCCGATCCGGGCGGCCTCGCGGGCGTCCAGTGTGCCCTCGCGCAGGCCGTCGCCGAGGGTGCGGCCGCGCACCAGCTATGACGATCCAGGGCCGGCCCTCGACGACCGCGACATCGTGGACGTTCACCACCGCCGGGTGGTCGAGACGAGCCGCCGCGCGGGCCTCGCGGCGCATGCGCTCGAAGGCGTTGGCACGTTCCCGTTCGGGAAAGTGGTCCGGTACGCGTGGCTCCTTGACGGCGACCTCCCGGTCCACCGTCTCGTCCTGCGCCCGCCACACGGTTCCCATCCCGCCGTGGCCCAGCTTGTCGAGCAGCCGGTACCGGCCGGCGACGATCCGCCCGGCGCCGGGATCCTGCTGCTGAGCCGGGACGGGGCGCGGCCGTGCGTGCGGCTGTGCCGTCGGCTGCGGTTGCGGCGGTTGCAGAACAAAACTCGTCGTGTCGTCGGTCCCGTGACCGAGCGGCAGTTCAGGACCCCGCACGGAAGGTGTCGACCGCCACGTCGAAGTACTCCCGCGCCTCCCGCACCTTGCCGACCGGCGCCGACACCCACACGTCGTACGTGCGCCCGGCCACCTCCCAGCACAGGTCGTAGGTGTGGCGCGGCCCCTCCGCCGCGCTGAAGCCGTTCCAGGTGAACTCCCAGAGCGCCGCCGGATGTCCGTCGTGCGTGGCCTGGGTGACCCGGCCGTCGCGGTAACCGGGGTTGCTGACCGGGCCGTTGGCGGCCGACCGGTCCATCACCGCCTTCGGACCGCCGGGTTGGGGATCGGCGATCTTGATGCCGAGGCGGAAGGTGTCACCGGGTGAGAGGTAGAAGACGCGCTCGCCCTGCGGACTGCGGACGAAGTCCTCCGGTACGGCGAGGGAGAAACCGGCCGCGTCCCGGGCCGTGCGGTAACCGGAGGGCGCGGTGCCCGGGCCGGCCGAGCCCGGGTCGGTGGCCGACGGGCGGGTCGCGGTGGGCGCCGGGCCGGAGGTGGTGGGTGTCGGGGGTGTCCGCGACGAGGCCGGGCCCGTGGCGGTCCCGGTCGCCGGGGAGGTCGCCGTACCGCCGGGGCTGCCGCCGCCCCCGCCCTCGTCCCGGTGCAGCAGCAGTGCCGCCGCCGACACACCGGCCCCGGCCAGCGCGGCGACCAGCAGGGCCGCGACCAGCACCCCGCGTGTGGACGTCTGCCGGGCCTGGGGCTCCGCGGCCGGCCCGGCCGTGGCGGGCGGCTGCGGCCCGTCGTGCGGAAGGTCCCGCTGGGTCGGCGGGTACGGCGCGGCGGCCTCCGGCGCACGGCTCCCCGCGGCCCCGGACCTCGCCGTACGTCCCTCGGCCGCCCCGGACCGTGGGCCCCAGCCCCCGCCGATCCGGTGCGCGCGGCCGGTGACGGTGGGGCCGGACGAGGTGTCCGGCGCCTCCGGGGTCCGGCCCGTCTCCAGGTACGTCCGCAGCATCCGCTCGGCCTCGGCCGCGCCGAGCCGCCGGTCCGGGTCGCGGTCCAGCAGCCCCCGTACGACCGGCAGCAGCGGCTCGGCCTCGGCGGGGGGCCGGATGTCGGCGGCGACCACGGCGTGCAGGATGCCGCCGAGCGAGTCGCGCCGGAACGGCGACTCGCCGCTGAGCACCGTGCACAGCAGCGCGCCCAGCGACCACAGGTCGGACTCCGGGCCGGTGCGCAGCCCGGACATCCGTTCCGGCGCGGTGTATTCGGGCGAGCCGACGAAGGACCCGGTCTCGGTGAGCGTGGTGGCGCCCGCGACCTGCGCGATACCGAAGTCGGTCAGCACGACCCGGCCGGTGCCGGACTCGATCAGCACGTTCGCGGGCTTGATGTCCCGGTGCAGCACCCCTGCCTCGTGCGCGGTGCGCACCGCGCTGAGCAGGGCGATGCCGATCCGCGCGGCCTCGGCGGCGTCGACCGGGCCCTGCCGGGAGATGAGGTCGGCGAGCGAGCAGCCGTCGACCAACTCCATGACGAGGTAGGGGCGTTCGTCCTGCTCCACCACGTCGTGCACGACGATGATGTGCGGATGCCGCAGCTGGGCGACCGCCCGTGCCTCACGGAACGTACGGTCCCGGCGGCGCCGCGCGTCGCCCTCGGACAGGGAGTCGTCCGGGAGGAGTTCCTTGACCGCGACACGCCGGCCCAGCACCTGGTCGTGGGCCCGCCACACGACGCCCATGCCGCCGCGCCCGATGCGCGCCTCCAGACGGTAACGGCCCGCGATCACCCGGAAGTCGGCGCCCTCGGTCCCCATGCGCCCCATCATGCCTCACCGGACCCGTGCCCTCCGGGGCGCCGATCGGCCAAGCAGCGCCGATCGACCAGCCATTTTCGGCCGTATCAGCGCTCGTACGGCCGCATCGGCGCCGTCAGCCGTCAGCCCGCGGCCGGCTCCTGCCAGCCCTGCAGCACCCACTTGAACTGCTTACTGGTCTTCGCCCAGTCCTGTTCCGGCGTGGACATGTAGATGGCGTACTCGGTGCCGGAACGCGAGTAGTACGTCTCCTCGATCGCATGGCGCGGACCTTCGATATGCGGCGAGTCCTTCTTCAGCGCATACCAGGTGTACTCCCACAGCGAGCCGCCGCGGTCGCGGTAGATGTTCTTCTCCAGGACGACGCGCTTGTATCTGACCAGTCGCTGCAACTGCTGTTCCAGATCCACCTGGTGCTGGTAGGCGTCGGGGAAGTCGGGCGAGCTGTTGATGGCGACGCGGACGAAGTGATAGCCGCCGTCAGGGCTGTAGTCGATCTGTTTGAGGCCGTCCTTGAGCTCGTAGACGCTCCGCTTCCAGCCCTTGGGCAGGGAGAGGCTGAAACCGAGCGGGTCATGACGGACCTGCCAGCTGGCGGGCAGGGGTCCGTCACCGCCGGGCGTGACGCTGCCGCCCGCCGAGGGAGAGGTCGTGGCCGGGCCCGCGCCACCGCTCGACCCGGTGTTCTGCGCCGAGCCGCCGCCCCACTCCTGGAAGGCCACCGCCGCGCCACCGCCGAGCACGGCGGCGACGGCGACGACCAAGGCGAGGGTGCGCAGCCGGCGGCGGGGCCGGGGCCGTACGGGGGCCGGACCCTGGGGCGTGGGCGCCACGGCCGTCGGCCCGGTCATGGAACGGCCCGGGCCCGAAGGCACTCCGGGGCCGTAGCCCGGAGCGGTTCCCGTGGAGCCGTGGCCGGGGCTCGGTACGGTCGGGTCGTAGCCGGGAGTGGGCCCGGTGGGGCCGTAACCGGACGCGGTCGGACCGGAGCCGTAACCCGAGGTGTTCGGCCCACCGGTGTGCAGGCCCGAGCCCTGGGTCGGGATGAACGCCTGGGCCGCGTGCGGGCGGCGCCCCTCCGCCGCCTCGGCGAGCATCTGCTCCGCCTCCTCCGCGCCCGGCCGGCGTTCCGGTTCCTTGTGCAGCAGGGCGGCTATGACGGGGCCGAGCGCACCGGCGTGGCGCGGCGCGTCGGCCTCCTCCTCCACGACCGCCTGCATGGTGCTCAGCGGTGAGGTACGGCGGAACGGCGAACGGCCCTCGACCGCCGTGTACAGCGTGGCGCCGAGCGCCCACAGGTCCGAGGCCGGGCCGGGATCGTTGCCGCGCACCCGCTCGGGCGCGAGGTAGTCGACCGAGCCGACGACCTCGCCGGTGCGGGTGATGGTGGAGTCGCCCTCGATCTGGGCGATGCCGAAGTCGGTGAGCAGCACCCGGCCGTCCCGGCCGAGCAGGACGTTGCCGGGCTTGACGTCCCGGTGCAGCACACCGGCGGAGTGCGCGGCGCGCAGCGCCCGCAGCACCCACAGCCCGATACGGGCGGCCTCCGCGGGCTCCACCCGCCCCCGCTCCTTGACCGCGTCGGCCAGCGAGTTGCCCTCGACCAGCTCCATGACGATCCAAGGACGGCCGTCGTGTTCGAGGACGTCGTGCACGGTGACGACGGCGGAGTGGTTGATGCGCGCGGCGGCGCGGGCCTCGGCCCGGGTCCGGGCGAGCAGCACCGCCCGGTCGCTGTCGGAGACGTAGAGCGCCGCGGTCAACTCCTTGACGGCGACCGTCCGGTGCAACACCTCGTCGTGGGCGCGCCACACCCGGCCCATGCCGCCGCTGCCGATCGAATCGGCGAGCCGGTAGCGGCCCGCTATGAGCAGGCCCTGCATCTGATTCACGTTGCCCCGCAATGCTCTTGACAGGGTCAGACTAAGGACCGGTCAACCAACTGGGAACCAGCGGGGTACCAAGGTGACAGCACTGTGACGCTTGTCGCCGCCCGAACCGTCCAGTACCGGCCACTCGGTATACGGGGCGCTCAACCCGTGTAGCGGTACGTCGCCGTGGCCTGCTCGTACAGCCGGGTCACCGCGTCCCGCTGGGCCTCCGGACCGCGCACCTGGATGAGGTGGTAGCGGCCGTTCAGGAGGATCGCCATGTTCCGCACGAACAGGTCGCGGCCCTGGCCGTCGGTCCAGGTGAACTGGCCCTCGGCCATGGTCCGCCCGCCCACCTCGATGGTTCTCAGACCGGTGGCCGTGGCCCAGCTGGAGTCGCGGTACGGCTGGAGCTCGCTCTCCTTGTCCCGCTGGTAGGCCATCGGGTCACTGCCGTACGTCGACGCGCTGTCCCTGCCCGGTACGACGATCAGCTCGAAGGCGTCGTGCGCGTACACCACCTGGCCGCTGCCGTTCTTCGGGGTGCGGTCCCAGCCCTTGGCGACGGCGATCTGGAACCCCTCCGGATCCTTGCGCAGGGTGAAGCCGTCGGCGACGGCCGGGTCGCCGCCGGTCTGCGGCTCGGTGGCGGGTGCGGACGCGGAGGGGCTGCCGCCCTGCTCGGAGGGGGGCTGCCGGGTGGCCGAGGGCGCGGAACCGACGTCCCCCGCGCTGCGGGTCCGGTCGCTGCCCGCGGCCCCGCTCGCCCCCTGCTTGGGCATGAACAGCAGCGCGTACGCGATCGCTCCGGCCAGCAGGAGCAGGATGAGCAGAAGCAGGGTCCGGCCGAGACTGCGCGGCGAACGCGTCTCCTCCCGGCCCCGTTCGCGCTTGTGCCGGCCGTGTGGATGGGTGTCGGGCAGCGCGGCGCGCCGCCGCCGCATCCGCACCAGCTCGCCGCGCCGCCGGACGATCGGCAGCCGGCTCGGGTCGGCGGGCGGCACGGGTACGACATGGGTGCCGGCGTCCGGCTCGGGCGCGGAGCGCACCAGCGAGCGCAGCCAGCCGTTCAGCTCCTCGAAGTCCAGGCGCTCGGTGGGGTCCTGGCGCAGCAGTGACTCCACGACCGGCCGCAGGGGGCCGCACTCCTCGGCGAAGGCGGGGGGCTCGGCGCACACCAGCTGCACCAGCTCGGCCGTCGACTCCTCCGGATACGGCGCGTGCCCCTGCACGGCCCGGAACAACAACGCGCCCAGCGCCCACAGATCGGTCGCCGGTCCGATCGGCGCCGCCAGCTGCCAGTTCTCGTGCACGGGCCCGGCCTGCTCCGGCGCCCACCGCTCAGTCACCGGCCCCACCACGGTCATCCGCACCTGCCGCGCCCGCTCGGCCTCCAGCGCACTCGCGGGCCCACGCCGCCCACCGTCCGCTCCGGGGGCGTTCCAGTGGGGGTAGGCGGGGGAGGCGGCACCGGTGGCGTGGGGGTGCGGGCCTTGGCGGGCCGGACCGGTGCCGTAAGGGGGCGGGCCGGAAGCTTGGCGGGTGGGGTCGGTGGGGGTCCGGGAGGTGGTGGCGGGGTCCGGGGCCGGGGTCTGGCCCGGGACGGACGGGCGGGGGTTCGCCGAGGGGAGGCCGGGGCGTTGCGGGCCGCTGCCCAGGGCCGAGGAGGGGCCGGCGGCAGCGGGGCGCGGTGCGGCGCCGTGCCAGGGGGCGCCCTGCACTCCGTAGGGATCGGCGATCCGTTGGGGCGGGGTCGTGGTGCCCGGAGCGCCGGAGTACGGCGGCTGGGATGTGCCGTCGGCCCGGGTGGCGCCGGTGTCGCCCTCGGCGGGCGGGCGGGCGCCGGGCAGGGCGGCGCGCCCGTTCTGCCGGGCCTCCTGCACCCGGGCGGCGGCACGGGCACCCGCGCGGTACGCGGCGATGGCCCCGGCGCGGGCGGCGCGGACGTCCGCGCCGTTCTCCAAGGGCCGTTGCCCCGCCGGGCCGGGCACACCGGCCCCGCCGGACACCCCGTTCGCCCCCGGCACCGGCAGCCCGCCGGCCGCCCTTGCCTGGATCGCGGCCCGTCGCGCTGCCTCGGGTGCGACGTCCGCGGACGGCACTCCGCTCGCTCCGGCCGCCCCGTCGGCCACCCCCTTCGCCCCGTCTGCGGAACCGGTGGCATCCCCACGGCCCGCGGTGAGGGGAGTCGCACCCGGACCCCGGCCTGCTCCCGGCCCACCGGACCCCGCAGACCCATCCAGGCCACCGACCGGCCCAGGAGCAGTGCCCAGGCCACCGGCAGCCCGAACTGCGGCCCCCGGACCAGCCCCAGGACCGGCCGTCTCCGGTTCCGTCCCCGCTCCCCCGACGGCACCCTCTGCCGGCCCGTCCTGGGCCGGTACCGGGTCGTACCCGCACAACGCCTCCTCCGCGGCGCCGACAGCGAGGCCGGTCAGCATCACGCGGCCGTCGTCGCAGACGAGCACCGTGCGGGCGGTGATGTTGCGGTGCACCCAGCCATGGCCGTGCAGCACCCGGAGCGCCATGAGTACGTCGGCCGCGACCTCGGCCGCCCGGTACGGCGACAGCGGCTGCTCGGCGAGCAGCGCGGCCAGCGGGCGCGCGGTCACCAACTCGCTGACGATCCACAGCGACCCGCCCTCGGCGAACACGTCGAAGACCTGGTCGAGGCGCGGATGGTCGGGGATGCGGGCCGCGGCCTGCGCGGCCTCGACGGCTCGCCGTACGGCCGGGTCGGCGGGCCGCCGGGTGGCGGTCCGGGCGTCCGGCGTCCGCCGGGCCCCGGCCCCGCGCTCACGCGCGGTGAAGCCCTCGGGCAGCCCCTCCGCGTCCAGCACCTCGGCCTCGACGACCTCCGGCAACGGCACCTGTCGGACGAGCACTTCCTGACCGCTGTACGTGTCGAAGGCGCGGGTCTCGGTGAGTTCGTACTCGTCGGAGGGTGGCAACGGCAGGCGGTAGCGGTCGGCGAGCACCCGACCCGCGTAGTCGTCCACATTGCCTCCCCCGGCAGCCCGGTCGGTCACATCCGTTCGCCTCGCGACCCGTTTCGCACACACTTCCGGCTGCGTACGGTCCGCAACCATTCACGATACGTGCCGGAGGCAATCCGCATTAAGCGGATGACGGATTCTCACGCCCCAAACCGTCGTCAGGAGCCTACGACTTGGGCTCGAAGGACGCCGTCAGCGTCTGCCACGTGTCCTTGCGCAGCGCGCTGTCCCAGTTCGCGGCCTTCGCGGTGTACATCAGGCCGTATCCGAGATGACCGTTGACCACGAACCCGCGGTCGATGGTGCGGTACTTGGTGCCGTCGTCATCGACATAGGTGAACTCCCAGTCGGCCGTGTTCCAGCCGCGGTAGCCGACCTTCTCGATGCGGATCCTGTGGTACTGGGAGCGCACCATGGACCGCTCCTGGTTCTCCCAGTCCGCCACCGGGTCGTCCTTGGGGGTGCCGGTCCAGCCGACGAGCAGCCTCTGCCCGTCGGGACCGGTGTAGCGGTCGCCCGCACCGTCGGTCGACTTGTACGACCAGCCCTTGGGCAGCCCGATCGAGTAGCCCTGAGCGCCCTTGCGGGTCGACACCACCGGCGCGGTCCCGCCGTCCTTGGCGCCGGACTTGCCGGACGAGCCGGAGTCGTCGGTGGACGCGCTCGCGTCGACGGCGTTGCCCGACGTGGAACCGGTACCGCCCGACGACGGGCTCGCCCCGCTGCCGGTGCTCTTGTCGCTCTTGTCCTGCTTCGTGGACGCACTGGTGCTCGCCGCCGCCTTGGCCCCGCTGCCCTTGCCGCCCTTGTCGTCGCCGTTCAGGGTGAAGGCCAGGATGGTGCCGAGCACGGCGAGGAGGACGATCACCGCGATGATCACCAGCGTGCGCTTGGGCACCACGTCGGTCAGCGGCGCCCTCGGCACCGATCGCGTCGGCAGGTCCAGGTCCGGCGGCGGCACCACGGGCCAGCCCGAACTCGGTTTGTTCGTGCTGGAGTTCGGTACACCGGCGGCACCGGAGGCAGAACCGGCCTGTCTGCCGGTGGATCCGGCACCGACCCCGCTGGAGGAGGCCGGCCGCACCCCGCCGGGGGAGGCCGCTCGCACCCCGCCCTGCCCGGCAGGACGTGCCCCGCCCTGGGTGCCTGTGCGTACCCCGCCCTGGGTGGCAGGACGTCCCCCGCCCGCGGTGGCGCCGTCCGTACCCGCGGCTTCACCGGTGTCCGGCGCGGCCGGGTCGCCGCCGCTCTTCGCCCGGGTGGACGCGGCCGCCGTGGCCGCCCCGGCCGCCTTGCGGACCGAACGCAGCGCGCCGCGCAGCTTCTCCCCGGCCTCCTCGCCCCGCCTGCCCTCGGCCGGGCCCGGCGGCGGCAGCGGCACCACGCGCGTGGCGTCCATCGGCTCCGGCTCGGGTGCGTGGATCACGGCGTTGAGCATGGCCCGGGCGCCCGCGTCGTCGAGCCGCTCGGCCGGGTCCTTGGTGAGCAGACCGTAGATGACGTCCTTGAGCGGGCCCGCGTTCTTGGGCTCCTCCATGGGCTCGGTCATCACCGCGGTGAGCGTGGCGATCGCCGAACCCTTGTCGTACGGGGGCACGCCCTCGACCGCCGCGTACAGCAGGCCGCCGAGCGACCACAGGTCGGCCGCCGGGCCCGGTTTGTGGCCGCGGGCGCGCTCGGGGGAGATGTAGGAGGGGGCACCGACGAGCATGCCGGTGGAGGTGATGGACGGGTCGCCCTCGACCTGCGCGATACCGAAGTCGGTGAGCACGACCCGGCCGTCCTCGGCGATGAGCACGTTCGACGGCTTCACGTCCCGGTGCAGGATGCCCTGGCGGTGCGCGGAGCGCAGCACGTCGAGGACGGCGAGTCCCACCTCGGCGGCGCGCTTCGGCTCCAGCAGGCCGTCCTCGCGGATGACCTCGGCGAGGGACTTGCCCTCCACCAACTCCATGACGATCCACGGCCGGTCGTCCTCGTCGACCACGTCGAAGACCGTGACCGCGCTGTTGTTGCGGATCCGGGCGATCGCCTTGGCCTCGCGCAGGGTGCGCGTGATCAGGCGCCGCTTCTCCTCCTCGTCGATGTTCGACGGAAACCGCAGCTCCTTGACGGCGACCGTCCGGCCCAGGGTCTCGTCCTCGGCGCGCCAGACCGTGCCCATGCCGCCCCGGCCCAGCACGTCTCCCAGCCGGTACCGCCCGGCGAGGAGACGACGCTCGCTCTTGTCCTGACGAGTCCCCTGACGAGATGTTCCCGCCCGCTCCGCCTCCGACATGCGTCCCCTCATACAACCCGCCCTGACAGAGCCTCCATTGTCTCTCACCCCACAAGTGGCCGACGCCCAGGGGGCCCTTCGCCTCAGGCGGGATCCGGTGCACCGGTTTCGGGGAAATGCGCCTGGTTTCGGCGGGGGTGACGGGCGTTCGGCTCCCCCGGGGCTCCCGGCTCATGGACGGCCACGGCCGCGCTCCCTCAGGTGAACGGCACTATGTCCGGCGCTCCCAGTCTCGCCGCGTCCGCCGTCAGGTCGTCGGGCTGGCGCTGGGACTCGCGCTCGGCCTCCACCCGCTTCTCGTAGTGCTCGACCTCGCGCTCGATCTGGTCCTTGTCCCAGCCGAGGACCGGTGCCATCAGCTCGGCCGCCTCCCGGGCGCTGCGAGTGCCCCGGTCGAAGGTCTCGATGGAGATCCGGGTGCGGCGGGTGAGGACGTCGTCCAGGTGCCGGGCGCCCTCGTGCGAGGCGGCGTACACCACCTCGGCGCGCAGATAGTCGTCGGCCGCCTGCAGGGGCGCGCCCAGGGCGGGGTCGGCGGTGATGAGGTCCAGGACCTCCTCGGCCAGGGAGCCGTACCGGTTCAGCAGGTGCTCCACGCGGGCCACGTGGAGCCCGGTGCGGGCGGCGGTGCGAGCGCGCGCGTTCCACAGCGCCTGGTAGCCCTCCGCGCCCAGCAGCGGGATCTCCTCCGTCACGCTGTCGGCGACCCGCGTGTCCAGGCCGTGCACCGCCTCGTCGACCGCGTCCTTCGCCATCACGCGGTAGGTGGTGTACTTGCCGCCCGCCACGACCACGAGCCCCGGCACCGGATGGGCGACCGTGTGCTCGCGGGACAGCTTGCTGGTGGCGTCGGACTCGCCGGCGAGCAGCGGGCGCAGACCCGCGTACACCCCCTGCACGTCGTCGCGGCCGAGCGGTACCGCGAGCACCGAGTTGACGTGCTCCAGCAGGTAGTCGATATCGGCGCTGGACGCGGCCGGATGGGCCTTGTCGAGGTTCCAGTCGGTGTCGGTGGTGCCGACGATCCAGTGCCGGCCCCAGGGGATGACGAAGAGGACGGACTTCTCGGTGCGCAGGATCAGGCCGGTGGTGGAGTGGATGCGGTCCTTGGGCACGACCAGGTGGATGCCCTTGGAGGCGCGGACGTGGAACTGGCCCCGCTCCCCCACCATGGCCTGTGTGTCGTCGGTCCACACCCCGGTCGCGTTGACGATCTGTTTGGCGCGGATCTCGTACTCCCCGCCGCCCTCCACGTCCTGCACCCGGGCGCCGACCACGCGCTCGCCCTCGCGCAGGAACCCGGTCACCCGCGCGCGGTTGGCCGCCTTCGCGCCGTAGGACGCAGCCGTGCGCACCAGCGTGGCCACGAAGCGGGCGTCGTCCATCTGGGCGTCGTAGTACTGCAGGGCGCCGACCAGGGCGTCCTTCTTCAGGCAGGGGGCTACGCGCAGGGCGTGACGGTGGCTCAGATGACGGTGCAGGGGCAGGCCCCGGCCGTGGCCGCGGGCCATGGACATCGCGTCGTAGAGCGCGACGCCCGAGCCGGCGTAGAGCCGCTCCCAGCCCTTGTGCTGCAGCGGGTAGAGGAACGGGACCGGCTTGACCAGGTGCGGGGCGAGCCGCTCCAGCAGCAGTCCGCGCTCCTTCAGGGCCTCGCGAACCAGGGCGAAGTCGAGCATCTCCAGATAGCGCAGACCGCCGTGGATGAGCTTGCTGGACCGGCTTGAAGTGCCGGACGCCCAGTCGCGGGCCTCGACCAGACCGGTGGACAGGCCGCGCGTGACGGCGTCCAGCGCGGTGCCCGCGCCGACGACCCCGCCGCCGATCACCAGCACGTCCAGCTCCCGCTCCGCCATCGCGGCCAGCGCCTCGGCGCGCTGCGTCGGCCCCAGAGTCGCTGTCCTCACGCTGCCTCCCGCTGTCCCTCACTCGCGTCGGCCGCACCCGGTGGGCGAAGCCCCGGTTCGTTCATCCCCTGCTCATGCCCAAATTCTGACCGGCTTGCCCGACTTCAGCCACCACGCGTTCCCAACCTGTGGACAACTCGCCCACAACCCTCGGAAGACACACGAACAGAATCACGCATAACAGTCATATGTGTACCTAGTCTGACATTGCACGCGCTCATCCTGTCCACAGCGGTTGCGCGCCTGTCCCGCTTCGGCTATGGGAAGGACCGCCCACGCCATGCCCGCAGACCTCGCCGTCATCGGACTCGGCCCCTACGGCTTGCCGCTCGCTCAGGCCGCGGTCGCCGCAGGCATCCCCACCATCGGTTACGCCACCGGCCCCGAGGCGGGCTCCCTCAGTCCCGCCGAACTGCGCCGGATGCACGCCGCGGGCTTCCGGCCCGGTACCGACCCGGCCCAGCTCGGCCGCGTGCGCACCGCGGTGATCTGCGCGCCGACCCCGCGCGGCGCCGACGGCGGACTCGACCTCGGCCAGGTGGAGGCGGCCGCCCGTACCCTCGCCAAGCGGCTGCGCCCGCACACCACCGTCATCCTGGAGTCGCCGGTGCTCCCCGGCACGACCGAGGAGTTCCTGCGCCCCCTGCTGGAGGAGGGCTCGGGGCTGCGCGCCGGCCGCGACTTCCACCTCGCCTACTCTCCGAGCCGGGTCGATCCCGGCAACCGCGACCACTCCCCCGCCAACACCCCCAAGGTCATCGGCGGCCTCACCCCCGCCTGCACCGAGTCGGCCGCCACCTTCTACGGCCGGCTCACCGACAAGGTGGTCCGCGCGCGTGGGCTGCGCGAGGCGGAGACCGTACAGCTGCTGGAGACCAACTTCCGGCACGTCAACATCGCCCTCGTCAACGAGATGGCCGTGCTGTGCCACGAGCTGGGTGTCGATCTCTGGGACGTCATCCGGTGCGCGGAGACCAAGCCCTTCGGCTTCCAGGCGTTCCGGCCCGGCCCGGGCGTCGGCGGGCACGGTGTCGCGCAGGACCTGACCGGGCACGCCACCCGCACCCTGCGCATGGTGGAGCTGGCCCAGCAGGTCAACAGCCGGATGCCCCGGTACGTCGTCCAGCGCGCCGCCACCCTCCTCAACGAGCACGGCAAGTCCGCCCGTGGCGCGCGGGTGCTGCTGCTCGGCGTCACCTACAAGCCCGATCTCGCCGATCTGCAGGGCACACCGGCGCAGGAGATCGCGATCCGGCTGATGGAGCTGGGCGCCTCGGTGAGCTTCCACGACCCCCTGGTGGCCTCCTGGAACGTGCTGGACCGCCCGGTCCCGCGCGCGGACTCGCTCTACGAGACCGCCGCCGACGCCGACCTGACGATCCTGCTCCAGCAGCACCGCACGTACGACCTGCAGGGGCTGTCGGTGAAGGCGCAGTTGCTGCTGGACACGCGCGGGGCCACGCCCACGGGGGCGGCGCACCGGCTCTGAGCCCGGTCACGAACGGAAAACAGCCGGGGCGTTGTCGCCCCCGGCTGTTAATCTCCCCCGGACTCGCGGCACACGCGTGTGCCGGGGGTTTTCCGTTTCCGTCCTTCAGTCGTGCTCCATATCGGGGGGATTTCTGTCATGACCCAGTCAGCTCCACCGCCGCAGTCGCCGCAGCCCGGTCCGGTCGACGGCAACCCGTACGCGCAGCAGGCCCCGGCCGGCGCGCCGTACCCGCCGCAGCCGGGCGTCCCCGTCGCCCCGGCGGGCGCTTTCGCCCCGCCTGCGCCGATCGCTCCGGCCCGGAACAACGTCGTCCTCGGCGTCGTCGCCGCGGTCGTCGCCGCCGTGGTCGCGGCCGCGCTCTACGGCCTCGTCATCGGCGCCACCAAGCACGAGATCGGCTACGCGGCCGTCGGCGTCGGCTTCGTCGTCGGTCTCGCGGCCGGCAAGGCGGGCGGCCGCAACCCGGCGCTCCCCGTGGTGAGCGCGATCCTCGCGCTCGGCTCGGTGTACCTCGGCCAGCTGGTGGGCGAGGCCATGATCGGCGCCGACCAGTTGCACGTCGGCTTCAACGAGCTGTTCTTCCAGCACTTCGACGTGGTCCAGAAGGTCTGGAAGGACGACGCCGACCCGCTGACCTTCCTCTTCTTCGCCATCGCCGCGTTCGCCGCGTTCTCCGGCGCCAAGAAGGCCGCCGCGTAACGCCCTCCCGCAAGCGGCAGGGCCCGACCACCTCGCCGGTGGCCGGGCCCTGTGCGTCGCACTGCTCCCGTGGGCGCGTCAGCGGCGGTGCTGGCTGTCCGCGACCGTCACCTCGACCCGCTGGAACTCCTTCAGCTCGCTGTAGCCGGTCGTGGCCATCGCGCGGCGCAGGGCACCGAAGAAGTTCATCGAGCCGTCGGGGGTGTGGGACGGGCCGGTGAGGATCTCCTCGATGGTGCCGACCGTGCCGAGGCCGACCTTCTTGCCGCGGGGCAGCTCGTCGTTGACCGCCTCCATGCCCCAGTGGTGGCCCTTGCCGGGCGCGTCCGTGGCGCGGGCCAGCGGGGAGCCCATCATCACCGCGTCGGCGCCGCAGGCGATCGCCTTGGGCAGGTCGCCGGACCAGCCGACGCCGCCGTCCGCGATCACGTGCACATACCGGCCGCCGGACTCGTCCATGTAGTCACGGCGGGCCGCGGCCACGTCGGCGACGGCCGTGGCCATCGGGACCTGGATGCCCAGCACATTCCGGGTGGTGTGGGCGGCGCCGCCGCCGAAGCCGACCAGCACGCCGGCCGCGCCGGTGCGCATCAGGTGCAGGGCCGCCGTGTACGTGGCGCAGCCGCCGACGATCACCGGGACGTCCAGTTCGTAGATGAACTGCTTCAGGTTCAGCGGCTCGTGCGAGGACGACACGTGCTCCGCCGAGACCGTCGTACCTCGGATGACGAAGATGTCCACGCCCGCGTCCACGACCGCCTTGGAGAACTGGGCGGTGCGCTGCGGGGAGAGCGCCGCGGCCGTGACCACGCCGGAGTCCCGCACCTCCTTGATGCGCGCGCCGATCAGCTCCTCCTTGATGGGCGCCGCGTAGATCTCCTGGAGGCGGCGGGTCGCCTGGTCGGCGGGCAGCTCGGCGATCTCGTCCAGCAGCGGCTGCGGGTCCTCGTACCGCGTCCACAGGCCTTCGAGGTTGAGCACGCCGAGGCCGCCGAGCTCGCCGATGCGGATCGCGGTGGCCGGGGAGACCACGGAGTCCATGGGGGCGGCCAGGAACGGCAGCTCGAAGCGGTAGGCGTCGATCTGCCAGGCGATCGAGACCTCCTTCGGGTCCCGCGTACGGCGGCTGGGGACGACGGCGATGTCGTCGAAGGCGTACGCCCGGCGGCCGCGCTTGCCGCGCCCGATCTCGATCTCAGTCACGTCTCTAGGCCTTTCCCTATGCGTTGCAGCGCCTTCCAGTATCGCCGACGGGTACGGCACAAGCCCTCCGCGGGGACGAGAACGGCGGCCCCGGATGCTCCGGGACCGCCGCTGGATGGCCTTCACGCGCGCGTGGATGCGCGGTCGTGCTACCTGAGAGCTACCTCTTGCTGCTGTAGTTCGGCGCCTCGACCGTCATCTGGATGTCGTGCGGGTGGCTCTCCTTCAGGCCCGCCGAGGTGATCCGCACGAACCGGCCGTTCGCCTGCAGCTCGGGCACGGTCTTGCCGCCGACGTAGAACATCGACTGGCGCAGACCGCCGATCAGCTGGTGGACGACGGAGGACAGCGGGCCGCGGTAGGGCACCTGGCCCTCGATGCCCTCGGGGATCAGCTGCTCGTCGGAGGCGACGCCCTCCTGGAAGTAGCGGTCCTTGGAGAACGACTTGCGCTCGCCGCGGGACTGCATGGCGCCCAGCGAGCCCATGCCGCGGTACGACTTGAACTGCTTGCCGTTGATGAACAGCAGCTCGCCCGGGGACTCCTCACAGCCCGCGAGCAGCGAGCCCAGCATGACGGTGTCGGCACCCGCGACCAGGGCCTTGGCGATGTCGCCGGAGTACTGCAGACCGCCGTCGCCGATGACCGGGACCCCGGCCTCCTTGGCGGCGAGCGCGGCCTCGTAGATCGCGGTGACCTGCGGGACGCCGACGCCGGCGACCACGCGCGTGGTGCAGATCGAGCCGGGGCCCACGCCGACCTTGATGCCGTCGGCGCCCGCGTCGACCAGGGACTGGGCGCCGTCGCGCGTGGCGACGTTGCCGCCGATGACGTCGACGCCGGAGGAGTTCGACTTGATCTTGGCGATCATGTCGCCGACCAGCCTGGAGTGGCCGTGCGCGGTGTCCACGACGATGAAGTCGACACCGGCCTCGATCAGGGCCTGGGCGCGCTCGAAGGCGTCACCGGCGACACCGACCGCGGCACCGACCAGCAGGCGGCCCTCGGCGTCCTTGGCGGCGTTCGGGTACTGCTCGGCCTTGACGAAGTCCTTGACGGTGATCAGGCCCTTGAGGACGCCCTCGTCGTCGACCAGCGGCAGCTTCTCGATCTTGTGCTTGCGCAGCAGCTCCATGGCCTCCGGGCCGGAGATGCCGACCTTGCCGGTGACCAGCGGCATCGGGGTCATGACCTCGTGCACCCGGCGGCCGCGGTCGCTCTCGAAGGCCATGTCACGGTTGGTGACGATGCCGAGGAGCCGCTTGTCGCCGTCGGTCACCGGGACGCCGCTGATGCGGAACCGGGCGCACAGCGCGTCGGCCTCGGCGAGCGTGGCGTCCGGGTGGATGGTGATGGGGTCGGTGACCATGCCGGACTCGGAGCGCTTCACCAGGTCGACCTGGTTGGCCTGGTCCTCGATGGAGAGGTTGCGGTGCAGCACGCCGACGCCGCCCTGGCGGGCCATCGCGATCGCCATGCGGGACTCGGTCACCTTGTCCATGGCGGCGGACAGCAGCGGGATGTTGACCCGCACGTTCTTGGAGACGTACGAGGCGGTGTCGATCTCATCGGGTGCCATGTCCGACGGGCCCGGCAGCAGCAGCACGTCGTCGTAGGTCAGCCCGAGTGTCGCGAATTTTCCGGGCACTCCGTCGACGTTGGCAGTCATGACACCTTCCCCAAATGGCCTTGATCGGTGCGGATGTCCATGCTAACGGGAAGCATCGCTAGCAAATTCCACGGTACGGGGTGACTTCAGGCTTCGTACGTTCGTACGGAAGCCGAAGCATGCCTGTTCAACAAGGGGAGCTGCAGGGGCTCCGCACAAGGGTGTTACTGCTCGGCGAGCGCCCGCAGGCGGCTCAGCGCCCGGTGCTGGGCGACCCGGACCGCGCCGGGTGACATTCCCAACATCTGCCCGGTCTCCTCCGCGGTCAAGCCCACGGCGATGCGCAGCAGGAGCAGCTCGCGCTGGTTCTCCGGCAGGTTGGCGAGCAGCTTCTTGGCCCACTCGGCGTCGCTGCTGAGCAGGGCGCGCTCCTCGGGGCCGAGGGAGTCGTCCGGCCGCTCGGGCATTTCGTCGGACGGCACCGCGGTCGACCCCGGGTGGCGCATCGCGGCGCGCTGCAGGTCGGCGACCTTGTGGGAGGCGATGGCGAAGACGAACGCCTCGAAGGGGCGGCCGGTGTCGCGATAGCGGGGCAGCGCGAGCAGGACGGCGACGCAGACCTCCTGGGCGAGGTCCTCGACGAAGTGACGCGCGTCGCCGGGCAGCCGGGACAGCCGGGTTCGGCAGTAGCGCAGCGCCAGGGGGTGGACATGGGCGAGCAGATCGTGCGTGGCCTGCTCGTCCCCGTCGACGGCGCGATGGACGAGCGCACCGATCGCCCCATGGGCCGTGCCCGCCTCGTCGTCGCGCATCGGTCCATGGTGCCTTGTGGCCGTCCGGTCCGTCGCATTGTGCTCGTGGTTGTGCACCGAAGCGTTATGAGCAGGTGCGCCGGCACTCATCTCCTGCGCCCTCCCCTTCCGCTCGACCGACTCGTCCCCGAGAGACTCCACACCTCAAGGATGCGGCATCCGCGCCGAAACGAGCAGCGCTCGTCCGGCGGGCCGGCTTGCGCAGCGTCCGCCGCGGCGGCCTGCGCAGTCGTGCGCCGGGGGCGCCTGGTGCCTCGCCGGACGGCGCGGACCACGGGTGTTGACGGAGTGGATCTCCGTACGCGCGCGCGGCCGGCCCTCCGGCCGGCCGGCCGCCGCGCGGCTCCTCCCGTGTGACGGGCTCCACCCCGCGAGCGCCCCTCACGGCCGCGCCCACGGGCAACCGGAACACCCGTCATGGCACTTCACCGGCACCCACCTCCGCATTGTGCTGGTACGGCGGGGGTACCGAAGGGTGCGACCGTCCGCGTGGCGCGTGGGCGCCGCACGGAGGCGGGGCTGGGCAGAACACGCCGCCACGGCAACGAAGCCGCAGGGCGGCTCCGCGCACGCGTGTGTGCCGCGCCCCGCAGGACGTCGCCCACACCAGGCGCCACACGGCTGGGGCGACGCACCGGCACGGCAGCTGAACCGAAGAGCGCCGTCACCCGCGCCACACACCGCACGACTGGGCAGAACACGCCGCCACGGCAACGAAGCCGCAGGGCGATTCCGCGCACGCGTGCGTGCCGCCACGGCGCGTCCCCGACGAGCGCGGTCGTCCAGCGCCGCGCAGGGCCAGGGCATGGTGCTCCGGTGCCCGAGCCCGGCGCGGTGCCGTACGTGCGTCGCGTTCCGGTCGACGGTCGGCCCGGGACTCCCCGAAGGGGCCGGTGAGACATCCCGCTGCCGCCAGGGGAGGCGGGTACGTGCCCGGCGCCGGGCCGGGCCCGCCTGCCCCGCAGGGCTGGGCACTGCCTACCGGACCAGTCCCCAGCGGAAGCCGAGCGCCACCGCGTGGGCCCGGTCCGAGGCGCCGAGCTTCTTGAACAGGCGCCGCGCGTGCGTCTTGACGGTGTCCTCGGAGAGGAAGAGCTCGCGGCCGATCTCGGCGTTGGAGCGGCCGTGACTCATGCCCTCCAGCACCTGGATCTCACGCGCGGTGAGCGTGGGCGCGGCGCCCATCTCTGCCGAGCGGAGCCGGCGCGGGGCCAGCCGCCAGGTGGGGTCGGCGAGGGCCTGCGTCACCGTGGCGCGCAGCTCCGCGCGCGAGGCGTCCTTGTGCAGGTAGCCCCGGGCGCCGGCGGCGACCGCGAGGGCCACGCCGTCCAGGTCCTCGGCGACCGTGAGCATGATGATGCGCGCGCCGGGGTCGGCGGACAGCAGGCGGCGCACGGTCTCCACGCCGCCCAGGCCGGGCATGCGCACGTCCATCAGGATGAGATCGGAGCGGTCGGCGCCCCAGCGGCGGAGGACTTCCTCGCCGTTGGCCGCCGTCGTCACACGCTCGACACCGGGCACGGTCGCGACCGCGCGGCGGAGCGCTTCTCGGGCAAGCGGGGAGTCGTCGCAGACGAGGACGGATGTCATGACCGCCCTCCGCAGCTGATGCGCGTCACCTTGAGCCTCCAGGCTGGTACGGAATCGTCACCTGTGCGGTCGACCGTCTCGGACGCCTGCCCGAGCGCTTCTGTTTTCAACCGCCTCCGCACTCTCAACGACGGTCACTCGAAAGAGTTACGGGGCTACATGCCGTCTTCGGCACTCTACGTGAGGGTCTCGTCACGGCGCAGACCTGGACATCAGACCCTCAACTTTTCATCACAACTATGCCCCGTTTGGCCGCTTTTCTTCCCGTTTTGAGGTGTCTGAGGCTAGATTCGCAATGAGTCATATTTTCATCTCCTTAGACCGGAGATGTACGGTCGTTGGCACCGTATCCGCTCAGAACGGCTACAAGGGGTCACGTAATGGCAGATTTCTCCCGCCTTCCCGGACCGAACGCGGACCTGTGGGACTGGCAGCTGCTGGCTGCCTGCCGCGGCGTGGACAGCTCGCTCTTCTTCCACCCCGAGGGCGAGCGCGGGGCGGCTCGGAGCGCTCGCGAGAACTCGGCCAAGGAGGTCTGCATGAGGTGCCCGGTCCGCGCGGAGTGCGCGGCGCACGCACTGGCGGTGCGCGAGCCGTACGGCGTGTGGGGCGGCCTGACCGAGGACGAGCGTGAGGAGTTGATGGGGCGCGCGCGCAACCGCCTGGTGACGGCTTCGACCGCCGGCGCGGACACCGCCCCGAACCACTGAAGGAACGTTTCAGCACCTACAGCCCGCTGGGTGCGCTCATTTCCACCACCCCAGGGCACGCTGCGTCACCACGTGCGTGCCCTTGACCCTGTCGAAGCCCCCTGCGGGGGCGTGTCTCCGGTCGCACCGCCGGACGGGATGCCCACCTCGCACGGACGGGATGCCCGCCTCGCCGGTCAGCCGCGCCCCGTCGCCCGGGCCAGTTGTTCCAGCGTCGCCGCCACGGCCGGCACCTGTGCCAGGTCGGGCAGGGTGAGGGCGACGATCTCCCGCCGTACCGCCGGTTCCAGCCGTACCGTGCGCACGCCCCTCGGCCGTACCGACTCCACCGCCAGCTGGGGCAGTACGGCGACGCCCAGGCCCGCGCCGACCAGGCCGACCACCGCGGGATAGTCGTCGGTGGCGAAGTCGATGCGCGGGGTGAAACCGGCCCCCTCGCACACCTCGACCAGCTGGCCGCGGCAGCGCGGGCAGCCCGCGATCCAGGGCTCCTGGGCCAGCTCTCCGATGGCGACGCTCTCCGCGCGCGCGAGGCGATGCCGCTCGGGCACCAGCGCCACCAGGCGGTCCATCAGCAGGGTCCGTACGACCAGGTCGTCCCAGTCCTCGGCGACGGCCGCGCCCTCGTAACGGAAGGCCAGGGCCAGGTCGCAGTCGCCCTCGCGCAGCAGCTCGACGGACCTCGGGGGCTCGGCCTCCTCCAGGGAGACACGGGTGCCGGGGTGGGCGGCGCGGAGGGCGGCCAGGGCGGTGGGGACCAGGGTGGAGCTGCCGCTGGGGAAGGAGACCAGCCGGACCCGGCCGGCCCGCAGCCCCGCGATCGCGGCGACCTCCTCCTCGGCCGCGGTGAGCCCCGCGAGGATGCCGGACGCGTGCCTGACGAGGGCTTCGCCGGCCTGGGTCAGGCGCATCTCGCGGCCGGTGCGGACCAGCAGCGGGGTCCCGACCGAGGTCTCCAGGGCCTTCATCTGCTGGCTGACGGCAGGCTGGGTGCAGCCGAGCTCACGCCCCGCCGCGGAGAAGGAACCGGTGGCGGCGACGGCGCGCAGGACACGGAGATGACGGGCCTCGATCACCGTTCGAGCATAAGGGCATCTTGGGGGTGGCGCGCAATATTCGCTCGACGCTTTGAGGTGTGGTCCCGTACCGTGCGGTCATGAAGCTTCTCTCGGTCAATCTGGGCCGCCCGCAGCCGGTGCCGTACACGGACCAGGCGGAGGGTGTGACAGGCATCGACAAGAAGCCGGCCGACGGGCCGGTGCGGGTGGCGGCGCCGGGCCGCAAGGGCGTCGGCGCGAGCGGGCTGGCCGGGGACGCGGTGTGCGAGCTGCGGCACCACGGCGGGGACGACCAGGCGGTGTACGCCTACGCGCGCGAGGACCTCGACGAGTGGGAGCGCGAACTCGGCCGGTCGCTGGCCAACGGTTGCTTCGGCGAGAACCTGACGACGGACGGTCTGGACGTCTCCGGGGCGCTGGTCGGCGAGCGCTGGCGGATCGGTTCCGGGGTGGTGCTGGAGGTGACCTCGGGCCGGATCCCGTGCCGTACGTTCCAGGGCCATCTGGGCGAGCGCGGCTGGGTCAAGAGGTTCACACGGAAGGGCGCAACGGGTGCCTACCTCCGGGTGATCGAACCGGGTGAGATACGGGCGGGCGACCCGATCGAGATCGTGCACCGGCCGGACCACGGGGTGACGGCCGCGCTGCAGTTCCGCGCGGTCACCACCGAGCGGGAGCTGCTGCCGCGGCTGCTCGCGGCGGGCGAGGCACTGCACCCGGAGTCATTGGAGAAGGCCCGCAAGTACATGGCGGAGCAGCTGGGCTGAGCAGCCGTCAGCGATACCCCGACGGTCCGCGCCGCCGACCGGGCCGACCAAGCCGACTGGCCGTTGAGTCCGTCCGGGAGGCCCGGCACGGCGGCCGTCAGCCGCGGACACGGCGGACCGAGCGGGGTTCGACCAGACCGGCTTGAAGGCCCCGCACAGCGCGAGCCGTCCGGCAACCGGAAGGCCCGACGCAGGGCATCCGCCAACCGGGCGGCCCGTCACAGACCAGGGCGCACCCGCCGCCCCAGAGACCCCGCACAGACCGAGGCCCGTCCGCCGACCGAGAAGCCCCGCGCAGGGCAGAGCATCCGGCAACCGGAAGGCCCGACGCAGAGCGCCCACCAACCGGGCGGCCCGTCACAGACCAGGGCGCACCCGCCGCCCCAGAGACCCCGCACAGACCGAGGCCCGTCCGCCGACCGAGAAGCCCCGCGCAGGGCAGAGCATCCGGCAACCGGAAGGCCCGACGCAGAGCGCCCACCAACCGGGCGGCCCGTCACAGACCAGGGCGCACCCGCCGCCCCAGAGACCCCGCACAGACCGAGGCCCGCCCGCCGACCGAGAAGCCCCGCAGAGCGCAAGGCCCCCGTCAATCGGGCTGCCCGGGATACCGGCGCAAAGCAGGCGCCCCGCATCGGCCCCGCCCTGCCAGGGCCCCGCACACACCGCCGTACGGGCGGTCACCGAACCCATACCGTCCAACTCCCGTGTCCGAGGGGAGCGGACGCGCTCGCTCCGGGTCAATACCCTTGGGCCATGACAACGGCTCTGATTACGGGATCGACCGCGGGGATCGGTGCCGCGTTCGCGCGGCGGCTGGCGGCAGACGGGCACGACCTCGTCCTGGTGGCCCGGGACACCAAGAGGCTGCACGAACAGGCGACCGAACTGCACGACCGGCACGGCATCGAGGTGGAGGTGCTGACCGCCGACCTGTCCGAGGACAAGGGCATCGAGACGGTGGCCGGCCGCCTCGGCGACCGGAAGAACCCGGTCGACCTGCTGGTCAACAACGCCGGCTTCGGCAACAAGGGCCGCTATCTCGAGGTGCCCATGGCCGACGAGCTCAAGATGCTCAAGGTGCACTGCGAGGCGGTGCTCCGGCTGACGTCGGCGGCGACCGAGGCGATGCGCGAGCGGGGCCGGGGCGGAGTCGTCAACGTCGCCTCCGTGGCCGCCTTCGTGCCCCGGGGCACCTACGGCGCCTCCAAGGCCTGGGTCGTGCAGTTCACGCAGGGCGCGGCGAAGGACCTGGCCGGCAGCGGCGTCCGCCTGATGGCCCTGTGCCCCGGCTTCGTGCGCACCGAGTTCCACCAGCGGGCCGGGATGGGCACGGACAACATCCCCGGCTGGATGTGGCTGGACGCCGACAAACTGGTCGCGGCGGCCCTGTCCGACCTGGCCCGCGGCAAGACCCTGTCGATCCCCGACCCCCGCTACAAGGCGCTGATGGGCCTGGTGAAGGTCACCCCGCGGGGGCTGCTGGGCGGGATCACGTCGAAGACGGGGCGGAAGTACGGGCCGCAGTAGCCACGGCCCGGGCCTCGACAGGCGCCGCCCGTCCGGCCACCAGCCATGTTGCAGAGCCAGAGCCAGGTGCACCCTCGCCCGGGGCCCCGTCACGGCCCGGGCGAGGGTCAGATGTGCCCTTGCCGCCTCCCGTCCCGTGCCGATTCTGCCGAGCCAGGTGTTCCGCCTGGGCCGTGGCCTGCCGGACAAGCCCGGGACTCTCTCCGAGCGCTTCCCCCGAGCATGCATGACTTCATAGTGGCAAAGGACGGCATGCGGTGGGCCCGGATATGCGCATCACACAGCACTAAGCGACAAAAACCTGCAAGTGGGACAATTGTGCCGTCCTATCCAAGCGAAGGGAGCCGGGAGGCGGCGTCATGACCTTCGTACAGCTCATCGAGTGCAGGACAAGCCGGCTGGACGAGATGAACCGGCTCATGGACGACTGGGTCGCGCAGACCAAGGGGAAACGGACGGCGACGCACGCGCTGGTCGGGAAGGACCGTTCGGACGCGTCGCACATCGTCGAAGTGGTGGAGTTCCCGTCGTACGAGGACGCGATGCGGAACTCGAAGCTGCCGGAGACCGACAAGATCTTCCAGGGGATGGTCGCCCTGTGCGACGAGGTGCCGACGTTCATCGATCTGGACGTCGTACGGGACGAGCGGCTGGCCGAGGACACGGTACGGCGGTTCTACGCGGCGCTGCAGTCCTCCGGCGAACTACCGCCGCTCAACGACCTGCTGGACGAGGACATCCACAGCCACGATCCGGTGAACCCGCAGGACACCATCGGGCTGGACAACGCCCGCAGCGAATTCCGGATGTGGCGCGGGGGCTTCGACTTCACGTTCACGGTCGAGGACGTGTTCACCCAGGGCGACCGGGCCTGCGCCCGGTGGACCTGGAACGCCACGCACAACGGCGACTTCCTCGGCATCCCGCCCACCGGCAGGCAGGTCACCATGACCGGGATGACACTGTTCCGCCTCACGGACGACGGCAAGATCGCCGAGATGTGGTGGCAGCACGACCAGCTGGGGCTGATGCAACAGCTGGGGGCACTGGACGAGTTGGAGCAATAGAAGGCACCCACCCAGATGCCCCGACTGTCCACGTGACCGAGCCGCGCGCCGACGACGCGACGGAGCAACGTCGACCGCCCCTCGCCCCGCCTCAGCTCCTCGGCGATGCTCGCCGTGTCTCCAGCAGCGGGCATTCGCCAGTCCGTCTCGATCCCCGCCTCCGGGGCAAACGCACGGTGCCCAGCCCCCCGTAGGGAACTGGGCACCGTCGGCTCAGCGCAGCGCTCAGTGGGCGTGGCCGTGGCCGTGGCCCGCGGCGGCCGGCTCTTCCTCTTCCTTCTTCTCGACGACCAGGGTCTCGGTCGTGAGCAGCAGGGAGGCGATGGAGGCGGCGTTCTCCAGGGCGGAGCGGGTGACCTTGACCGGGTCGATGACGCCGGCCTTGATCAGGTCGCCGTACTCGCCGGTGGCGGCGTTGTAGCCCTGACCCTTCTCCAGGTCCTTGACCTTGGAGACGATGACGTAGCCCTCCTGGCCGGCGTTCTCGCCGATCCAGCGCAGCGGCTCGACCACGGCGTTGCGGACGACCGCGACACCGGTGGCCTCGTCGCCGGCCTTGCCGAGGTTGCCCTCGAGGACCTTGGCGGCGTGCACCAGAGCGGAGCCACCACCGGAGACGATGCCCTCCTCGACCGCGGCGCGGGTCGCGGAGATGGCGTCCTCCAGACGGTGCTTCTTCTCCTTCAGCTCCACCTCGGTGGCGGCGCCGACCTTGATCACGCACACGCCGCCGGCCAGCTTGGCGAGGCGCTCCTGGAGCTTCTCACGGTCCCAGTCGGAGTCGGTGTTCTCGATCTCGGCCTTGATCTGGGCGACGCGGCCGTGGACGTCCTCGGACTTGCCGGCGCCGTCGACGATCGTGGTGTCGTCCTTGGTGACGGTGACGCGGCGGGCGGAGCCCAGCACGTCCAGGCCGACCTGGTCGAGCTTGAGGCCGACCTCCTCGGAGATGACGGTGGCGCCGGTGAGGATCGCCATGTCCTGCAGCATCGCCTTGCGGCGGTCACCGAAGCCGGGGGCCTTCACCGCGACGGCGTTGAAGGTGCCGCGGATCTTGTTGACGACCAGGGTCGACAGGGCCTCGCCCTCGACGTCCTCGGCGATGATCAGCAGCGGCTTGGAGGCGCCGGCCTGGATGACCTTCTCCAGCAGCGGCAGCAGGTCCTGGATGGAGCTGATCTTGCCCTGGTTGATGAGGATGTACGGGTCGTCGAGGACGGCCTCCATGCGCTCCTGGTCCGTCACGAAGTACGGCGACAGGTAGCCCTTGTCGAAGGCCATGCCCTCGGTGAAGTCCAGCTCCAGACCGAAGGTGTTGGACTCCTCGACGGTGATGACACCGTCCTTGCCGACCTTGTCCATCGCCTCGGCGATGAGCTCGCCGACCTGCTGGTCCTGGGCGGACAGCGCGGCGACGGCGGCGATGTCGGACTTCTCGTCGATCGGGCGGGCCGAAGCGAGCAGGTCCTCGGAGACGGCGGCGACGGCCGCGTCGATGCCCTTCTTCAGGGCGGCCGGGGAGGCGCCGGCGGCAACGTTCTTCAGACCCTCGCGCACCAGCGCCTGGGCCAGCACGGTGGCGGTGGTGGTGCCGTCACCAGCGATGTCGTTGGTCTTGGTCGCCACCTCCTTCACCAGCTGCGCGCCGAGGTTCTCGTACGGGTCCTCGATCTCGATCTCACGGGCGATCGTGACACCGTCGTTGGTGATGGTGGGGGCGCCGAACTTCTTGTCGATGACGACGTTGCGGCCCTTCGGGCCGATCGTCACCTTCACCGTGTCGGCCAGCTTGTTGACGCCGCGCTCGAGGGCGCGACGGGCGTCCTCGTCGAACTTCAGGATCTTCGCCATGACAGCGGGAGCCCTCTCGGAAATCTGTGGGTGAAAGACGAACTGCGCCCCGGGCGCCCGGCTTCGTTATCGGTCGCGGGGGCCAGGGGCGCAGCTCAAAAGCAATGGATTGCTTAGAGGTGGACTACTTCTCGATGATCGCGAGCACGTCGCGAGCCGAGAGGACGAGGTACTCCTCGCCGTTGTACTTCACCTCGGTGCCGCCGTACTTGCTGTACAGGACGACGTCGCCGACCTTGACGTCGAGCGGAAGGCGCTCGCCGTTCTCGAACCGGCCCGGGCCCACCGCGAGGACGGCGCCCTCCTGGGGCTTCTCCTTCGCGGTGTCCGGGATGACCAGGCCAGAGGCCGTGGTCTGCTCGGCGTCCAGCGGCTGGACCACGATGCGGTCCTCGAGCGGCTTGATGGCAACCTTGGAGCTGGCGGTCGTCACGATCCGACCTCCCCCTTCGGAGATCTCACGGGGTTAACTGTCTGAGGTGGCGACCAGGTCGATCCGTCGTCGCGGGTGCCGGACCTGCCCGTCGCTTTGTTGGCACTCTCACCTGCGGAGTGCCAGAGCCGAGACTATGACCGGGGTTAGCACTCGGTCAAGCGGAGTGCCAATGCCGTGCGGCGCGTCGGCCGGATCTTTGTCAGCGCCGGGGTTGTTCGGTGGGCCGGTGTTGTCCTGCCGTCCTGGGGGCTGCCGCCCCCAGACCCCCGCTGTCGGGCCTGCCTGGCGGCCCTCGTTCTCAAACGCCGGACGGGCTGATTGATGCCGGCCGACGCCGATCAGTCCAGGTAGTCCTCCAGCCGCCCCACCGTCAGCCCCCTCTGCTGCACCCTGCGCAGCACCCGCGCCGTGCGCTCCCGCAGGCTCGGCCCCGTCGTCTCGTCCGGGCCGACCAGGATGATGTCGCCGGGGCGCAGGTGGTGTTCGCCGTGGATGTAGACGAGGTCGGTCGGGGTCATCGCGGCGCGCCACAGGACGACCGTGGAGATGCCGCAGCCGGCCGCCGCACGCAGGGTGGTGGTGTCGTACGCGCCGTACGGCGGGCGGAACAGGCGGGGGCGCAGGCCGAGGCGGGATCTGAGCCGGTCCTGCTGGCCGCAGATCTCGGCGCGCTGTCCGGCGTACGGCAGTCCGGCGAGCGCGCGGTGGTCGAGGGTGTGGTTCTGGATGCCGGCGCCGAGCCGGTGCAGACGGGCGAAGTGGCCGTAGGCGGGGCCGGCGATGCTGTCGGTGAGGAACATGCTGACCGGCAGTCGCAGTTCGCGGACCATGTCGACGAAGCGGGGGTCCTTCTCGGCGCCGTCGTCGTAGGTGAGGAACACGACCCGGTCGTGGGTGGGGACGTGGTCCACGACGCCGGGCAGGGCGCGGCCCCCGCGCTGCGGGGTGAGGACGAGGGCGCGGGCGGCGGGCCGCGGCGGGCGGGCGAGGGGCTCGGTCAGGCCCCAGCGGCGGTAGGTCTGGTCGGGGCCCGGCCCGGGCGGGTGCACTCCTTCGGCGGCTTTCTTGCCGAGGCGTTCGATGGGGTCGACGGACTGGGCGCAGCCGGTGAGGAGGAGGGCCGCGGCGAGGAGCGCCACGGCGTACCGGCCCGGGCGGCACCGCCGGGGGCCCGCTCCCCGGTACCCCGCCCCCGGCCTCACAGGTAGTCCTCCAGGCGGGCCACGGCGTAGCCCTCGCGGGTGACCTTGTTCAGGAAGCGGCGCATGTCGTCGACCATCGTGCCGTTCCAGTCGGAGCGGCCGCGGAAGTGGGTGAGGACGATGTCGCCGCGGCGCATCTTCTGGTCGTCCTCGCGGTACTCCCAGTGGTCGACGTAGACCTCCTCGTTCCAGATCGGCGCGTATCTGATGCCGCAGGCCTTGGCGGCGCGCAGGGTGTCCTGGTTGTAGTTGCCGTAAGGGGGCCGGAAGACCGTCGGGCGGCTGCCGAACCGCTTCTTCATGATGTCCTGCATGCCGCAGATCTCGGCCTTCTGCTCCTCGTAGGACAGACCTGGCAGATAGCGGTGGTGCAGGGTGTGGTTGTCGAGGGTGTGGCCGTAGGACTGCATCCTGCGGAAGTAGCCGTAGTCGTCCTTGATCAGGTAGTCGCTGAGGAAGGCGGTGTACGGGACCTTCAGCTCCTGCATCATCCGCAGGAAGCCGGGGTCCTTCTCGGAGCCGTCGTCGATGGTGAGGAAGACGATCTTCTGCCTGGTGGGGATCGTGGTGAAGACCGGGGGCAGGTCCCAGTCGTCCTGGTGGCTCACCTCGAAACCGGCCCGCGCGGTGATCTCCGGTTTCGTCCTGGGCGGCGGCGGTGGCGTCAGCGGGGCCTCCGCCAGCCCCCAGCGTCTGGCCGCCGCGACCAGGCGGGCGTGTTCGACGGCCTGGCGGGCCTGGGGGCTCAGGGCCTGTGCGGGGCCGCCCCGGCCGGACGCGGGGCGGGTCACGCCGGGGCCGGCCTGGCTGGACGGGGGGCGGGTCGTGTGGGGCCCGGCACAGCTGGACAGAACGGCGGAACAGGCCAGCGCGGCGGCTCCGCAGCCGAGGAGCAGACATCCACGGCGAGCCCGGTTCTTATCGTTTTGTACGACAGCGCGCATGACGCCGGATCCTCCCAGGACGGCGCCCGGAGCCCGGGCCGACACCGCCGCCGGAGGCGCACGATCCATCGACTGGCCCACAATGACCCGGTGAACGACCTCGCTCTTCTCCTCACCCCCGAAGGCCGTGCGCTCCTCGACGAGGTCCGCGACACCGCCCCGGCCGACGAACTCGCCGTCGCCACCCGGCTGCGCCGCGAGCACCCCGCCGAGCTGGTGTCGGCCGCGCTCGGCCAGGCCCGGCTGCGGCAGCGGGCGGCGGCGAAGTTCGGTGCGGCGGACGCGGGGCGGATGTTCTTCACGCCGAACGGGGTCGAGCAGTCGACGCGGGCGGGTGTCGCCGCCTACCGGGCCGAGCGGTTCACGAAGCTCGGCGTGACCTCGGTCGCCGACCTGTGCTGCGGGATCGGCGGGGACGCGATCGCGTTCGCCCGGGCGGGGATCCGGGTGCTGGCCGTGGACCGGGATCCGGTGACCGCCGCCGTGGCGCGGGCGAACGCGGAGGCGCTGGGGCTGGCCGAGCTGATCGAGGTCCGCGAGGCGGACGTCACCGAGGTGGACACGGGCGGCTACGACGCCGTGTTCGTCGACCCCGCACGGCGGGGCGGGCGCGGAAGGATCTTCGACCCGGAGGCCTACTCCCCGCCCCTGTCCTGGGCGATCGGGGCCGCCCGCACCGCACCCCGCGCGGCGCTGAAGGTGGCGCCCGGCATTCCGCACGAGGCGGTGCCCGCCGACGCCGAGGCCGAGTGGATCTCGGACGGCGGGGACGTCAAGGAGGCGGTGGTGTGGTTCGGCACCGAGCCGGGCGCGGTGCGCGCCACCCTGCTGCCCGGCCCGCGCACGCTGGTCGGCAAGGGGCTGCCCGACCCGGAGGTCCGGCCGGTGGGGCGCTATCTGTACGAGCCCGACGGCGCCGTCATCCGCGCCCATCTGGTCGCCGAGGTGGCCGAACACCTGGACGGCGGGCTGATCGACCCCACCATCGCCTATGTCACCGCCGACGAACTGCGCCCCACGGAGTACGCCTCCGCCTACCAGATCAGCGACCAACTTCCGTTCAATGTCAAGAAGTTGAAGGCTCTGCTGCGCGAGCGCGAGGTCGGCACGCTGACCGTGAAGAAGCGCGGGTCGGCCGTCGAGCCGGAGGAACTGCGCAGAAAGGTCAAGCCGCAGGGGCCGAACGCGGCGACGGTGTTCCTCACTCGGGTCGCGGGGGCGCCGACCATGCTGGTCGGGGCCCCCGCGACACCGCCCGCGGCTACTGCGCTGCCGTAGCGCGCAGCGCGCCGAGGTCGGGCGAGACCGTGGCCGCCCGCTGCGGGGTGGCCGGTGAACTCGTCGCCGGCTCCAGGCCGTTGTAGTACGGCGTGTACGTCCACTGGCTGCTGCTCGCGCTGATCGCGGTGCCCGCGGAGTTCAGCGCCGCGGTGGACACCGAGCCGGTGCCGCCGAAGGCCGCCACGCCGTTGATGTTCGCGGCGCCCTTGACCAGGTAGGACTTGGTGTCGGCGGACAGCGGGTCGACGGACGTCCACAGCAGCGGGCCGAAGACGTTCATCGCCGCGGCGGCCGTCGTGCCATCGCGCCAGCTGCCGGTGGAGACGAGGGCCGCGTTGCTGGGGCCGGACCACCAGAACCGGGCGAGCGCGGCGGCGGTGCCCTCGTGGGTGCTCGCCGTGACCGGGTAGTAGGTGTACGTCGACGGCCAGTTGGCGAAGGACGTGTGCGTGAGCGCGTACTTCGCCGAGGCGCCGACCGGGATCATGTAGGTTTTCCGCGGGTCCAGGCCGTTGAGGTACGACTTCACGGACGAGGTCAGCGAGTTGTCGTCGTTGAGCACGACGACCGCCTTGCTGCTCGTGCCGTCCGCGCCGGCGGCCGCCGCGGCGGCGAGCGCCGAGTGGTAGTCGGTGCCGGTGGCGATGAAGACGTAGTCCGGGGCGCTGGTGACCGACTTGGCGACCGCGACCGACGTCGAGTAGCGGGAGGTGCCCGCCAGCCGCTTCGGCGTGAAGCCGAGCGAGCTGACCTTGGAGGCGACGCCGCTGCCCAGGATCGAGGTGCCGCCGATCAGATAGACGCTCGCGCCCGGCTTGAGGATCCGCTTGAGCTCGGTCTGCACCGACGAGTCCAGCGCACTTCCGGAGGTCATCAGGACCGGGCCGTGCTTCTTGCCCGCGAGGGCGGGCGCGGTCAGCGCGTACGCCTGGCTGTCCTTGGAGACCAGGACAGCGGAGGAGGCGTTCATCAGGCCCGGCTCGCTCTTGCCGAGGGTGTTCCAGGTCCAGCGGGATCCGGCGATGTTGGTGCCCTGGACATCGGCGCCCCAGACCCGGCCGAGCGCGTTCTTGCGCAGCGGCTGCCAGGCGAGGTCCGACTTGGTGGTGGTCGGCGAGTCGTAGAGGACCTTGGTGGTGCCCGTGGACAGGTCGAGGACCTGGTCCTGGTGATCGCCGGAGGCCGTGGTCAGCTCGTACGCCAGCCGGGTGCCGTCGGGCGACCAGGCGGGCCGCGCGATGGTGCCGGTCTCCTCGGGCGCCCGTGAAGTGACCGTGCCGGTGGCCACGTCGACCGTGTACAGCTTGCCGCCGACGGTGTAGGCGACCATGGTGCCGTCCGGGGAGATGGCCGGGGCGTTCGCCTTTCCGGTGACCAGCTGCCTGAGGCCGCCGGTCGCGCCGTCGTACAGCCACACGGCGCCGTAGCGGGTGTCGCCGCCGCACGTGCTGCCCGAGCGGATGAACGCCAGCTTGCCGCCGACGGCGCCGCTGGGCTGGCTGTCGCAGCCCTCCTGCGCGGTGGCGAACAGGTGCCGCTGGATGCGGCTGCCGTCGGACGGCGCGACCCGCAGCCGCCCGCTGAGAGTGAAGACGACCTGGCTGCCGCCCCACAGGAAGGTCGGGTCGTCGGCGAGGATCGAGTTGGTCGTGTTGACCGGAAGCTCCACCGGCCCCGCGAAGTCGTGACCGACGACGTTGACGCGGCCGGTCGACTGGTTGACGTACGCCATGCGGCTGCCGTCGGGCGACCAGGCGGGCTTCATGGCGTTCTTCACCCGGACCACGGGCGCGGTGCCGTCCTCGTACAGCTGCGAGACGGTGCCGTCCAGGTCCGCGGTCAGGATGCCGTCGGTCGCGGTCCAGCCGGAGGCGCCGGCCGACGCGCCCGGGGCCAGCGCCACGCCGGTGCCGGCGGCCAGGGCCGTGGCGACGGAGAGCGCGACGGCCCGGCGCCGCGCGGAGGATCTGAGATACGACAAAGGGTGTACCCCCCACAGGTAGCGGTTGATACTGCCCAGCCTGCGGAAGGTGACACGCAGGTTGCGTGGCAGCCGCGCAACTGTAAACCCTCAATGATCAGTAAGGGAATGCGCTTTCGCGAGCAACAGCTGCCGCTCGCGTTCGTTGCGGGTGAGGGCCGCCGCCCGCTCGAACTCCGTCCGGGCCTCCGCCGTACGGCCGAGGCGGGCCAGCAGGTCACCGCGGACGCTGGGCAGCAGGTGGTAGTCGCGCAGGGCGGGTTCGGCGGTCAGGGCGTCCACCAGTTTCAGGCCCTCGGCCGGGCCGTCGGCCATCGACACGGCGACCGCGCGGTTCAGCTCGACCACCGGGGACGGGGCGCGGGCGGCCAGCAGGCCGTACAGGGTGGCGATGGCACGCCAGTCGGTCTCCTCGTAGTGGTAGGCGTGCGCGTGGCACGCAGCGATGGCCGCCTGGAGGGCGTACGGCCCCGGGGCCCCGGTGGAGGTGGCGCCGGCCCGGTCCAGGGCGCGGATGCCACGGGCGATGAGCATGCGGTTCCAGCGGCGGCGGTTCTGATCCTTGAGCAGGACGGGTGCGCCGTCGGGGCCGGTACGGGCGGCCGTGCGGGACGCCTGGAACTCCAGCAGCGCGGTCAGCCCGTGCACCTCCGGCTCCTTGGGCATCAGTGCGGACAGCACGCGGGCCAGGCGCAGCGCGTCCTCACACAGGCCAGGGCGGAGCAGGTCGTCACCGGCGGTGGCCGCGTACCCCTCGTTGAAGATCAGGTAGATGACGTCCAGGACGGAGCCGAGGCGGGCCTCGCGGTCGGGGCCGTAGGGCACCTCGAAGGCGACGTTCCTCTTCGCCAGGGTGCGCTTGGCGCGGACGATGCGCTGGGCGATCGTCGGCTCCGGGACGAGGTAGGCGCGGGCGATCTCGGCCGTGCTCAGGCCGCCGAGCAGGCGCAGGGTGAGCGCGATGCGGGCCTCCGGCGACAGCACCGGGTGGCAGGCGGTGAAGACGAGCCGGAGCAGGTCGTCGTCGATGTCGTCCGGGTCGCCAGGAACCTCCGGTGGGGCCGTCGTCTCCAGGTCCCGGCCGATCTCGGCGAGCTTGCGGGCGTAGGTCTCGCGGCGCCGGATCAGGTCGACCGCGCGGTGCCGGGCGGTCGCCATGAGCCAGGCGCCGGGGTTGTCGGGCACACCGTCGCGGGGCCATTGCTCCAGGGCGGCGACCAGCGCGTCCTGTGCCAGTTCCTCGGCGATGCCGACGTCCCGGACGATCCGGGCGACACCGGCGATGACGCGGGGCGACTCCAGACGGAAGACGGTCTCGATGGCATGGACGGTGCCGGGCTGTGCCGGGGTGGGCTGTGGTTCCACAGCCCACCATGCAACACCGCCGTACGACACGACGCCAGGCACTCAGCCCTCGGCGATCTCCCGCACCTCACAGGTCACGGTCCAGAAGTCCTCGTGGACCTGCAGGAAGCGCTTGGTCCACTCCAGGGCCTCGGCCTTGTCCTTGCACTGCATGATCGCGTAGCCGCCGACGGCCTCCTTGGTCTCGGTGAACGGCCCGTCGGTGACGGAGATCTTGCCGCCCTCCCAGCGCACCCGGGTGCCCTGGGTGGACGGGGTGAGCCCGGCGGTGTCGAGCATGACGCCGGCCTTGGTGACCTCCTCGATCAGCTCGCCCATCCGCTGCATCAGCTCGGGGCTGGGGCCCTCGGCGGGGGCGGCGGACTCGTCGATGCGCACGAGCGACAGATAGCGGGGCATGGTGGCTCCTTCGGTCGGGCGGCGGGGCCTGTCCCCGCCGCTCACCCCTGCGTCGAACGGCAGACACCCGGATCGACACACTCCCCGAAGATTTTTCCGGCGGATTTCTCCGCTCTTCCTTCTCGGCTCTTCGTCGGGGCCGTACCGGCTCAGCGCAGGGACGCCCACAGCCTGGTCGCCGCCGGCTCGTTCGCGATCACCCGGTTGTGGTCGGAGGGGGCGGTGACGACCGGCATCATCACCGTCTTCACATGGCCGGCGGTCAGGCCCTTGAGGCTCTGGCCGAGCCGCGTCAGCTCGCCCAGGGAGTCCAGGCCGGTGTCCGTGGTGAGGCTCGCGGTCACCGCGTCGGCGACCCGGTACAGCTTGGCCGGGTCGGTGAGCAGGTTCGTGGCGGCCATCTGCTCCAACAGGGCCTTGACCAGCATCTGCTGCAGCCCTATGCGGCCGAGGTCGCTGCCGTCGCCTATGCCGTGCCGGGTGCGGGCGAGCGCGAGGGCCTGCTTGCCGTCGAGGTGGTGGGAGCCGGCCTTCAGGTGCAGATGGCTCTGGTCGTCGTCGATGTTCTGCGTGGTGGTCACGTCGACCCCGCCGAGCGCGTCGACCAGCTTGGCGAAGCCGGAGAAGTCGATCTCGATGTAGTGGTCCATGCGGACTTTCGTGATCGACTCGACGGTCTTCACCGCGCACACCGGCCCGCCCACCGCGTAGGCGCTGTTGAACATCGCACCGTAGGCCGCCGCCGTCGAGCCGCCGGAGGCGAGCGGACAGGACGGGCGGGTGACGAGGGTGTCGCGCGGGATGCTGACCACGGTGGCCCTCGTACGGCCCGCGTCGAGGTGCACGACCATCGCCGTGTCCGAGCGGGCGCCGGAGCTGTCGCCGCCGCCGAGCTCCTGGTTGGCCTTGCCGCTGCGCGAGTCCGAGCCGAGGACCAGGATGTTCAGTGAGCCGGTCGGCAGCGGGGCGGCGGCGGTCGCCGGGGCGATCACCGCCTTCGCCGGGCGGTCGTCGCCGAGCGCGCTGTTGATGTCGACGCTCTTGATGTTGTGGCTGAGATGCCAATACGCATAGCCGGCCGCGGCCGTGCCCAGCACCAGGAATCCCGTCAGAGTGAGGCCGACGGCCTTCAGCGCTCCCCGCCGTCGGCCCACTCGTCTGCCCGCGTCGCCTTGCTCCTCTTGTCGCGTCACGGGCAGGAACGTAAGTCCGAATTATTAGGGGACTGTTAGCGGAAGCTGCGAGAACCCGTTTTCTTGGGAAATTCCCATCCCAACGCCACCGTTGGAACATTCGAAAGTTTCGGTCGAATAGCCGACCGGCTTCGGAGGAGGTGGGGGTGCCCACCCCACCCGTCAATACGTCACCTTCCGACCAACGGCGTCACACGGCCACGGGCGCCGCCGTACTGCTGCGGACGACGAGGCTGGTCGCCAGCTCCACCCGGGTCGCCGCCCGCTCCTCCGGCGCGCGCCCCAGCTCCAGCACCAGCCGGGCGGCGGCCTCGGCCATCTCGGTCAGCGGCTGCCGTACGGTGGTCAGCGGCGGGCCGACCCAGCGGGCCACCGGCAGATCGTCGAAGCCGACCACGCTGAGGTCCTCCGGGATGCGCAGGCCCAGCTCACGGGCGGCCTCGTACAGGCCGAGCGCCTGCAGGTCGTTGCCCGCGAACACGGCCGTCGGCCGGTCGGGGCGGCGCAGCAGCTGCAGGCCCAGGCGGTAGCCGGCGTCGTGGTGGAAGTCGCCGGCCACGATCAGCGAGGGGTCGACGGGCAGGCCGGCCGTCTCCAGGGCGGCGCGGTAGCCGTCGACGCGGGCCCGGCTGCACATCATCCTCGACGGGCCGCTGATCGCGCCGATCCGGGTGTGGCCGAGCTCGACCAGATGGCGGGTGGCGGCGAGCCCGCCCTGCCAGTTGGTGGCGCCGATGGACGGCACGTCCGGGCCCGGGTCGCCCGCCGGGTCCATCACCACGAACGGGATGGACCGACTGGCCAGCAGCGCCCGCTGGGACTCGTCGAGCCCGGACAGCACCAGCACCACCCCGTGCGGGCGGCGCGCGGCGACCTGGTCGGCCCAGGTGCGGCCCGGGGTGAGCCGGCCGGCCGACTCGGACAGCACGACGCTCAGCCCGGCGTCCCGGGCCACGTTCTCCACACCCCGGATCACCTCCAGCGCCCAGGCGCTCTCCAGCTCGTGGAAGACCAGGTCGATGAGCGGGGAGCGGGACGCCTCGGCGCGGCGGCGCCGGTAGCCGTGGGCGCGCAGCAGTTCCTCGACCCGGGTGCGGGTCGCCGGGGCGACATCGGCGCGGCCGTTGAGCACCTTCGAAACAGTCGGAGCCGACACCCCTGCCTCACGGGCGATCTCGGCGAGGGTCGCCGTCTGCGTTTCTGTGGGCTTCGAAGGCTTCATGCCCGCGATCGTATCGCCGCGGGCCCGCTTGACGAAGGCCTGTGCGCGCCATAGATTCCCGGAACATTCGACGTCACTTTCGAAACATTCGGGACCATTCGTGAGCGATGACCCTGGAGGAGAGGGCCGCCCAGCTGTACGGCGTGTGGTGGGCGCCGCCACGGACGGCGACGGAGTCGCCCCCCTGCAGCGCGAGATGACCGCCGACTTCGACTGGGACGGGCTGATCGCCCACGGCCTCGGCCAGCTGACCCGCTCCTTCGGCACCGCCCCCGTGGACCCGGCGCTCGGTGCGCAGGCCCTGGCCCGCGCCCAGCGCCGGATCGCCGCCGCCGGCCGCTTCGGCATCCCGGCCGTCGCCCACGAGGAGTGCCTGGCCGGTTTCACGGCCTGGCGTGCCACGGCGTATCCGGTGCCGCTCGCCTGGGGCGCGGCCTTCGACCCGGCGCTGGTGGCGGAGATGGGCCGGCGCATCGGCCAGGACCTGCGCGCCTGCGGCGTCCACCAGGGCCTCGCCCCCGTCCTGGACGTGGTCCGCGACCCCCGCTGGGGGCGGGTCGAGGAGACGATCGGCGAGGATCCGTACCTGGTCGGCACGATCGGCACGGCCCATGAGCGGGGCCTGGAGTCGGCCGGGGTCGTCGCCACGCTCAAACACTTCGCCGGGTACGCGTCCTCGGCGGGAGCCCGCAATCTGGCACCGGTGCGGGCGGGCGTCCGGGAGTTCGCGGACATCACCCTGCCCCCTTCGAGATATCTGCACGACCCGGTGGCGAGCGTGACCCGGCCCGACGTACGGCTGATCGGGTACCGGCGGGTGGAGCTGCCGCCGGGCGCGTCCACCGGCTGACCTTCCGCTTCCATGCCGACCTGTCCTCGTTCACGGACCGCACGGGGGCACGGGTGGTGGAGCCGGGCGCGCTGGAGCTGCGGCTGGCCGCGTCGAGCACGGACGTACGGCACCGGGTGCGGCTGCGGCTGACGGGGCCGGTCCGGGAGGTAGGGCCCGAGCGGCGACTTCGCTGCGATGTGGCGGTGTCGCGGGGAACTGATTGAACCTCTGGGGCCGGGTGGAACGTATGAAGTCACGGCGGAAGCACAGCGAACGCGCTTTCGCAAGACCTCTGACACGGGCGTTCAGGATGCATTCAGGTTGCCCCTGACAGGGTCGTTGATCACCTGACACCCCCTCACAGGAGCAACCTTGACGCCCATGACGACCACGAAATCCGTCATGAAGAAACTGCCCGAGGTCACCCTCGCGTTCTGGATCATGAAGATCGCGGCGACGACCCTGGGCGAGACCGCGGGCGACCTGTTCGCCCAGACGCTCAAGCTCGGCTACTTCCTCACCACCATCGCCCTGTTCCTGGTCTTCGTGGTGACGCTGGTGGTCCAGCTGCGCTCCCGGCGCTACAACCCGTTCTTCTACTGGACCGTGATCCTGTCGACCTCCATGGCCGGCACCACCATGTCCGACTTCATGAACCGGGACGCCAGCGAGAAGTACCTCTCGAACGGCGCGACGAAGCTGGGCTGGGGCCCGCAGGGGCTGGGCCTCGGCTACCCGGAGGGCGCCGCGATCCTGATCTCGGTCCTGCTGCTGATCTTCCTCGGCTGGAAGCTGAGCGGGATGACCTTCCAGATCACCGAGATCGTCACCTTCCGGGGCGAGGCGCTGTTCTGGTCGGCGATCCTGGTCTCCAACACCCTCGGCACCTCGATGGGCGACTTCCTGTCCGACAGCTCGGGCCTGGGCTATCTGGGCGGCGCGTCCCTGGTGACCGGCGTGCTGCTCGTCCTGGTCGCCCTGATGAAGGTCCCCGCCGTGCCGAACGTCCTGCTGTTCTGGATCGCGTTCGTGCTGACCCGCCCGCTCGGCGCCACGGCCGGCGACCTGCTGACCAAGCCGGTCGCCAAGGGCGGCCTCGACCTCGGTACGGCCGGTTCCTCGGCGGTGCTGCTCGCCGTGCTGTTCGGCCTGATGGGGTACGCGCACTTGAAGGAACGGCGGGCCACGGCCGCGGAGTTCGCGGGCCCCGAGGCGGAAGCGGTCGAGCCGCAGGAGGCCGGGCGCCGATAACGCGAAACCCCGCCCCGGGAGTCCCGGGACGGGGTTCGACTGGAGCGCCGGGCAGGCCTTGCACCTGCATCTCCCCGCAGGAAGCGGGGCGTCTTTCCTTGGACCACCAACGCACTGCGTCCGGGCCGTTCTTCCGGCCGTTCGCTGTGTGATGATCATAGCGCAGGGCGGGGGGACCTTGGCAACTCAGCCCTCGGCGACTCAGACCTCGGTCACCGACTCGAACCGCCACCGGTGCACCGGCCGCGTCACCCACTCGGGGTCGGGCTCCGGCAGTTCGGGGATCCCGGCGTCGTACGGCGCGTCCCACCAGGTGATGACCAGCACCCGGTCCTCGGGGGCGCGGAAGGTCTCCCGGCGCAACGGCTCGGGGGCCAGCTGCTGTTGCCGTACCCAGGCCAGCAGTTCCTCACCCCGGCCCGCGACGGCCCGGGCCTCCCACATCAGCGCGACGGTCACGAGTACAGGTTCTCCTTGCTGACCTCGTGCACATGGTCGTGGTTGCCCGGGACATGCGCCTCGGTGACCGGCAGCGAGGAGTCGGCCGACAGGTCCAGGCTGGAGGTGGCCCGGCCCCGCGCGACCATCTCGGCGCCGAGCGCGGCGACCATCGCGCCGTTGTCCGTGCACAGCTTGGGGCGGGGCACGCGCAGCCGGATGCCGGCCTTCTCGCAGCGCTCCTGGGCGAGGGCGCGCAGCCGGGAGTTGGCCGCGACACCGCCGCCGATCATCAGGTGGTCGACGCCCTCGTCCTTGCAGGCGCGGACGGCCTTGCGGGTCAGGACGTCGACGACGGCCTCCTGGAAGGAGGCGGCCACATCGCGGATCGGTACCTCCTCACCGGCCGCGCGCCTGGCCTCGATCCAGCGGGCCACGGCCGTCTTCAGACCGGAGAAGGAGAAGTCGTACGCCGGGTCGCGCGGGCCGGTCAGCCCGCGCGGGAAGGCGATCGCCTCCGGGTCGCCCTCGCGCGCGTACCGGTCGATGACCGGGCCGCCCGGGAAGCCCAGGTTCAGCACCCGGGCGATCTTGTCGAAGGCCTCGCCGGCCGCGTCGTCGATGGTCGCGCCCATCGGGCGGACGTCGGAGGTGATGTCCTCCGACAGCAGCAGGGAGGAGTGGCCGCCGGAGACCAGCAGGGCCATGGTCGGCTCGGGCAGCGGACCGTGCTCCAGCTGGTCGACGCAGATGTGCGAGGCGAGGTGGTTGACGCCGTACAGGGGCTTGCCGAGGGCGTAGGCGTACGCCTTGGCCGCCGAGACGCCGACGAGCAGGGCGCCCGCGAGGCCGGGCCCCGCGGTCACGGCGATGCCGTCGAGGTCCCTGGCGGAGACGCCGGCCTGCTTCAGGGCGCGGTCGATGGTCGGGACCATCGCCTCCAGGTGCGCCCGGGACGCCACCTCGGGCACGACTCCGCCGAAGCGGGCGTGCTCGTCGACGCTGGAGGCGACGGCGTCCGCCAGCAGGGTGGTGCCGCGGACGATGCCGACGCCGGTCTCGTCGCAGGAGGTCTCGATGCCGAGTACGAGAGGCTCGTCGCGTGAGTCAGTCATTGCTCTCGGTTTCCTGTACTGGTGGACGTACTGATGAAGAGGGATCGCTCAGGCGCATCACCAGGGCGTCCACGTTGCCCGGCTGGTAGTAGCCGCGGCGGAAGCCGATCGGCTCGAAGCCGAAGCGCTCGTAGAGCTTCTGCGCGCGGACGTTGTCGACCCGGCATTCGAGCATCACCTCGTGGCACTCGAAGGCGGTGGCCGCACGCAGCAGCTCGGTCAGCAGCCGGGCACCGAGGCCGGTGCCCTGCTGGTCGCGGGCGACGGCGATGGTCTGGATGTCGCCCTGGTCACCGGCGGCGACCAGTCCGGCGTAACCGACGATACGGCCGCCGGTCTCGGCCACGAGATAGCGCCGGGTCGCCTCGGCACCCCGGGCGTGGGCCAGCTCGGACCAGAACATGCCCCGGGACCAGGCGTCCTCGGGAAACAGGTCCTTCTCCAGCTCCAGGACCGGGTCGATGTCCCACCAGCGCATCTCGCGCAGTCGTACGGTCACTTCGGGGTGACCACCTTGTAGTTCTTGGGAACCTGGGCGTCCGGGCGGCGCAGGTACAGCGGCCGGGGTGCCGGCAGCTCCTCGCCGGCGGCCAGCTTCTCCACGGCGAGCGAGGCGAGGGCGGCGGCCGAGACGTGCTCGGGCTCGTGGGCGCTCGGGAACGTGTCCGGGTAGAGCAGCGCGCCCGCGCCGACCGCCGGGAGCCCGGCGACCTGCTCGGCGATGTCGCCGGGACGGTCCACGGCCGGTTCGGTCAGCCGGGTCCGCGAGTCGGCGTACGTCGCCCAGTAGACCTCCTTGCGCCGGGCGTCGGTCGCCACGACGAAGGGGCCCTTCTCCATGTCGGCGGCGTAGGCGAGGCCGTCCAGCGTGCACACGCCGTGGACGGGGACGCCGAGCGCCAGACCGAAGGTGTCGGCGGTCATGAGACCGACGCGCAGGCCGGTGTAGGGGCCGGGGCCGATGCCGACGACGACGCCGGTGACGGCGTCCAGCCTGAGCCCGGCCTCGGCGAGCACACGGTCCACGGCCGGCAGCAGCAGCTCTCCGTGCCGGCGCGCGTCCACCTGGCTCGACGAGGCGACGACGTCCGTGCCGTCGTGCAGCGCGACGGTGACGGCGGGTGTTGCGGTATCCAGAGCGAGCAAGAGCACGCGAACAGCCTACGGCGCCCGCGCCGCAAGCATCGCCGTCCTGGTCGTACGGTCACCGGCTGCTACGGTCTGTACGAAGTACGACATATCGCACGAGGCATATCGCAGGGCGGAGGTGGGCGCACGTGGCAGGCAGCAGCTCGGCGATCGTGGCCGGCCTCACCGCGGCGGCCGTCGGCGCCGTCGGCTTCCTCACCTACCAGGCCCAGGCGAACGCGCCGGCGAGCCTGAGCGGCAGGCCCGGGCCGAACGCGTCCCCCTCGGTGAGCGCGGGCAGGGTCACCCGGCACAGCACGACCGCGGTGCCGGGCGGGTCCGGCACGGGTGAACGGGTCGTGTACTCGCTGGACGACGACCGGGTCTGGCTGGTCGACGGCGGGAACCGGGTGGAGCGCACGTTCAAGGTCGACCCGGGCACGGTCGACCCGCTGCCCGGCTCCTACTGGGTCACGTCCCGGTCGAGCGCGACCAACGGCACGGACGGTGTCCCGGTCGAGCACGTGGTCCGGTTCACCAGCGTGGACGGGCTGACCATCGGGTTCAGCGCGGCGGTCGCTCCGCGGGCGGCCCGCGCCGAGCCGGGGGTGCGGACGGGCGGGATCCGGGAGACCCGGGCCGATGGGAACGCGATGTGGGCCTTCGCGACCATCGGGGTGCGGGTGGTGGTGATTCGCTAAGCCGCGTCGGGGTGCTCTGTGGGGACGCCGTTCGTCCGCGGCTCCGCCGTGGCCGGTCGCGCCCCTTCGGGGCGGTCCTCAGGGGCCCGGGGCGGACAGGAAACCGCCTTCGCCGCCTCGCACGATGCCAGGAGGTCGCGCATGGACACGATGGTGGGACCGGGCTCGGTCATGGGGCGCCTCCTGAAGTGCGGGGGCGGCGTAGTTAGGTACGCCTAACTACGGGCTGGATACCATGTGACCACGCCCGGGACGTCCTGCGCAACATGTTGCCGACGGCTTGTCGGAATCCTGGTACGGCGCTCAGGCCGCGAGTGTCTCCAGGCCCGCGTCCGCCCATCGCTCCCCCAGGCCCGTCAGGGCGACGTGCCGTACCTCGTCTGTTGTGTCGCCGACGGCGCGGTGGATGACGACCTGGAGCCGGTCCTCGGTCAGCTCCTCGACCTTGCCCTCGCCCCACTCCACGACGATCACCGAGTCGGGCAGGTTGACGTCGAGGTCCAGGTCCTCCATCTCGTCCAGGCCGCCGCCGAGCCGGTAGGCGTCCACGTGCACGAGCGGCGGGCCGTCGCCCAGGGAGGGATGCACCCGGGCGATCACGAAGGTCGGCGAGGTGACCGCGCCGCGCACGCCGAGCCCCTCGCCCAGCCCGCGGGTCAGCGTGGTCTTGCCCGCGCCCAGCTCACCGCTCAGCATCACCAGATCGCCGGCCCGCAGCAGCTTGGCCAGCCTGCGGCCCAGTTCTCGCATCTGCTCGGGCGAAGTGATCGTCAGCCGGGTCTCAGCGGGGTTCCGCGGTGCTGCTGGTGCTTCCATAGCCCATAACCGTAGCTCCTGCGGGCACCGCACCCGCGCGGGTGAGCAGATCGGCGAGGCGGTCGGTGACCACTTCGGGGTGTTCCAGCATCACCAGGTGCCCGGCGTCCGGGACGAGCACCAGCTCGGCGTCGGGCAGCAGGTCGGCTATGGCCTCGCTGTGCTCGCTGGGCGTGACCAGGTCCTGGACGCCGGCCAGGACCAGCACCGGCATGTCCCGGAAGGAGGCGAGCGCCTCGGTCTTGTCGTGGTCGGTGAAGGCCGGGTAGAACTCGGCGACCACGTCGATCGGCGTGGACTCGATCATCCGCTCCGCGAACCGCTCGACGGCCGGGTCGACGTCCCGTCCCCCGAACGAGTACCGCTTGATGATCCCGGCGAACAGCTCGGCGGTGGCCCGGCGCCCCTTCTCCACCAGCTCCGCCTGCTGCCCGAGCGCCTTCAGCACTCCGGGCAGGATCCGGCGCACCGCGTTGACGCCGGCGACCGGCAGCCCGAAGTTGACCTCACCGAGCCGCCCGGACGAGGTACCGACGAAGGCGGCGGCGACGACCCGCTCGCGGATCAGCTCCGGATGCTCGGAGGCGAGCGCCATCACGGTCATCCCGCCCATCGAATGGCCGACCAGCACGATCGGGCCCTCCGGTACGGCGGCGTCCAGGACGGCCTTCAGATCGCGGCCGAGCTGGTCGATGGTGAGCGGCACCCGGTCCCGGGTCTGGGCCACGCCCCGCCCGGAGCGGCCGTGGCTGCGCTGGTCCCAGTGCACGGTCCGGACGACCCCGCGCAGGGCCGCGCGCTGGAAGTGCCAGGAGTCCTGGCTGAGACAGTAGCCGTGGCAGAAGACCACGGTGACCGGGGCGGGGGCCTTACGGCCGAACAGCCGGCGCCGGCGCGGGGAGACGTGCGGACCCGGGTCGGGCTCGACCTCGTCGACCTCGTAGTACAGCTCGGTGCCGTCGTCCGCGGTCGCCTTGCCCGGGGTGCCGCGCAGGGTGCCGTAGGGGCCCGCGGAGTCCAGCGCCAGCCGGGCCTTCCTGCGCATCCCGCGGCCCACCGTCATCCGCTCGATGGCGACGCCGGCCGCCGCGCCAGCGGCCAGCACGCCTATCGCGGCACCGGCGATGCCGGTCGCCCTGCGCAAGCTTCCGGCCGCCCCCGCGGCGGAGGCGGCGGCCGCCGAGGCGACGACGTCCGCCACGGCCTCCGCACTGCTCTCGCTCACGTACCGCTCCTCTTCGCCGTACTGCAGTTCGCTCATGGGTGCGACCGATGGTGCCCCCGCTGCCGCCGTAACAGGTATGACCGGTGTTACACGTGATCCGGGTCGCGTCTCTCGAACGGGTTACCGGACTCCTTCCCCGTTCACATGTACGCCGTCACATGACGCGTGGCATGGACGCGTTGACACGGAGAGATTTACCCGGAGGCAATTACTCGGAGGCATTCACATAGACGCGCGGAACCCGGGTTCCGATCCGCGTGACGATCTCGTACGCGATCGTGCCGCAGGCCTGCGCCCAGTCCTCGGCGGTCGGCTCGCCCCGGTCGCCGGGCCCGAACAGCACGGCCTCGCTGCCCACCGCGGGCTCGTCGCCGCCGAGGTCCACCACGAACTGGTCCATGGCCACCCGGCCGGCGGCCGTGCGCCACTTGCCGTCGACCAGCACCGGGCCGGTGCCCGAGGCGTGCCGGGGGACGCCGTCGCCGTAGCCGAGGGGGATGAGGCCGAGGGTGGTCTCGCCGGGGGTGACGTAGTGGTGGCCGTAGCTGACGCCGTGCCCGCCCGGCACGTGCTTGACCAGCGCCAGCGAGGCGCTGAGCGTCATCACCGGGCGCAGCCCGAAGTCGGCCGGGGTGCCCAGCTCCGGGCTGGGCGAGATGCCGTACATGGCGATGCCGGGGCGGACGAGGTCGAAGTGGGTCTCGGGGAGGGTGAGCGTGGCCGGGGAGTTGGCGATGTGCCGCACCTCGGGGCGCACGCCCTGCTCCTCGGCGTACGCCAGCATCTCCCGGAAGCGGGCGAGCTGGGCGGCGATGGAGGGATGGCCGGGCTCGTCGGCGCAGGCGAAGTGGGACCACAGCCCGGTGACGCGGACGAGGCCGTCGGCCTCCGCGCGCAGGGCCTCACGGACCAGCTCGGCCCAGTCGTCCCCGGGCTGGCAGCCGTTGCGGCCGAGCCCGGTGTCGGCCTTGAGCTGCACGCGCGCGGTGCGCCCGGCCTCGCGGGCGGCCGCGACGGCCTCCCGCAGCGCCCACATGCCGCTCACCGACACGTCGATGTCGGCTTCGACCGCCTGCCGCCAGGGGCCGCCCGGCACCCACAGCCAGCACAGGATGCGGCCCGGCAGCCCGGCCGCGCGCAGCGCGAGGGCCTCCTCGGGCGTGGCCGTGCCGAGCCAGGTCGCACCCGCCGCGAGGGCCTCACGGGCGCACGGCAGCGCCCCGTGGCCGTAGGCGTCGGACTTGACGACGGCCATCAGGGCCGCGTTCGGCGTCCGGGCACGCAGAGCACGCACATTGGCCCGCAGGGCGCCCAGATCGATCTCGGCGCGGGCGCGCAGGGGGGCGGTCGGCACAGTCGCAGTCTCACTCATCGCGCCCCCAGTCTCTCAGAGGGCCGTTCGGGCCCCGGCCGCAGTCTCGGCCACCTGGCTCTCAGGTACCCGGCCGCCGCCCCCACACGTAGACGCGGTCGCCCTTCTTCAGCACGTTCCACAGGGTGCGCGCGTCGCCGAGCGTCAGATTGACGCAGCCGTAGGAGCCGACGGTGGTGTAGATGCTGCCGTAGACGGCGTGGAACGCCTCGCCGCCGTCGAAGAACTGGGCGTACGGCATGGGCTGGTTGTAGAGGGTGGACCAGTGGTTCTTGTGCCGCCAGTAGATGGCGTGCCAGCCCTTGCGGGTGACGTGCCCGTTGCGCCCGCTGCGCATGGGCACCGGCCCGAACACCACCTTGGAGCCCTTCTGCACCCAGGTGAGCTGACGGTCCAGATCGACGCAGGCGACCTTGTACGACCGGACGGGGCACTTCTTGGCGGCGTTCGGGTTCCTCCTCGCCGACACGAGCATCATGGTCGACCAGGTGACGGGTCCGGCGAACCCGCTGGCGGGCTTGATCTTGTACGCGATCTGGAACGCCCGGATGGCCTTGCAGTCGGCGGCGGACTGCTTCCCGTCGACCCTCAGCTTCAGCCACCGCTCGACCTGCCGCTGATAGGGCCCGGTCTGCCTGCTGCAGGTCACCTTGGCGACGGCGTCGGCGAGCGGCACGTACTCGATGAGGTCGTACGTCCCCGGCGCCGCGGCCTTGGGTTCCACGGCGTTCTCTCGTGTGGTGGGCGCGTACACCCTCGGCGGCAACGCCTGGTCGGGCGTGTCGATCTGCCATGCCTGCCCGGGCGGGGGCGCGACACCCGGGACGAGCTCGGGAGCGGGGGCCGGGGCGGGGGGCACGGGGGTGCCGGCCACGGGGATGCCGGCCGGTGGGGAGGCCACGGCGGTGCCGGCCACCGGGAGGGCGGTCGCGGTGGCGAGCAGCACCGCGACACCTCTGGACGCGATTCGTCTGCTGATCATGCGATCAGCCAAGCGCGGGGTTCCGCCGCATCGGGAGTGCCGCGCGGGAGGGTCACCCGGGGGGTGGACCTGAATACGGCGGCCGTCGGTCCCCAGCGGGTGGGCGCAGCCTGCACTGTGCCGACGCCGGTGAGCGGCCCCGCCCCCGGCCGGCCGCGGCGCCGGGCGCCCCGTCAGCTACAGCGCGTGCACGTCCCGCCAGGCCTCCGGGATCCGGTCGGAGACGTCATGTGCGCCCACCGGCGCCCCGTCCGCCGCGAACCGCCCGGCGAGGCCGTGGAGGTACGCCGCCGTGCTCCCCGCGTCCAGCGCCGAGAGCCCCGATGCCAGCAGCGACCCGGCGAGGCCCGACAACACGTCGCCGCTGCCCGCCGTGGCCAGCCAGGACGTCCCCGTGGCGTTCACCCGCACCGCCCCGCCCCCGGCGTCGGCGACCAGGGTCGTGGACCCCTTCAGCAGCACCGTCGCCCGGTACGCCGCCGCCAGCTCCCGCACCGCGGCCAGACGAGCCCCCTCGACCTCCTCCCGGCGCACGCCCAGCAGCGCGGCCGCCTCTCCGGCATGGGGTGTCATCAGGGTCGGCGCCGTACGCCCGCGCACCGCGTCCCGCTCGGCCAGCCGCAGCCCGTCCGCGTCGATCAGCACCGGCACATCCGCCGCGAGCACCTCGGTCACGGTCGCCGCGTCCTCCCCGGCCCCCGGCCCGACCACCCAGGCCTGTACGCGCCCCGCCTTCGCCGGCCCCTGGTCGGACACCAGCGTCTCCGGGAAGCGGGCGATGACCGCGTCCCCGGCCGGCCCGACGTACCGTACGGCCCCCGCCCCGCCCCGCAGCGCGCCGGAGACGGCGAGCACGGCGGCGCCCGGATAGCGCGCGGACCCGGCGGCGATCCCGACGACCCCGCGCCGGTACTTGTCGCTCTCCGCGGCCGGCACCGGCAACAGCCGTGCCACGTCGGCGTGTTGCAGGGCCCGGAGCTCGGGCCCGCCGGGCAGTTCGAGGCCGATGTCGACCAGCCGCACCACCCCGGCGTACTCCCGCCCCGGATCGATCAGCAGCCCCGGTTTGTACGTCCCGAAGGTCACCGTCAGATCGGCCCGGATCGCGGCCCCGCGCACCTCCCCGGTGTCCGCCTCGATCCCGCTCGGCAGGTCCACGGCCACCACCGCGGCCCGGGACCGCGCGGCGACCCCGGCCAGGGCCTCGGCCTCCGGCCGCAGGCCGCCCTTGCCGCCGATCCCGACGATCCCGTCCACGACGAGGTCGGCCCGCTCGATCAGCCCCTCGGCGGAACCGGCCGCGGCGACCGCGCCGCCCGCCCGCCGCAGCGCGGCCAACCCGCCGGTGTGCGCCCGTTCGGGCGTCAGGAGCACGGCCGTGACCCCGGCGCCGCGCCGGACCAGCCGGGCCCCCGCGTACAACGCGTCCCCGCCGTTGTCACCGCTGCCGACGAGCAGCACCACCCGGCTGCCGTACACCCGTCCGAGCAACTCGGCGCAGGCGGCGGCCAGCCCGGCGGCGGCCCGCTGCATCAGCGCACCCTCCGGCAGCCGCGCCATCAGCGCCCGTTCGGCCGCCCTTACCGTCTCCACGCTGTACGCACTCCGCATGGCACCGAGTCTGCCCCGGAACGGCCGTCGCCCACACCCGGCCGTTCAGCCCTCGGCGACCACCACGGCCGAGGCGACGCCCGCGTCATGGCTGAGCGACACATGCCAGGACCGCACGCCCAGCTCCGCGGCCCGCGCGGCCACGCTGCCCGTCACCCGCAGCCGGGGCTGTCCGCTGTCCTCGACGTACACCTCGGCATCGGTCCAGTGCAGCCCGGGCGGCGCCCCCAGCGCCTTCGCCAGGGCCTCCTTGGCGGCGAACCGGACCGCGAGCGAGGCGATCCCGCGCCGCTCCCCGCTGGGCAGCAGCAGCTCCCGCTCCACGAACAGCCGATCGGCCAGCCCGGGCGTCCGCTCCAACGACGCGCGAAACCGGTCGATCTCGGCGACGTCGATCCCCACTCCGATGATGCTCATGCCGGGCAGCCTACGATCGCGGACCCGGCGGCACCCGCCCACCTGGCGAAATCCAACTGCCGCGCCGGGCGCGTGCCGTCTACGCTCCGTCCATGACGACCCAGGCCCATCTCTCCCGACTCTTCTCGCTGGACGGCCGTGTCGCCGTGGTGACCGGAGGCAGTTCAGGCATCGGCCGGGCCATCGCCGGGGCGCTGGCGCGGGCCGGCGCGAGCGTGGTGGTCGTGGCCCGCACCAAGGAGCAACTGGAGGAAACCGTCGCGGAGTTGACGGCCGACGGCTGCCGGGCCGCCTGGGTCTCGGCGGACCTGGGCACCCGTGACGGTGTGCGTGCGGCGGCCGAGGAGGCGGCCGGTGTCTTCGGTGAGCCGGACATCCTCGTCAACTCCGCCGGGATCAACCTGCGGCCGCCGATGGGTGAGCTGGGCGAGGACGTGTGGGACACCACCATGGCCGTGAACCTGGAGGCGCCCTTCCTGCTGGGGCAGCGGTTCGGGCCCGGCATGGCGGAGCGCGGCTTCGGCCGGATCATCCACATCACCTCGCAGCAGGCCCACCGCGCCTTCGTGCAGAGCGGGGCGTACGGCGTCTCCAAGGGGGCGCTGGAGTCGCTGGCCCGCTCGCAGGCCGAGGCCTGGTCGCCGTACGGCGTCACCGTCAACACCCTGGTGCCGGGGTTCGTGATGACCGCCCTCAACCGGCGGCTGTCGTCCGACCCGGGGCAGGTGGCCGCCCTGGCCGCCCGCACGATGACCGGCCGCAACGGCCTCGCCGAGGACTTCGAGGGCGCGGCCGTCTTCCTCGCAAGCCAGGCCTCCGCCTACGTCACAGGCCAGTCGATCTTCATCGACGGCGGCCTGTCGGTCCATTGAGCAACGCCCCGAAGCCGACAGCCCCGCACCCCCTGGGGGGCGCGGGGAACTGCGCGAGCAACGAGTAGCTACTCCACCGTGACCGACTTCGCCAGATTCCGCGGCTGATCCACCTCGTTCCCCCTGGCGGTGGCCAACTCGCACGCGAAGACCTGCAGCGGCACCGTCGCCACCAGCGGCTGGAGCAGGGTCGGGGTGGCCGGGATGCGGATCAGGTGGTCGGCGTACGGGACCACCGCCTCGTCGCCCTCCTCGGCGATGACGATCGTGCGCGCCCCCCGCGCCCGGATCTCCTGGATGTTGGAGACGATCTTGTCGTGCAGGACCGAGCGGCCGCGCGGGGAGGGGACGACGACCACGACCGGCACGTCCTCCTCGATCAGCGCGATCGGACCGTGCTTCAGCTCGCCCGCCGCGAAGCCCTCGGCGTGCATGTAGGCGAGTTCCTTGAGCTTCAGGGCGCCTTCGAGGGCGACCGGGTAGCCCACGTGCCGGCCCAGGAACAGCACCGTGTTCTTCGACGCCAGGCTCCGGGCCAGCTCGCGCACCGGCTGCATCGTCTCCAGGACCCGCTCGACCTCCACCGAGATCCGGGACAGGTCCTTGATCACGGCCTGGATCTCGTCGCCCCACTTGGTGCCGCGCACCTGGCCCAGATACAGCGCCACCAGGTAGCAGGCCACCAGCTGGGTCAGGAACGCCTTCGTGGAGGCGACGGCGACCTCCGGCCCGGCGTGCGTGTACAGCACCGCGTCCGACTCGCGCGGGATCGTCGAGCCGTTGGTGTTGCAGATCGCCAGCACCTTGGAGCCCTGCTCGCGGGCGTGCCGCAGCGCCATCAGGGTGTCCATGGTCTCGCCGGACTGGGAGATGGCGATGACCAGGGAGCGGCCGTCCAGGATCGGGTCCCGGTACCGGAACTCGCTGGCCAGCTCCACCTCGCAGGGGATGCGCGTCCAGTGCTCGATGGCGTACTTGGCGATCAGGCCGGCGTGAAAGGCCGTACCGCACGCGACGATGACGACCTTGTCGATCTCGCGCAGCTCTGAGGGCGAGATACGGACCTCGTCCAGCGTCAGCGAACCCGACGGGTCGATACGGCCCAGCAGCGTGTCGGCGACCGCCTTGGGCTGCTCGGCGATCTCCTTGAGCATGAAGTAGTCATACCCCCCCTTTTCCGCGGCGGAGGCGTCCCAGTCCACGTGGTAGCTGCGGACCTCGGCCGGGCGGCCGTCGAAGCCCGTCACCGTCACGCCGTCGCGGCGCAGCTCCACCACCTGGTCCTGGCCCAGCTCGATCGCGGAGCGCGTGTGGGCGATGAACGCGGCGACGTCCGAGGCCAGGAACGCCTCACCCTCTCCAACGCCCACCACCAGCGGCGAGTTCCGGCGCGCGCCGACGACCACGTCCGGCTCGTCGGCGTGCACCGCGACCAGGGTGAACGCGCCCTCCAGCCGCCGGCACACCAGCCGCATGGCCTCCGCGAGGTTCGCGCAGGCGGAGAACTCCTCGGCTAGCAGGTGGGCGACGACCTCGGTGTCCGTCTCGGACGTCAGTTCGTGGCCGCGCTCGGCGAGTTCGGCCCGCAGCACCGCGAAGTTCTCGATGATGCCGTTGTGGACGACGGCGACACGCCCCGCGTTGTCGAGATGCGGGTGGGCATTGGCGTCCGTCGGACCGCCGTGCGTGGCCCAGCGGGTGTGGCCGATGCCCGTCACGCCCGTCGGCAGCGGCCGTTCGACCAGTTCCTTCTCCAGATTGACCAGCTTCCCGGCCTTCTTCGCCGCGGCCAGCCCACCGTCGGCCAGCACGGCGACACCCGCCGAGTCGTAACCCCGGTACTCCAGCCGCTTCAGCCCGGCCATCACGACATCGAGCGCCGACTGTGACCCTACGTATCCAACGATTCCGCACATGGGCCGCAGCCTACGACCCGGGAACGGCCCGAACTGGCCTCCGCCTGCCCGAAATCGGAAATTCCCACCGCCGTACGAAGGCCGTTTCCGACCCGCCGGTCCGCGCGGACGCCGGAAGCGGAGGTCAGCACCGACTACACCCCGACCCGGTCGGTCGCGCGGGCGTGACACACCCCACCCGCCGCCTCGTTCAAACTCCGTTAACAATGGACTGTGATCTCACCGGTCTCCTCGATGCCCCGGAGCGCCCACCGGCACAGGCCGGAGGCGACTCCCTACGTCGACCTCACCCGCGCCGAGTGGAGCGCGCTGCGCGACAAGACGCCGCTGCCGCTCACCGCCGAGGAGGTGGAGAAGCTGCGCGGTCTGGGCGATGTGATCGACCTGGACGAGGTGCGGGACATCTACCTCCCGCTCTCCCGGCTGCTCAACCTCTACGTCGGCGCCACGGACGGACTCAGAGGGGCGCTGAACACCTTCCTCGGCGAGCAGGGCTCCCAGTCCGGCACCCCGTTCGTCATAGGCGTCGCCGGCTCGGTGGCCTGCGGCAAGTCCACCGTCTCCCGCCTTCTGCAGGCCCTGCTCTCCCGCTGGCCCGAGCACCCGCGCGTAGAGCTGGTCACCACGGACGGCTTCCTGCTGCCCACCCGGGAGCTGGAGGCGCGCGGCCTGATGTCGCGGAAAGGATTCCCCGAGTCGTACGACCGCCGCGCCCTGACCCGTTTCGTCGCCGACATCAAGGCGGGCAAGGACGAGGTCACCGCCCCCGTCTACTCCCACCTCATCTACGACATCGTCCCGGACCAGAGACTCACGGTCCGCCGCCCCGACATCCTGATCGTCGAGGGCCTGAACGTCCTGCAGCCCGCCCTGCCCGGCAAGGACGGCCGTACCCGGGTCGGCCTCGCCGACTACTTCGACTTCAGCGTGTACGTCGACGCGAGCGCCGAGGACATCGAGCGCTGGTACCTCAACCGCTTCAAGAAGCTGCGCCAGACGGCCTTCCAGGACCCCGACTCGTACTTCCGCAAGTACACCCAGGTCTCCGAGGAGGAGGCCCTCGACTACGCCCGCACCCTGTGGCGGACGATCAACAAGCCCAACCTGGTGGAGAACATCGCCCCCACCCGCGGCCGGGCCACCCTTGTGGTCCGCAAGGGCCCGGACCACAAGGTGCAGCGGCTGAGGCTGCGCAAGCTGTAGGCGCGGGCCGCCCTGCAATCAGTGACCAGGTATGCACCCTTTGTCACTCCGGGCGGCCCCGGGTCAGCCCAGCGCCGACTTCACGGCGTCGGCCAACCGCCCGGCGACGGACCGGGCCTGGTCGATGTCCGCGGCCTCGACCATCACCCGCACCAGCGGCTCGGTTCCGGAAGGCCGCAGCAACACCCGTCCCGTCTCACCGAGTTCGCGCTCGGCCTCGGTCACCGCGGCAGCGAGCTCCGCCGACGTCCGCACCCGCGACTTGTCCACGTCCGGCACATTGATCAGCACCTGCGGCAGCCGCTCCATCACGGACGCCAGCTCCCGCAGCGAGCGGCCGGTCTCGGCGACCCGCGCCGCCAGCAGCAGCCCGGTCAGCGTGCCGTCGCCGGTGGTCGAGTGGTCGAGGATGATGACGTGCCCGGACTGCTCGCCGCCGAGCGCGTACCCGTGCTCCTTCATCTCCTCCAGGACATACCGGTCGCCGACGGCGGTCTGCACCAGGTTTATCCCGGCCTTCTCCATCGCCAGCTTGAAGCCCAGGTTGGACATCACGGTGGCGACGACCGTGCCGGCCCGCAGCGCGGAGCGCTCCCGCATGGCCAGCGCCAGCACGGCGAGGATCTGGTCGCCGTCGACCTCCTCGCCGGTGTGGTCCACGGCCAGACACCGGTCGGCGTCGCCGTCGTGCGCGATGCCGAAGTCGGCGCCGTGCTCGACCACCGCGGCCTTGAGGTGGTCCAAGTGGGTCGAGCCGCAGCCGTCGTTGATGTTCAGACCGTCCGGCTCGGCGCCGATCGTGACGACCTCGGCGCCCGCCCGGGAGAACGCCTCCGGCGAGACCCCCGAGGCCGCGCCGTGCGCTTCGTCCAGGACGATCTTCAGTCCGTCGAGCCGGTTCGGGAGGACGGACAGCAGATGGCCGACGTACTGCTCGAAGCCCTCGTCGTAGAACCGCACCCGGCCCACGCCCGCGCCCGTCGGCCGCTCCCACGGCTCGCCGTGCCGGTGGGAGTCGTACACCGCCTCGATCCGGTCCTCCAGCTCGTCGGCGAGTTTGTGGCCGCCGCGGGCGAAGAACTTGATGCCGTTGTCCGGCATCGCGTTGTGGCTGGCGGAGAGCATCACGCCGAGGTCGGCGCCGAGGGCGCCGGTCAGATGCGCCACCGCGGGCGTCGGCAGCACGCCGACGCGCAGCACGTCCACGCCGGCGCTGGCCAGGCCCGCGACCACGGCCGCCTCCAGGAACTCCCCGGACGCCCGCGGGTCCCGACCGACCACCGCCGTCGGCTTGTGGCCCTCGAAGGTGCCCGCCTCGGCCAGCACGTGGGCCGCCGCAACGGACAGGCCGAGCGCCATCTCGGCCGTCAGGTCCGCGTTGGCAACACCGCGCACGCCGTCCGTGCCGAAGAGTCGTCCCACTTGTCCTCCTGAGGAAACTGCGATCACACGAGCCGTTGAGCGGCTGAGCGTCCCGTGTCGTTATACGCCCTTGCCTGGGATAAACGAACGCCCCGACGGCACAAGTGGCGTGCCGCCGGGGCGTTCGGAGTACGAGCAGGCGACGCTTAGCGCTTGCTGTACTGCGGAGCCTTGCGGGCCTTCTTCAGACCGGCCTTCTTCCGCTCGACCGCGCGGTCGTCGCGGCGCAGGAAGCCGGCCTTCTTCAGCGGGCCGCGGTTGTTGTCGACGTCGGCCTCGTTCAGGGCGCGGGCGACACCGAGGCGCAGGGCACCGGCCTGACCGGAGACACCGCCACCCGCGATGCGGGCGATGACGTCGTAACGGCCTTCCAGCTCGAGCACCTTGAAGGGCTCGTTGACTTCCTGCTGGTGCACCTTGTTCGGGAAGTAGTCCTCGAGGGTGCGACCGTTGATCTTCCACTTGCCGGTGCCCGGGACGATCCGGACGCGGGCGATGGCGTTCTTGCGGCGGCCCAGGCCGGCGGCCGGCTGGGGCTCGCCGAAGCGGGAGGCCAGGGACTCCGAGGTGTACTCGCCCTCGACGGGGACCTCGGACTCGGTGGTGTAGCTGTCGATGTCAAGCTCTTCGAGCGGCTGCTCGGCAGTGGTCTCGGCCACGATTCTCCTCAGATTCTGTTCAGTCTTAGGGGGTGGCCGGACTTACTGCGCGACCTGGGTGATCTCGAACGGCACCGGCTGCTGGGCAGCGTGCGGGTGCTGGTCACCCTTGTAGACCTTCAGCTTCGACAGCATCTGACGGCCGAGGGTGTTCTTCGGGAGCATGCCCTTGACGGCCTTCTCGATGGCCTTCTCAGGGTTCTTGTCGAGCAGCTCGTCGTAACGGACGGAGCGCAGACCACCCGGGTAGCCGGAGTGGCGGTACGCCATCTTCTGGGTCCGCTTGTTACCGGACAGGTGCACCTTGTCGGCGTTGATGATGATGACGAAGTCACCAGCGTCGACGTGCGGCGCGTAGATCGGCTTGTGCTTGCCCCGGAGAAGGGTCGCTGCAGTGGTGGCGAGACGGCCCAGGACAACGTCCTGAGCGTCGATGACGTGCCACTGGCGCGTCACATCGCCGGGCTTGGGGCTGTACGTACGCACGGTTCGTAGCCTTCGCTTCGAGTGAATGGTCCTGAACAGGTCACCGAAACGATCACGACAGCCTTGACCGCACGGCGGCGACGCAAACCGCGTACATGGGGTCGCTGGTCATCGGCCCGGTGGACCGGTGTAAGGGCCCGTCCCGTGAGAATGAGCAAGCCAATACACAACGAACAAGCAGAATACCGGGGTCGTCGGCGAGGGTCAAAACGGCCGATCGGCGTGCTCACCCGCGCCCCCCGTCTAAGATGCGCCCCATGAGTTACGGGCAGGGGGGACCCCAGTCTCAATGGGATCCCTGGAAACCGCATTCGCAGCAGTCCTGGAACAGCGGCGGTGACGACGGGACCCCGGACTGGGCGGCGCTCGCCGAGGCCTCGGAGACCCGCAACAAGCGCCGCAGACTGTTGTTCATCGGCGCCGGCGCCGTCGCCACGGTAGCCGTCGGCACCGCCGTGGCCATGGCCGTCGTCTCCGCGAACAGCGGCACCGACGCCTCCGGCGGTCCCACCGGCCTGCCCGCCAGCGCCTCCGTGCCCAGCGGCTCCCCCACGCCATCCTTCGCGTCCACCAGCGCCCCGCCGCCGCTGGACCCGAGGGACTTCATAGCCAGCGCCAAGAAGGACACCGCCCCGCTCAGCGCCGACACCCTCTTCCCCGGCACCCAGCTGACCATGGGCGAGACCGTGTACAAGAAGGGCGCGACGGCCGACACCACGAACTGCGCCTCCGCCGCCAGCGGCAACCTGCCGAAGATCCTCACCGCGGGCGGCTGCACCCGCCTGATCCGCGCGACCTACACCAACGGCGGCGTCGCGATCACCGTCGGCGTCGCCGTCTTCGACGAGCAGGCGCAGGCCACGCAGGTCAGGAAGCAGGCCGCCAAGAAGGCCGTGGTGCGCTCCCTGCCCGGCAAGGGCGTCAAGAACTTCTGCGACTCCGCGATCTGCCTGACGACCACGAACGCCGTCGGCCGCTACGCCTACTTCACCACCGGCGGCTTCCTCAACGGCAAGAACGTCACCAACAAGGACACGGCGGTCTTCCGGGCCGGCACCGACCTGCAGCAGTTCGTCTTCAACCAGATCTACCGCCGCGGCCAGGCCCAGGCGTCGGCAGCCGCCAACGGCTGACCCGGGCGGGTCAGCCTCTCCCCCGCACACCGGCCGCCCCACATCGGCCACCACCACGAACGCCCGGGGGAACCGGCCCATGCCCATGCACCACACCTTGAGCCTCCACCCACGGACGACCGCGCCGACCACCGACGAGAGCGGGCGCACGGGCGCCGGCGCGGACGGCGGCACCGCCACCGGTCCGCACACCGCCCGGGGCGCCGGCGCGGTCCGCCCCGACACCCTGCCCCCTCCCCCCGCCGCCCGCGCCACCCTCCGCGACGACCAGGCCGACGCCACCCCCGGCGTCACCGACGGCGCTGTGTCCGTCTCCCCGGCGCGCCACGACGACGGCATCGTGGCCAACCGCCCCCTCCCCCGGTCCACCACCGCTCCACCCGCAGTCGCCGACGCAGGCCTGATCGAAGGCGTCACCAGCGGCGCCGCGGCCGTCTCCCCCGCACGCCACGGCGACGACGGCACCGCGGCCAACCGCCCCCTCCCCCGGTCCGCCACCGCTCCACCCGCGGTCGCCGACGCAGGCCTGAACCCCGGCGCCACCCTCCGCGACGACCGAGCCGGCGGTCGCCGCAGTATCGGTCTCGAACGCGTCGCCCGAGGCAATCCGGCCGTCGCTGCTCCGCTCCTGCTGAAAGTCGCGTGACCCTGTGCGCATGCGAGGGCGGGTCGGGCTGTTGGGGGCCGCGGCGGGAGTCGCGTTGGGTGGGCCGGCGGCGGTGTGGGCCTGGTCCGAGTGGGCCGCCGGGGGCGACGGACGGGCGCCGGTGCTCGTGCCCGGTGATCTGCGGCATCGCGATCCGCATGCCACCCCCGCCGCGCGCCGGGTGTACGCGCTGCTGGCCGGGCTGGAGAACGACGCGCGCCGGGGTCGCCCCAGCCGGACGGTGATCGGGCAGCACGTGGAGCTGCACAACGAGCGGTACAACGTGGACTACGGCGACTACCGGGGGACGAAGCAGCCGGGCTACTACTACCGCAAGGTCCGGGACATCACCGGCCGGCTGCCCGGCTTCGTGGAGCTCGACCTGGGGCCGGGGTACGGGCAGCCGGGCTGGGCGGTGGGTGAGGCACGGTCCTACTCGCGGGCCTGGCCGAGCTGCCGCCGTATGTGGGGCTACGCGGAGGACGCCGTCGACCTCGCCGTGGGCGTGTGGGCAGGGCTGCCCCGCCCGGCGGACGGCTCGTACCGCCCCTCCGGCACGCACACGGAATGCGCCTCCGGCACGGAGGTCGCCCTGCCCCACAACGGCGGAGCCCCGGCGGGCATCGTCGGCTTCTCCTTCCACCAGCCCTATCCCGGCAGTCCCATCAAGGGCTTCCCGCAGACCCTGCACCGCAACTCGCCCGCCGTGGATGATCCCGGCTGGTTCGGCCGGGTGATCACCGAGGGCACCGCCGAGCACGGGGCCCTGCTGCACGACCTGGACTATCTCGCGAACCACCTGGGCTACCTGGGCGCCCGGGGCGTACCGGTGCTGCTGCGGCCGTACCACGAGATGAACACGAAGCCCGGCCACGGCTTCTGGTGGGCGGGGCAGGACCCGGCCGGGTACCGGAGGCTGTGGCGGCTGACGCACGACTACCTGGTGCACCACCGGGGCCTGCACAACCTGATCTTCGTCTGGGCCCCGAACTCCTGGGACGGCTCCTACGGCACTCCGCCCCGGCCGTACTACCCGGGCGGCGCGTACGTGGACGTCGTGGGCGTCGACGACTACAGCGGGAGCCCCGCCCGGCCGTACGGGCGCGGCGCCTGGACCGAGGTCTGGTACCGAAGCCTGGAGGAGTACGCCAGGCCCCGGATCGTCGCCGAGTCCTTCTCCGTGCCCCTCAACGCGCACCAGCCCCGGCCCCTGTCCCGCACACCGTGGGTGCTGTGGACGGTGTGGGGGCAGGCGCTGACGTACGAGAACGTGTCCGAGCCGCGGCACAAGAACACCGCGGCCGACGTGAAACGGACGTACGCCTCGCCCCGAGTGATCACCGCCGAAGAGTGGAGGTCACTCCGCAAGGCATCATTTGATTAAATTTTGAACACATACGCTTCACACGTGTTCCTTACCGCGCACATACATGCAAGGATCATGTATCTGTTCGGCCAGTGGTTTGGGCGCCTGGGGGGGCATCTGAGCGGCGAGTGGCCGAGACGCCGAAGAAGGCGTCGGGGGGCAGTGAACCCTGAGTAGACGTGCCGTGGTGCGCCTCGCACCACGGCCGAGATCTGCTGCCTCGACGCGCCGACCGATCTCAGGGGAGTTCCGCAGTCGTCATGGCATCGACAATGGTCGACGGGGGGATGTCGCATTCGCGGCACAGCACCAAGCTGGCGAAACGTACCGCCGCATGGAAGCCGGGCATCCTGCCGTTCCTGATCCCGCTGGTCCTGCTGACCGTCTTCAGCCTGTGGTCGTACACACCCAGTCACTCGCCGCTGGCCTGGTTGATCACCATCTGCTGGGCCCTTCCGGTGCCCGGGGTGCTCGTCTCCATCCAGGGCTTCGTGCTCATCCGCCGCCGGCTCCGCAAGGCCCACCTGATGACCCCGCCCGCCCTGGTCGAGCAGGACTTCCTGATCGTCCTCGTGCCCACCATCGGGCGCCACGACACCTACCCGGCCCTGGAGCGCTCGGTCCTCTCCTACGTGGAACACCTGCCGGAATGGTTCCCGTACATGCGCGTGGACGTCCTCACCGAGGAGGGCTGCGAGGCCGCCGAGCGGATCGACGAGCTGGCCGCGAGCAGCCACCTGATCCGCGTGGTCACGGTCCCGAAGGCCTACCAGACCAAGAACGGCACCCGGTTCAAGGCCCGCGCGAACAACTACGCCCACGAGCTGCGCATCGAGGAGGGCGAGGCCCTCGACAACGTGTGGGTCCTGCACATGGACGACGACACCGGTGTCGGCCCCGACACCTCGGCGTCCCTCGCTCAGTTCATCAACCGCCAGCGCCGCGCGACCCCCGAAGAGGTCAAGCACATGGCGCAGGGCATCCTCACCTACCCGCGCGAGAACGCGGTGAGCCTGCTCACCTGGTTCGCCGACGCCATCCGCCCCGCCGACGACATCGCACGGTTCCGCGCCTTCACCGGCCTCGGCACCCCGGCCGCCGGTGTGCACGGCGAGCTCCTCGTCATCCGCGCCTCCATCGAGGCCGAGATCGGCTGGGACTTCGGCCCCAAGGAGATCGTCGAGGACGCCCGGCTGGCCCTGACCTTCTGCCGCGTCTACCCGGGCCGCAGCGACTGGTTCAACGGCCGCTGCTACGGCGCTTCGCCGGCCAACACCAAGGATTTCGTCAAGCAGCGCGAGCGTTGGGCCTGGGGCCTGGTCGCCCTCTGTTTCAACCGCAAGGTCCCGCTGCGTTACCGCTGGTTCCTGACCATCTGCGTGACCAGCTGGATCCTCGGCCCGCTGCAGCACGTCGGCACGATCCTGTTCGTGGCGTGGTTCATCGGCGACATGAACACCTCGCCCGTGACCCAGTCGGTCGTCCTGTTGTGGTCGGTCAGCTTCGCCTACGTGATCTGGGCGTACTGGGAAGGCCTGCGCCTCAACGCGATCGCCTCGGTGAACGGCAGGCGCAAGTGGTGGGAGCCCATGGCCGTCCTGCTCCTGCTGCCCTACTTCTCCCTCATCGAAGGGCTCGGCGGCATCAAGGGCCTGTGGAAGTTCGTCCGCCGCGAGGAGAACAAGTTCGTCGTCATCGCCAAGCCCGCCTGACCCGGAAGAGATCACACACCCATGAAGCGCGCACGCCTGCCCATGCTCGCCGTGCTCCCCGTCGCCGTCATCTCCTTCGTGATCGCGGCCCCCTTCGTGATCGGCGACCACCCGCTGCAGTGGTCGTCGGGCTCGCTCGTGCCGCACCTGGTGCTCGACGGCAAGGAACCCACCGGGCCGGCCAAGGGCGGTGACGGCCAGACCTCCGCGGCCACCTCACCGACCACCGAGGTCGCCAAGGTGGACAAGGAGTGGAAGAAGGGCATGCCGCAGTGGGGCGCCCAGCTCTACTGGGAGGACAACCCCAGGCACTCCCTCACCTATGTCGAGAAGCAGGCCCGGCTGCACGCGAACTACCTGGTCGGACTGCACGCCAACTCCGTCAGCGTGTCCTTCCCGTTCTTCACCGGGAACCGCTCGTCGACGAAGATCAGCGCCGGTGACAAGACACCGACGCCCGAGCATCTTGCCCGCGTGCTGCGGATCTTCCATGAGGCCGGCCTGCGCACGACCGTCCGGCCCCTCATGGACGAGCACTCCCTGACCGCGGAGAACGGCTGGCGCGGCAACATCAAGCCCGCCGATCGCGATGCCTGGTTCACGTCCTACGAGAGATGCCTGACCCCCTATCTGAAGGCCGCCGACAGCGAGAAGGCGACCACCTTCGTCATCGGCACCGAACTGAACTCCCTGCAGGGCGATCCGCACTGGGACGGTGTCGTGAACGACGCCGAGAAGCTGTTCGGCGGCGAGGTCGCCTACGACGCCAACTGGGACGCATACGTCACCGGCCCCGTGACCATGCCGGTCACCCATCTCGGCATCGACGCCTACTTCCCGGTCAAGGTCGGCGACAACGCCTCGGTGTCCACCTTGGTCGCCGGCTGGAACAAGTGGCTGGACAGGAAGGCAACCGGCCCCCTGCCCAAGATCACCATCGCCGAGGCGGGCATCGGCGCGATGCACGGCGCCTACCACGCCCCCGGCGACTTCTACACCAAGCGCGCGGTCGACCCCCAGGTGCAGGCCAACTGGTACACCGCCGTCTGCCAGGTCGTCCAGGAACGGCATATGAGCGGCGTCTACTGGTGGTCGGTCTACTTCGACGACGACCCGAACACCAAGCCCGACGACAAGGTCGCCTCCCGGCTGGACTTCGCCGGACGCCCCCTCACCGAGAAGGCCATCAGGTCCTGCTTCAGCTCCGGCTACGCAGGACCCGGCAACGAGACCGCAAGCTGACCCGAGGGACGCAATCATGCAAGAAGCCATCATCCTGGTGGGCGGCAAGGGAACCCGACTGCGCCCCCTGACGAACCACACTCCGAAACCGCTGCTCAACGTCGCGGGCTCCTCCTTCATCCGGCACCAGATCGCCAAGCTGATGGACGCCGGCGTCGAGCACGTCGTGTTCGCCACCTCCTACCTCGCCGACCTGTTCGAGCAGGAGTTCAAGGACTTCTCCCAGGACCTGGAGATCTCCTACGCCGTCGAGGAGATCCCGCTCGGCACCGGAGGAGCCATCCGCAACGCCGCACGGCTGTTGCGCGGCCCCTCGGCCGACGCGCCGGTGCTGACCCTCAACGGCGACATCCTGTCCGGCGTGGACCTGCGCGCCGTCATCGAGCAGCACCAGGCCCGCGACGCCGACGTGACCCTGCACCTCACCAGGGTCCCCGACCCGCGCGCCTTCGGTCTCGTCCCCACCGACGAGACCGGCCGGGTGCTGTCCTTCCTGGAGAAGCCCAAGACGACCGAGGAATGCGTCACCGACCAGATCAACGCCGGTTGCTACGTCTTCCGCCGCTCCGTCCTGGACGCCATCCCGGCCGACCGCGAGGTCTCCGTCGAGCAGGAGACCTTCCCGCAGCTGGTCGCCGGGGGCGGGCGTGTCTTCGGCCATGTCACCGACGACTACTGGCGTGACCTCGGCACCCCGCTCGCCTTCGTGCACGGGTCCGCCGACCTGGTCACCGGCAGGGCGACCTCGCCGCTGGTGGGGCCGTCGGCCGAGGCCCTGATCCATCCCACGGCCACGGTCGACGCGACCGCCCGCGTCACGGGCGGCTCGACGATCGGCCCGCACGCCGTCATCGGCCCGCGCGTGGTCGTCGACCGGTCCATCGTCGGCGCGAACGTCAGCGTGGCCGAGGGCGCGCAGATCCACGAGTCGGTGGTCGACCACGACTCGTCGATCGGCAGCGAATCGTTCCTCCGCGAGGTGGTGGTGGGCTGCCACTCGCACGTCGGCGCGCAGAACGAACTGCCCGCCCAGCTGCGGCTCGCGTGCGGCATCCGCATTCCCGCCCAAGGGGTGCGCGTCAGCGGTACGGCTGTCGCCTGCCCGACGGTCCACTGAAGTCGCCGGCCAGCCCGGACAGTTACTGGAGAACCGTGACCCGCCATCGCTCAACGGCCGCACAGACCGAGCGTCTTCGCAAGTACCGGCCGGACATTCAGGGCCTGCGTGCCGTCGCCATCATGATGGTCGTCACCATGCACTGCGGCATCATCGACATCCACGGCGGCGTGGACGTCAGCTTCGTGCTGAGCGGCTTCCTCATCGGCAGCCAGCTCCTGGCCGAGATCGACAAGACCGGCAAGGTGTCCCTGAGCAAGTTCTGGGCCCGCCGGATGCGGCGGCTCGCCCCGGGCATGGCCGTGGTCGTCATCACCACGGCGATCGTGGCCTGGCTCTACGCCAGCCCGCTCAGGTTCCGTGACACCATGCGGGACGGCCTCAGCGCGGCGCTCAGCTTCATGAACTGGCGCCTCGTCGAGACCGGCACCGACTACTTCGCCAATAACGGTACGCAGTCCCCGTACCAGCACTTCTGGTCGCTGGGCATCGAGGAGCAGTTCTACGTCGCCGCCCCGATCGTCCTCGTCGTCACGGTCTGGCTCTCCCGCAGGCTCTTCCGCAACCGCGCCCTGGTGGCGCTGTTCCTGACCGCCGTGATCGCCGGGTCGCTGTACCTGTCGGTCAAGCAGACCGCCGAGAACCAGCCCCTCGCCTACTTCGGCACCCAGACCCGTATCTGGGAACTCGCCTCGGGCATCCTGCTCGCCCTCGGCGCACCGCTGCTGTCCCGCATGAACCAGGGGCTGGCCGCCGTCATCTCCTGGCTGGGACTGGCCACCACGATCGGCACCGCCCTCCTCATCACCAAGGAGACACCCCTTCCGGGGTACGCGGTGGCCGGACCTGTGCTGGGCGCCTGCATGATCATCGCCGGCGGCTGCGCCAATCCCCGCCTCGGCGTGGAGACGATCCTGCACAACCCGGTGACCGACTACGTCGGAAACGTCAGCTACGGCTGGTACCTCTGGCACTGGCCGATCCTGATCCTCTGGCCGTTCGTGGTGGGCCGGGACATCACCTACTCGGACCGCTTCCGGGTGCTGTCCCTGTCGTTCATCCTTGCCGTCCTCATGTACTACGTCGTGGAGTTGCGCTTCAGGAACAACGCGCAGTTGGTGACGACCCCCTGGAAGGGCATCTTCGCCGGCGGCACGGCCACCGCGGGGGCGGCCGCGGCCACGGCCTGCGCCATGTTCATCCCGCTCAACCTGGTCACCTCGGCCTCCGCCGCCAACGGGGACGCGGGTGGGTACGCCGGCGAGGCCTCGGTGCGGAGGGCCGTGCTCCAGAAGGAGCTCTCCGCGACCGCGCAGAGCGCTCTGCCGGGCTCCCCCAAGGACATGACCCACTACGGCTGCATAGACAACACCGACGTCAAGAAGTTCGTCATGCGCGACAACTGCGTCATCGGCGACAAGCAGGGCAAGAACTCGATCGTGGTCATCGGGGACTCCCACGCCTGGCAGTGGGGCGACGCCTTCGACGCCCTCGGGAAGTCGCTGCACGTGAAGGTGGTGACCATGGCGAAGGGCGGCTGCTCCCCCGAGGTCTACGCCATCAAGAACCCCGAGCTGAACCGCGAGTACTCCGAGTGCGACAGCTGGCGGACCTCGGCGTTCAAGAGCATCGGGGATCTCAAGCCCGACGTCATCGTCGTCACCAGCCGCATCCGGCGCGAGGTGACCGAGGCCGGTGCCGAGCAGGCCTTCAAGGTCTTCGAGGCCTCCGGCGCCCAGCTCGTCTACATCACGGACACCCCGCAGCCCGGCAGGAACGTACCGGACTGCCTCGCCACCCACATCCACGACGTCTCCGCCTGCAATCCCACCGAGGACAAGGCCGTCGAATACCGTGACCTCCGCGCCGTGGAGCAGAAGGTCGCCGAACGCCATGGCGCCCGGGTCCTCGACTCTCTGCCGGCGTTCTGCGCGGACAGCGTCTGCCCTACGGTGATCGCCGACCGGATCGTCTACTTCGACGCCAGCCACATGACGGCGGGCTACGCCAAGTCGCTGGTGCCCTTCATCAAGCCGACCCTGAAGAAGGCCCTGGCCGGCTGATCCGTCAGTCGGCCCGGACCCTCAGCCGGCGCGCCTGCCGCTGTCTCTCCAGAAGCCGGTCGTCCGCCGGATAGGCGACCTCTTCCAGCGTCAGCCCGTGCGGGCGAACGACGTGCACGGCGCTGTCCCTGACGCCCGCGTCGAGGACCCGCCGCGGCCACTCCACGTCGCGGTGGCCGTCGCCCACGAACAGCAGCGCGCCGACCATGGAACGCACCTGGTTGTGGCAGAAGGCGTCGGCGCGGACCTCGATCTCCACGATGCCGTCCGCGCACCGGCGCACCCCGAAGTCGAGGATCTCGCGGATCGTCGTCGCCCCCTCGCGCTTCTTCGCGTACGCCGCGAAGTCGTGCTCCCCCACGAGGGACTTGGCGGCGGCGTCCATGACGGCGACGTCCAGGGGCCAGTCGTGCCAGAGGACGTGGCCCCGCAGCAGGGGGTCCACTCCGCCGGGGTTGTCGGTGACGCGATACACGTAGCGCCGCCAGATCGCGGCGAAGCGGGCGTCGAAGCCGCTCGGCGCATCCCTGAGCGCCCAGACCCGCACGTCCTTCGGCAACCGTCCGGCGAGTCGCTTGAGCAGCTTCTCGTGGTGCTCCCGCCAGACCCCCTCGGGCAGATCGACATGCGCGACCTGTCCCCGCGCGTGCACCCCGGCGTCGGTGCGTCCGGCGACGGTCAGCTCGTAGGTCTCCCGGGACCGGGTGACGGTCCGCAGCGCGTCCTCGATCTCCCCCTGCACGGTCCGCCTGCCGCCGGCCTGCTTGGCCCAGCCGTGGAAGTCGGTGCCGTCGTAGGAGACGTCGAGGCGGACGCGGACATGACCGGGCTGTACTTCACTCACCCTTGGATCCTCTCAGGTACGCGAAAGCGGGCCCGCCCGGGTGAAGGGCGGACCCGCTCAGCTCAGGCGGAGCCTCAGGCCTCCGTCGACTCCTCAGCGGGAGTCTCGGCGGCGTCCTCGGCCTTGGTCTCCTCGACCTTGGCCTCCTCGGCCTCCTTGACCGCACGCTTGGTGGCGGCCTCGGCCTCGCCCACGGCCTTCTGCTGCACCGTCAGCGCCTCGACCAGCTCGATGACGGCCATGGGCGCGTTGTCGCCACGGCGGTTACCGATCTTGGTGATGCGGGTGTAGCCACCGGGACGGTTCTCGTACCGCGGGCCGATCTCGGTGAAGAGCGTGTGGACGATGCCCTTGTCCGTGATGACCTGGAGCACCTGACGGCGGTTGTGAAGGTCGCCCTTCTTCGCCTTGGTGATCAGACGCTCGGCGTACGGGCGCAGGCGGCGGGCCTTCGCCTCGGTGGTGGTGATACGGCCGTGCTCGAAGAGGCTCTTCGCCAGGTTCGCGAGGAGCAGCTTCTCGTGCGCGGCGCTGCCGCCCAGACGGGCACCCTTGGTGGGCTTCGGCATTGTTCTTCTCCTGTGTGTCTGCCCCGGCCGTGTCAGGTACCAGGGTCAGTATCTGAGCAGACGGTTGTCTGTCAGAGATCCGGGGTCCGCTGACGCGAACCCCGGAGGCTGTGGCGATCAGTACTGCTCGGTCTCCACGAAACCCGCGTCCGCGTCGTCGTCGGCGCCAAAGGCGTCAGCCGCGGCCGTGGGGTCGAATCCGGGCGGGCTGTCCTTGAGGGCCAGGCCCATGCCGGCCAGCTTCGCCTTGACCTCGTCGATGGACTTCGCACCGAAGTTGCGAATGTCGAGGAGGTCGGCCTCGGAGCGCGCGACCAGCTCACCCACGGAGTGGATGCCCTCGCGCTTGAGGCAGTTGTAGGAGCGGACCGTGAGCTCCAGCTCCTCGATCGGCAGCGCGAGGTCGGCGGCCAGGGCGGCGTCCGTGGGGGACGGGCCCATGTCGATGCCCTCGGCGTCGATGTTCAGCTCGCGGGCGAGACCGAACAGCTCGACCAGGGTCTTACCGGCCGACGCCATGGCGTCACGCGGACGCATCGCCTGCTTGGTCTCGACGTCGACGATCAGCTTGTCGAAGTCGGTGCGCTGCTCGACACGCGTGGCCTCGACCTTGTACGTGACCTTGAGCACCGGCGAGTAGATCGAGTCGACCGGGATACGCCCGATCTCCTGGCCCACCTGCTTGTTCTGCACGGCGGAGACATAGCCGCGGCCGCGCTCGACCGTCAGCTCCATCTCCAGCTTGCCCTTGCCGTTGAGCGTGGCGAGGACGAGGTCGGGGTTGTGCACCTCGACACCGGCCGGGGGCGCGATGTCGGCGGCGGTGACCAGACCCGGGCCCTGCTTGCGCAGGTACATCACGACCGGCTCGTCGTGCTCCGAGGAGACGACCAGCTGCTTGATGTTGAGGATCAGGTCGGTGACGTCCTCCTTGACGCCCGGCACGGTGGTGAACTCGTGCAGGACGCCGTCGATGCGGATGCTGGTGACAGCAGCGCCGGGGATCGACGACAGGAGCGTACGGCGGAGGGAGTTGCCGAGGGTGTAGCCGAAGCCCGGCTCCAGCGGCTCGATCACGAACCGGGAGCGGAACTCGTCGACGACCTCTTCGGTCAACGAGGGACGCTGAGCGATCAGCATGTGTGGATCAGATCCTTCATTCGTGGACGCCCGCTATTTGACGTCCTACGGAAACCGCACCCGTGAAAAGTGCGGGTACTGCAAGGGTACGGGCGGTACGACCCTTACGGAGCCGTACCGCCCGGAACCCACAGCCAGACGAAGCTGCCAGGCGTCAGACGCGGCGGCGCTTCGGCGGACGGCAGCCGTTGTGCGGGGTCGGGGTGACGTCCTGGATGGAGCCGACCTCGAGGCCCGTGGCCTGCAGGGAGCGGATCGCGGTCTCACGACCGGAGCCCGGGCCCTTGACGAACACGTCGACCTTGCGCATGCCGTGCTCCTGGGCGCGGCGGGCGGCCGACTCGGCGGCCATCTGCGCGGCGAACGGCGTGGACTTCCGGGAGCCCTTGAAGCCGACGTGGCCGGCGGAGGCCCAGGAGATCACGTTGCCGGACGGGTCCGTGATGGAGACGATCGTGTTGTTGAACGTGCTCTTGATGTGCGCGTGGCCGTGAGCGACGTTCTTCTTTTCCTTGCGGCGCACCTTCTTGGCAGCGCCCTGACGACCCTTGGGGGGCATCTACTAACTCCTACGGGAGGTGGTCGGTCCTACAGCGAAGACCGTGGACAGGTGTCCGCTGCGGACTACTTCTTGCCCGGCTTCTTCTTGCCGGCGATGGCGCGACGCGGGCCCTTGCGGGTACGGGCGTTGGTGCTGGTGCGCTGACCGCGGACGGGCAGACCGCGACGGTGACGCAGACCCTGGTAGCAGCCGATCTCGACCTTGCGGCGGATGTCGGCCTGGATCTCGCGACGGAGGTCACCCTCGGTCTTGATGTTGTTGTCGACGTACTCACGAATCGCGACGAGCTGCTCCTCGGAGAGGTCGCGAACGCGGGTGTTCGGGTCGACGCCGGTCGCAGCCAGCGTCTCCTTCGAGAGGGTCCGGCCGATGCCGAACACGTAGGTGAGGGCGACCTCCACGCGCTTTTCGCGCGGGATGTCAACACCGGAAACGCGTGCCATTCAATGGCTCCTGGTGATCTTCGGAGGTCTTCCGCAGAACCGGCTCCCAGTCGCCGTATCAGGTACGAACTGGGTCCCCGGCCTCCGAACCGGGGGTGTCGAGCTGGTGGGCTCGGGTTCTGCGTATGAACATATTCAGCTCGCGTCGCGCGAATCTCTGCGATAGAGGTGCAGAGGGTTAGGTCGTGCGTCAGCCCTGGCGCTGCTTGTGGCGCGGGTTCTCGCAGATGACCATGACCCGACCGTGACGGCGGATCACCCTGCACTTGTCGCAGATCTTCTTGACGCTCGGCTTGACCTTCATTGGATTGAGGTTCTCCGGGTCAGTGCCACCACCCCGTGGGAGCGGGATGCGGGCAAGATCTACTTGTAGCGGTAGACGATCCGGCCACGCGTCAGGTCGTACGGAGACAGCTCCACCACGACCCGGTCGTCAGGGAGGATGCGGATGTAGTGCATACGCATCTTGCCGCTGATGTGTGCCAGGACCTGGTGGCCGTTCTGGAGCTCGACCTTGAACATCGCGTTCGGAAGAGACTCGACGACAGTGCCCTCGATCTCGATGGCACCTTGCTTCTTGGCCACGCTTCGCCCTTCGAATCGACTACCTTGTTCGACTCAGGTCGCAGTCCCATGCTTGCAGGCATGAGGGTGCACAAGAGCCGACGAGTCAGTCTACGTCGGCGCACCGTGAAAGGCGAATCGAGACAGTCTGCCCCAGCCGGGAGATCACTAACCGAGCGGATCGGGAGCGGCGGTGTTCCGTACTCCGCCAGCTTGGCCCTGCCGCGCCCCTTCCTTGACGCCGGCCACCGACCGGCGGTTGCGGGCGGGGCCGCCATCAGCCGAGCGGGTCCGGGGCGGTCGAGATGCCGTACTCCGCCAGCTTGGCCCTGCCGCCGTCCGGGGCGGTGAGGACCAGGGGACCCTCCGCGGTCAGGGCGACCGAGTGTTCCCAGTGCGAGGACCAGGTGCCGTCCGTCGTGATGACCGTCCAGTCGTCCGACAGGACCTCCGTGCGCGGGGTGCCGAGGGAGACCATCGGCTCGATCGCGAGGCAGAACCCGGGCACCAGCTTGGGGCCCTTGCCGCGGCGGCGGTCGACGTAGTTCAGCAGATGCGGGTCCATGTGCATCTCGGTGCCGATGCCGTGGCCGCCGTAGTCCTCGATGATCCCGTACTTGCCGCCGCCCGGCTTCGGCTGGCGGCGGATGTACGTCTCGATGGCCTTGGAGACGTCGACCAGGCGGTTGCCCTGCCTCATGGCCGCGATGCCGGCCCACATCGACTCCTCCGTCACCCGGGACAGCTCGATCAGCTCCGGAGCGTGACCGGAGCCCACGAACGCCGTGTAGGCCGCGTCGCCGTGCCAGCCGTCGACGATCGCGCCGCAGTCGATGGAGATGATGTCGCCGTCCTTGAGGACGACCTCGTCGGAGGGGATGCCGTGGACGACGACATCGTTCACGGACGTGCAGATGGTGGCGGGGAAGCCGCCGTACCCCAGGAAGTTCGACTTGGCGCCGTGCTCGGCGAGAACCTTGCGGGCGACCTCGTCCAGGTCCTTGGTGGAGGCGCCGGGCACCGCGGCCTCGCGGGTGGCCGCGTGGATGGCGGCGACGACCAGGCCCGCCGCACGCATCTTCGCGATCTGCTCGGGCGTCTTGATCTGCACCATGGGGGGCCTGCGCTCTCCGTCACTCACATCGGCTGGGGTATCTGTACAACAGTACGGCCGCGGCACCCGGGAGGGCGCCGCGGCCGTAAGAGCCGGGATCTTAGCTCTCGGCCTTCTCGCGCTTGAGGGCCTCCAGGGCCCGCTGCGTGATCTCGTCCACGGGACCCAGGGCGGAGATCGTCACGACCAGGCCCTGCGCCTTGTAGTAGTCGATGATCGGCTCGGTCTGCGTGTGGTAGACCTCCAGCCGCTTGCGAACGGTGTCCTCGGAGTCGTCGTCGCGCTGGTACAGCTCACCGCCGCAGACGTCGCACACGCCCTCCTTCTTCGGCGGGCTGTACGTCACGTGGAAGACGTGCGCGGACTCGTTGCGGCAGACGCGCCGGCCGGCGATCCGCTTGACGACCTCGTCCTCCGGGACCTCCAGGTCCAGGACCGCGTCCAGCTTGATGCCCTCGGTCTCCAGGAGCTGGTCCAGCGCCTCGGCCTGCGACACATTGCGCGGGAAGCCGTCCAGCAGGAAGCCCTTCTCGGCGTCCGGCTGCTCCATGCGGTCCTTGGCCATGGCGATGGTGACCTCGTCGGGGACGAGGTTGCCGGCGTCCATGTAGGACTTCGCGAGCTTGCCCAGCTCGGTCTGCTGGCTGATGTTGGCCCGGAACAGGTCGCCCGTGGAGATGTGCGGGATGGCCAGCTTCTCGGCGAGGCGGACGGCTTGCGTTCCCTTACCGGCACCCGGCGGCCCGACGAGGACGATACGCATCAGCGGAGGAACCCTTCGTAATTGCGCTGCTGGAGCTGGCTCTCGATCTGCTTCACCGTCTCGAGACCGACACCCACGATGATCAGGATGCTGGTTCCGCCGAACGGGAAGTTGTTCGTCGCCCCGAACCCGACCAACGCCATTGTTGGCACGAGAGCAATCAGACCCAGATACAGCGAACCCGGCCAGGTGATCCGGTTGAGCACGTAGCTGAGGTACTCAGCGGTCGGTCGGCCAGCCCGGATGCCCGGGATGAAGCCACCATACTTCTTCATGTTGTCGGCGACTTCTTCGGGGTTGAAGGAGATCGCCACGTAGAAGAACGCGAAGAAAACGATGAGCAAGAAGTACAGAGTGATGTAAATCGGGTGGTCGCCCTTGGTCAGGTTGTTCTGGACCCAGTTCTTCCAGCCCGAGTTGCCCCCCGCGAACTGCGCCACGAGCGCCGGGATGTAGAGCAGCGAGGAGGCGAAGATGACCGGAATCACACCCGCCTGGTTCACCTTGAGCGGGATGTACGTGGACGTACCACCGTAGGAACGACGGCCGATCATGCGCTTCGCGTACTGCACCGGGATGCGGCGCTGGGCCTGCTCGACGAAGACGACGAGCCCGACCATGACCAGGCCGACCAGGATGACCGTGCCGAACTCGATCCAGCCGCCGGCCAGGGTGCCCTGCTTCTTGATGGCCCACAGCGCGGACGGGAAGGTCGCGGCGATCGAGATGAACATCAGGATCGACATGCCGTTGCCGATGCCGCGGTCGGTGATCAGCTCACCGAGCCACATCACGACGCAGGTGCCGGCGGTCATGCAGACGACCATCGTGATGGTCGTGAAGATCGCCTGGTCCGGGACGATGCTCGCGGCGACCGAGCAGCCGTTGAACAGCCGGCCGGTGCGGGCGGTGGCGACCAGGCCGGTGCCCTGCAGGATGGCGAGCGCCACCGTCAGGTACCGGGTGTACTGCGTGATCTTCGCCGTACCGGCCTGGCCCTCCTTCTTGAGGGCTTCCAGGCGCGGGATGACCACGGTCAGCAGCTGAAGGATGATGCTGGCCGTGATGTAGGGCATGATGCCGAGCGCGAAGACCGTGATCTGCAGCAGCGCACCGCCGCTGAACATGTTCACGAGGCCGAACAGGCCCTGGTTGGCCCCGGCCTCGGTCACACACTGCTGGACGGCCTTGTAGTTGACGCCGGGGATCGGGATGTGGGTACCGACCCGGTAGACCACGATGATGGCCAGCGTGAAGAGCAGCTTCTTGCGCAGGTCGGGCGTCCTGAACGCCCGGGCGAACGCGGTGAGCACGGTGCCTCCTGCGACCCCCGCGCAACTGCGTCAAGGGTGACGGTCTTGAGGTTCGACGGATACAGACGAATAGCTAACGGTCAACTGCCGCTCAGGGTGCCCCATGGGAGCAGCCGAAAAAAGTAGGCAGTGCTGGCCACCTTACCGGCGAGAGCACCACCCTTGGAACGACCGACCGGGGATACCCCTTTTGTGGAGTATCCCCGGTCGGGATCGTTCACGTCATCGAGGGACCTGAGGAACTCAGACCAGCTCGGTGACCGTACCGCCGGCGGCGGTGATCTTCTCCTTGGCGGAGCCGGAGACGGCGTCGACCGTCACCTGCAGCGCCACGGAGACCTCGCCCTGGCCGAGGACCTTGACGAGGCTGTTCTTGCGAACGGCACCCTTGGCCACCAGACCCTCGACGGTGACCTCGCCACCCTCGGGGTAGAGCGCGGCCAGCTTGTCGAGGTTCACGACCTGGTACTCGGTCTTGAACGGGTTCTTGAAGCCCTTCAGCTTCGGGAGGCGCATGTGCAGCGGCATCTGGCCGCCCTCGAAGCGCTCCGGAACCTGGTAGCGGGCCTTGGTGCCCTTGGTACCACGACCGGCCGTCTTACCCTTCGACGCCTCACCACGACCGACACGGGTCTTGGCGGTCTTGGCGCCCGGGGCGGGACGGAGGTTGTGGATCTTCAGCGGGTTCTGCTCCGCCATGATCAGTCGACCTCCTCGACCGTCACGAGGTGGCGGACGGTGTGCACCATGCCGCGGAACTCGGGGCGGTCCTCCTTGACGACCACGGTGTTGATCCCCTTGAGACCAAGCGACCGCAGGGTGTCACGGTGGTTCTGCTTGCTGCCGATGTAGGACTTGACCTGCGTGATCTTGAGCTGCGCCATGATTACGCACCCGCCCCGGCACGCGCACGGAGCAGAGCCGCGGGAGCGACGTCCTCGAGCGGCAGACCACGGCGGGCCGCGATCTCCTCGGGACGCTGCAGACCCTTCAGGGCCTCCACGGTCGCGTGCACGATGTTGATGGCGTTGTCGGAGCCGAGCGACTTCGACAGCACGTCGTGGATACCGGCGCACTCGAGCACGGCACGCACCGGACCACCGGCGATAACACCGGTACCCGGGGACGCGGGCTTGAGCAGCACGACGCCGGCAGCCTTCTCACCCTGGATGGGGTGCGGGATGGTGCCCTGGATCCGGGGGACCTTGAAGAAGTGCTTCTTGGCCTCCTCAACACCCTTGGCGATGGCGGCCGGCACCTCCTTGGCCTTGCCGTATCCGACACCCACGGTGCCGTCACCGTCGCCCACCACGACCAGCGCGGTGAAGCTGAAGCGACGACCACCCTTCACAACCTTGGCGACGCGGTTGATCGCGACAACGCGCTCAACGTACGCGGTCTTCTCGGCGGCAGCAGCGCCGCCGTCACGGCCCTTCCGGTCCCGCCGCTCGCCGCCACCGGCACCGCCACCGCGGCGCTGGGGTCCAGCCATTGGAATTACCTCTCTCTTTTTCCGCTAGCTACGGAACCGGCTCAGAACTTGAGCCCGGCCTCGCGGGCGGCGTCCGCCAGGGCGGCGATGCGCCCGGCGTACTGGTTACCACCACGGTCGAACACGACGGCCTCGACACCGGCGGCCTTGGCACGCTCGGCGACCAGGGCGCCGACCTGCTTGGCCTGCGCGGACTTGTCGGCCTCGCCACCACGGATCGACGCGTCCAGGGTGGACGCCGACGCCAGGGTGTGACCCTTCAGGTCGTCGATCACCTGCGCCACGATGTGGCGGTTGGAGCGGGTCACGACCAGACGGGGGCGCTCCGCCGTACCGGCGATCCGCTTGCGGATCCGGATGTGACGGCGCTTGATCGCGGCGCGCTTGTAGGCGTCGCCCTTGAGGATCTTCTGCCCGTATGCCATGGCTTACTTACCCGCCTTTCCGACCTTGCGGCGGATGACTTCGCCCTCGTACTTGACGCCCTTGGCCTTGTACGGGTCGGGCTTGCGCAGCTTGCGGATGTTGGCCGCAACCTCGCCGACCTTCTGCTTGTCGATGCCCTCGACCGAGAAACGGGTCGGGGACTCCACCTTGAAGGTGATGCCCTCGGGGGCCTCGACGAGGATCGGGTGGCTGTAACCGAGAGCGAACTCCAGGTTCGAACCCTTGGCGGTCACTCGGTAACCGACACCGCTGATCTCGAGCTTCTTCACGTAACCCTGGGTCACGCCGGTGATCATGTTCGCCACCAGCGTGCGGGAGAGGCCGTGCAGGGCCTTGCTCTGACGCTCGTCGTTCGGGCGGGTCACCGACAGGGTGCCGTCCTCGCCCTTAGCGATGTCGATCGGAGCCGCGACGGTGTGGGACAGCGAGCCCTTGGGGCCCTTGACCGACACCGTACGGCCGTCGATGGTGACGTCCACGCCGGCGGGAACCGCGATGGGGAGCTTGCCGATGCGCGACATAGCTGTTTCCTCCGTTCCCTTCTGCTACCAGACGTAGGCGAGGACTTCCCCACCCACGCCCTTCTTGCCGGCCTGCTTGTCGGTGAGGAGCCCGTGGGACGTGGAGATGATCGCCACGCCCAGGCCGCCGAGCACCTTCGGCAGGTTGGTGGACTTCGCGTACACCCGGAGACCGGGCTTGGAGATCCGCTTGATGCCCGCGATGGAGCGCTCACGGTTGGGGCCGAACTTCAGCTCCAGGACGAGGTTCTTGCCGACCTCGGCGTCCTCGACCTTCCAGCCCGTGATGAAGCCCTCCTGCTGGAGGATCTCCGCGATGTGCGACTTGATCTTCGAGTGCGGCATCGCCACGGAGTCGTGGTACGCCGAGTTCGCGTTCCGCAGACGCGTCAGCATGTCTGCGATCGGATCAGTCATGGTCATGAATTGGCCTTCGGCCTCTCTCGCCGGGGTTTCCTGGTGCGCCATCCCTCTCCCCGATCCGAGACGGGACGGGTGCGGCGCGGTGGACCTACGGCGTAGTAAGTCGTACGGGCGGCGACAGACGCCCAACCCCACAAGCCTAAGGCATGCGAGCTGGGCGTCTGACCGCCCTATCTACTTACCGAGAGCCTTGGTGTTCCCGAATTGCCGGGACTACCAGGAGCTCTTGGTCACGCCCGGCAGCTCGCCACGGTGAGCCATCTCACGAAGGCACACGCGGCAGAGGCCGAACTTGCGGTACACGGAGTGCGGACGGCCGCAGCGCTGGCAGCGGGTGTAGCCACGCACACCGAACTTGGGCTTGCGAGCAGCCTTGGCAATCAGAGCCTTCTTCGCCATCTCGCTCACGCCTCCTTGAACGGGAAGCCGAGGTGACGAAGGAGCGCGCGGCCCTCAGCGTCGTTGGTCGCCGTGGTGACCACGGTGATGTCCATGCCCCGGGTACGGTCGATCTTGTCCTGGTCGATCTCGTGGAACATGACCTGCTCCGTGAGACCGAAGGTGTAGTTGCCACGGCCGTCGAACTGCTTGGGGGACAGGCCGCGGAAGTCGCGGATGCGCGGCAGCGCGAGCGACAGGGTGCGGTCCAGGAACTCCCACATGCGGTCGCCACGGAGCGTGACGTGGGCACCGATCGGCTGGCCCTCACGCAGCTTGAACTGCGCGATGGACTTGCGGGCCTTGGTGACGGCCGGCTTCTGACCGGTGATGGTGGTCAGGTCGCGGATCGCGCCCTCGATCAGCTTCGAGTCACGGGCGGCGTCGCCGACACCCATGTTGACCACGATCTTGACGAGGCCGGGAACCTGCATGACGTTCTCGTACTTGAACTCGTCACGCAGCTTGCCCGCGATCTCCTCGCGGTACTTCTGCTTCAGACGCGGAGTGGTGGTGGTAGCCATCAGATGTCCTCACCCGTCCGCTTGGCAACGCGGATCTTGTTGCCCTCTTCGTCGAAGCGGTAGCCGACACGCGTGACGACCTTCTTGCCGTCCTTCTCCACGACCAGCTGGACGTTGGAGACGTGGATCGGCGCCTCGGTGGTCACGATGCCGCCGGCCTGGGAACCGCCAGCGGTCGGGCCGGCCTTGGTGTGCTTCTTGACCCGGTTGACACCCTCGACCAGGACACGGTCCTCGCGGGGGTAGGCCGCGATGACCTTGCCCTGCTTGCCCTTGTCCTTACCGGTGATGACCTGGACCAGGTCGCCCTTCTTGATCTTCATGCTTACAGCACCTCCGGCGCGAGCGAGATGATCTTCATGAACTTCTTCTCGCGCAGCTCACGGCCGACCGGGCCGAAGATGCGGGTGCCGCGAGGGTCGCCGTCGTTCTTCAGAATGACGGCGGCGTTCTCGTCGAAGCGGATGTACGAGCCGTCCGGACGGCGGCGCTCCTTGACGGTGCGAACGATGACCGCCTTGACGACGTCACCCTTCTTCACGTTGCCACCGGGGATCGCGTCCTTGACGGTGGCGACGATGACGTCACCGATGCCCGCGTAGCGGCGACCGGAGCCACCGAGCACACGGATGCAAAGGATCTCCTTCGCACCAGTGTTGTCGGCGACACGCAGTCGCGACTCCTGCTGGATCACGTCTATCTCCTGTTTGTCTGCCGGTTCCCGGCAGGGGCTTCAGTTACGAGAGCCCCTGCCGAGCCTGGCGGAACTGACCTGCGGGTTTGCCCCGCAGGAATTACTTGGCCTTCTCGAGGATCTCGACGACGCGCCAGCGCTTCGTCGCGGACAGCGGCCGGGTCTCCATGAGGAGGACGCGGTCGCCGACGCCCGCGGCGTTCTGCTCGTCGTGCGCCTTGAGCTTGTTGGTACGGCGGATGACCTTGCCGTACAGCGCGTGCTTGACGCGGTCCTCGACGGCGACGACGACGGTCTTGTCCATCTTGTCGCTGACGACGAGACCCTCACGGGTCTTGCGGAAACCGCGCGCCTCGGTGTTCTGCTCAGTCACGTTCTTCTCGCTCATCAGGCGTTCTCCACCGTCTCGATGCCGAGCTCACGCTCACGCATGAGGGTGTAGATCCGGGCGATGTCCTTGCGGACCGCCTTGAGACGGCCATGGTTCTCGAGCTGACCCGTCGCCGCCTGGAAGCGGAGGTTGAACAGCTCTTCCTTGGCCTCGCGGAGCTTCGCCAGAAGCTCCTCGTTGCCCAGCTCGCGCAGCTCGGACGCCTTGGTACCGGCCGACATCACGCTTCACCTGCCTCGCGCTTGACGATCCGGCACTTCATCGGCAGCTTGTGGGCCGCACGGGTCAGCGCCTCACGGGCGATCTTCTCGTTGGGGTACGACAGCTCGAACATCACGCGTCCGGGCTTGACGTTGGCGATCCACCACTCCGGAGAACCCTTACCGGAACCCATGCGGGTCTCGGCAGGCTTCTTGGTGAGGGGACGGTCCGGGTAGATGTTGATCCAGACCTTGCCACCACGCTTGATGTGACGCGTCATGGCGATACGAGCGGCCTCGATCTGACGGTTCGTCACATACGCCGGGGTGAGCGCCTGGATGCCGTACTCGCCGAACGCAACCGTCGTGCCACCCTTGGCAGCGCCGCTGCGCTTCGGGTGGTGCTGCTTGCGGTGCTTGACCCTACGGGGGATCAGCATGTCGGTCAGGCCTCCGTTCCGGTGCTCTCAGCCGGAGCGGCGGGGGCCTCGGCCTTGGGGGCCTCGGCGCCGGCAGCCTGCTGCGGCTTGCGACCGCGCCGCTCGCCACCGCGGCCACCACGGGCCGGGCGGTCGGCGCCACCGCGGGCCGGGCGGTTACCCGCACGGGCGGCAGCGTTCTCGGCGCGGACCTCGGCGATGTTCTTGACGTCGCCCTTGTAGATCCAGACCTTCACACCGATGCGGCCGAAGGTCGTCTTGGCCTCGAAGAAGCCGTAGTCCACGTTCGCGCGGAGCGTGTGCAGGGGCACACGGCCCTCGCGGTAGAACTCCGAGCGGGACATCTCGGCGCCGCCGAGACGGCCACCGCACTGGATCTTGATGCCCTTGGCGCCGGCCTTCATCGCCGACTGCATGCTCTTACGCATGGCACGGCGGAAGGAGACGCGGGAGGACAGCTGCTCGGCGACGGCCTGGGCCACCAGCTGAGCGTCCGTCTCCGGGTTCTTGACCTCGAGGATGTTCAGCTGGACCTGCTTGCCGGTCAGCTTCTCCAGGTCACCGCGGATGCGGTCGGCCTCGGCGCCGCGGCGGCCGATGACGATGCCCGGGCGAGCGGTGTGGATGTCCACACGGACGCGGTCACGGGTGCGCTCGATCTCCACCTTCGAGATACCGGCGCGCTCCATGCCGGACGTCATCATCCGACGGATGGCGACGTCTTCCTTGACGTAGTCCTTGTACAGCTTGTCGGCGTACCACCGGGACTTGAAGTCCGTGGTGACACCGAGCCGGAACCCATGCGGGTTAACCTTCTGGCCCATTACCGGGTTCCTTCCTTGCTGCTGACGACCACGGTGATGTGGCTGGTCCGCTTGCGGATCCGGTAGGCACGGCCCTGGGCACGCGGACGGAACCGCTTCAGGGTCGGGCCCTCGTCGACGAAGGCCTCGGAAACGAAGAGGCTGTCGACATCGGTGTGGTCGTAGTTGTGCGCGGCGTTGGCAATGGCGCTGTCGAGCACCTTGCCGACCGGTACCGAGGCTGCCTGCGGAGCGAATCGCAGAACAGCCTGGGCCTCCGTGGCATCCATGCCACGGATGAGGTCCACCACACGGCGGGCCTTCATGGGCGTGACGCGGATGTACCGCGCCTGGGCCCTGGCTTCCATGGTTGTCCCTTCAGAGTTACTTACGTGTCTGAATGCGATCCGCTACTAGCGGCGCTTCGACTTCCGGTCTTCCTTGACGTGGCCCCGGAAGGTGCGGGTCGGCGAGAACTCGCCGAGCTTGTGGCCGACCATCGACTCGGTGACGAACACCGGGATGTGGGTCTTGCCGTTGTGCACCGCGATCGTGTGGCCGAGCATGGCCGGGACGATCATCGAGCGACGGGACCAGGTCTTGATGACGTTCTTGGTACCGGCTTCGTTCTGGACGTCCACCTTCTTGATCAGGTGGTCGTCGACGAAGGGTCCCTTCTTCAAGCTACGAGGCATCTCAACCCGTCCTTAGCGCTTCTTGTTCGTCTTGCGGCGGCGGACGATGTACTTGTTCGACGCCTTCTTGGGCGAACGAGTACGGCCTTCCTTCTTGCCCCACGGGGACACAGGGTGGCGACCACCGGAGGTCCGGCCCTCACCACCACCGTGCGGGTGGTCAACCGGGTTCATCACGACACCACGGACGGTCGGGCGGACGCCCAGCCACCGCTTACGGCCGGCCTTACCCCAGTTGATGTTGCTCTGCTCGGCGTTGCCGACCTCGCCGACGGTGGCGCGGCAGCGGACGTCGACCAGGCGGATCTCACCGGACGGCATGCGCAGGTGGGCCATGGAGCCCTCCTTCGCGAGCAGCTGCACGGAGGCACCGGCCGAGCGGGCGAACTTGGCGCCGCCGCCCGGACGCAGCTCGATGGCGTGCAGGGTCGTACCGACCGGGATGTTGCGCAGGGCGAGGTTGTTGCCCGGCTTGATGTCGGCCCCGGGACCGTTCTCGACGCGGTCGCCCTGGCTGAGGCCACGCGGCGCGAGGATGTAGCGCTTCTCGCCGTCCGCGTAGTGCAGGAGCGCGATGCGCGCGGTGCGGTTGGGGTCGTACTCGATGTGCGCGACCTTCGCCGGCACGCCGTCCTTGTCGTGACGACGGAAGTCGATCACGCGGTAGGCGCGCTTGTGTCCGCCACCCTGGTGGCGAACGGTCACACGACCGGCGTTGTTACGGCCGCCCTTGCTGTGCAGGGGGCGGACCAGCGACTTCTCCGGCGTGGACCGCGTGACCTCGACGAAGTCGGCAACGCTGGCGCCACGACGGCCCGGCGTAGTCGGCTTGTACTTGCGGATTCCCATTTCTCAGTCCTCGTCCGATATCGGACGATCCGACCCGCTTACGCGGTCGGACCGCCGAAGATGTCGATACGGTCGCCCTCGGCGAGGGTCACGATCGCGCGCTTGGTGCCCGCGCGCTGGCCGAAGCCGGTGCGGGTCCGCTTGCGCTTGCCCTGGCGGTTGATCGTGTTGACCCCGGTGACCTTGACGTCGAAGACCGCCTGGACGGCCTGCTTGATCTGGGTCTTGTTGGCGTTCGGGTCGACGATGAACGTGTACTTGTTCTCGTCGAGGAGCGCGTAGCTCTTCTCCGAGACGACCGGCTTCAGCAGGACGTCACGGGGGTCCGTGTACGACTTGCTCAGCGGGGTCTCGACGGTGTTCTTGCCCTCGGCGGCGTGACGGCGCGCCTTGGCGACGCGCGCGGCCTTGGCGGCCTTGGCGGCCTTCGAGGCGATAGCGGGGTGACGGATGGCCATCAGACCTCGCTCCCTTCGGTGTCGTTGGCCTTCGGGCCGGCGACGAAGGACTCGAAAGCGGCCTGGGTGAAGACCACGTCGTCCGAGACGAGAACGTCGTACGTGTTCAGCTGGCCCGGCTCCAGGATGTGGACCTGGGGCAGGTTGCGGGCGGACAGCCACGCGGCCTCGTCGGCGCGGTCGACGACCAGGAGCAGGTTCTTGCGCTCCGAGATCTTGCCGAACAGCGACTTGGCGGCCTTGGTGCTGGGGGTCTCGCCCTCGACCACGCCGGAGACGACGTGGATGCGGTTGTGACGCGCCCGGTCGGTGAGGGCACCGCGCAGGGCGGCGGCCTTCATCTTCTTCGGGGTGCGCTGCGAGTAGTCGCGCGGCACGGGACCGTGCACGACGCCACCACCGGCGAACTGCGGCGCGCGGGTCGAACCCTGGCGGGCGCGACCGGTGCCCTTCTGGCGGTACGGCTTCTTGCCACCACCACGGACTTCGCCACGGGTCTTGGTCTTGTGCGTGCCCTGACGGGCAGCGGCCAGCTGCGCGACGACGACCTGGTGGATCAGCGGAACGCTGACCTTGGCGTCGAAGATCTCCGCGGGGAGCTCGACGGAACCGGCCTTCTCGCCCGCCGGCGAAAGGATGTCAACAGTGCTCATCGGTTACCTCAGGCCCCCTTGGCCGCGGTGCGGACCAGGACGAGGCCGCCGTTCGGACCGGGAACCGCGCCCTTGATGAGCAGCAGACCCTTCTCCGCGTCAACGGCGTGGACGGTCAGGTTCTGGGTGGTGACCCGCTCGTTGCCCATGCGACCCGCCATGCGGAGGCCCTTGAACACGCGGCCCGGGGTGGCGCAGCCACCGATGGAACCGGGAGAGCGGTGCTTGCGCTGGGTGCCGTGTCCGGCGCCGAGGCCACGGAAGTTGTGGCGCTTCATGACACCGGCGAAGCCCTTGCCCTTGCTCTTGCCGGTCACGTCGACCTTCACACCGGCCTCGAACACCTCAGCGGTGATCTCCTGGCCGAGCGTGTACTCGGAGGCGTCCGCGGTGCGGATCTCGACGAGGTGACGACGGGGGGTGACGTCGGCCTTGGCGAAGTGGCCCTTGAGGGGCTTGTTCACCTTGCGCGGGTCGATCTCGCCGAAGGCGATCTGGACCGACTCGTAGCCGTCGACGTCGTTCGTACGAACCTGGGTGACGACGTTGGGGCCGGCCTTGACGACGGTGACCGGAACAACACGGTTGTTCTCGTCCCACACCTGCGTCATGCCGAGCTTCTCGCCCAGGATGCCCTTGATCTGCTTAGCCATTCTCAGCCCACCAGCCTCAGAGCTTGATCTCGATGTCGACACCGGCCGGCAGGTCGAGTCGCATCAGAGAGTCAACGGTCTTGGGGGTCGGGTCGAGAATGTCGATCAGGCGCTTGTGCGTGCGCATCTCGAAGTGCTCGCGCGAGTCCTTGTACTTGTGCGGCGACTTGATGACGCAGTACACGTTCTTCTCAGTGGGCAGCGGCACCGGGCCCGCGACCGACGCACCAGTGCGGGTCACCGTCTCGACGATCTTCTTCGCCGAGGAGTCGATGACCTCGTGGTCGTAGGCCTTGAGCCGGATGCGGATCTTCTGTCCCGCCATGGCTACTCAGTAGTCCTGTCTCTCTTACGCTCTGGAACCCGGCGGATTCCTTACTGCTGCCGTCGTTTCTCCGACCCACGCGGTCGGGCGTGTCGCGCTCCCGCTGACATGGATGTCCCTTGTTCGAACATCCCTGCGGGAATGCGCACGGCCCTTCCGGAACCGCGGACCGGGGACCTCGGGCCCACCGGGCGCCTGGCCGGTGCCGCGCCCACACTTCCCGGAAGATTCCCGTACGTCCGCCCCAGTGCTGCCCGTGGGCAGTTAGGACGACGAGTACTGTGGGACTCGCTTCCGGTCCTCCCGGCGGGAGGCGCGCAGCATCAACACTCGACCGAGCAACTCGGACAGTCTGCCATATGGGGCGGGGTGGATGCCAATCGGACCGGAGAGAATACCCCCGGGGTGACGTAGGTCAAACCGCCGGACCGGGCGGGGCGGGGTGTGAAGGTCTTGTGGACACCTTCGGGATGCGCGCCACTGCCGTGAGGTGCGGCTGGCAACGGAGATCATTCCTGTGTCAGCGTTTGTCGTATGACTGACTTGGGGGACGGCGAGCAGGCGCCGGTTCGACGCTCACGTCTTGCCGAATACGCGGACATGGCCGGTCCCGCACAGCACCAGGGTTCCCCACCGGCCTCCGCCACGCGGACGACTGCCGGGGCATCGGCCCACCCGGCACACGCCAGGCAGGACGAGGCCGCACCGCCGCCCGTCCCGCCCGAGACTGCCCAGGCAGAGGCCGACGCCCGGCGGAGCCGGTTCACCGAGGAGCTCGCGACGTTCCGGGACACGGCCGTACTGGTGCCCGTCCAGGACCAGGGCTGGCTGACCGTTGATTTCGGCGGGGTCCGCTGGATCCTGGCGTTCTCCGACGAGCCGGCGCTCGCACGCTACGCGCTGGCCCGGGGCGAGGGCGACGAGGAGTGGACGTACGAGACGGTGCTCGGGGCCCGGCTTCTCGACACAGCCGTCCCGCAGGCGGGGGTGCCCTGCGGTGTCGCGCTGGACGCGGCCGACGGCGGGGAACGTGCGGGGCTGTTCCCGCCGGTCTCAGGGATCGTTCCGGACGCGTACGCGGTCAACAAGGGATACGTGGGTGACGGGGCCATGACCGGCCCGACGGAGGAGGAGCGATGAACGGGGGCGCGGGAGCGCAGGCAGGCGGAGCGGACCTCGCGACCGGCGGCCTTGACGAGATCGCGCAGGGGCTCACCCTGGCCCTGGGCGAGCTGAAGGATCTCGGCATGGTCGGCATGGCGGGAGCCGGGCGGGGCTTCAGCCAACTGGAACTGTCCGGCCTCGAACTGGGCGACGAGACCCTCACGGGCACCTTCCACTCGTTCTGCGAGCGCTGGGAGTGGGGCGTGCGCTCACTGATCAACGAAGGCAACGCCCTGGCCGTGAAGACGGGCATGTCGGCCGGGACGTACTACGAGACCGACCAGTACGTCGGAGGCACGATGAAGATCGGGCTGAACTCGCTGATCGGCAATCCGCACGCGTCGGAGGACGAGGTCACCAAGGAGGGCTGGGGAGAGATCGCCACCCAGGACCTGCACCCCGACTACAGCAAGCAGTCCTTCGAGCGGGCCTACGACAACAGTCTCCAGGGCTGGAAGGACGCCGGCCGGGACGTGATGACGTCCCACATCACCGGCATGCCGGGAATCAACCCTGCGGACATGCACGGCGCCTTCGGCGTGTCGGACTCGCAGTACAACAAGTTCCTCGACGACACCTTCGGCCCCTCGCCCGAGGAGCGGGCCCGCATGCAGCAGGGCGGGAGTGAAGGCTGATGGGCGTCCTGGGGGACATCGGTCACGGCCTGGAAGACGGCGCCAACTGGGCCCTCGGCAAAGGCGAGAAGCTTGCCGACGACACCAAGAAGGTGGTCGGCGCCGGCATCGACTACGGCGCTCACAAGATCGGCGAAGGCCTCGACGCGGCCGGCTATCACGGCGCGGCCCGGAAAGTGGAGGACTGGGGCGACGAGATCGCCTCCGACCTCGGCGCCACCCCTGGTGAGCAGCAACTGGGCGAGAGTGACGACCCCAAGGACCTGGTCCACGGCGACCACGGCAGGATCGTGGCGACCGCCAAGCACCTGAAGGACTTCTTCACCGCCTTCGAGAAGGTCGGCGCCGGTCTGAAGAGGGTGGACTCCACGGGCTGGAAGGGCGAGGGTGGCGATGCCTTCCGCAAGAAGTTCGGCGTGCACCCCGCGAAGTGGCTGCAGGCGGCCGACGCCTGCGGGGACGCCTCGGACGCGCTGACGGCCTACGCGGAGACCGTGAAGTGGGCGCAGACTCAGGCCAAGGAGGCCATCGCGCTGTACAAGCGTGGCAAGGAGTCCTCCGAGTCGTCCATCAGCGCGTACAACAAGCGCATCGACGCCTACAACGCGAAGATCAAGGCGAACGAGGACCCGGGCCCCGAGCCCGAGCCGTTCCACGACCCCGGCAAGGCCGACATCGAGGCGGCCCGGCAGAAGCTCGGCGAAGCACGCAAACAGCGCAACACCGCCGCCGCCACCGCCACCGGCAGGATCAAGGCGGCCTTGGCCCATGCCCCCGCCGAGCCGCCGCCGCTGGACCGCCTCGGCGACGACTTCATGGACGGCGCGCAAGCCGCCAACACGGAGCTGCTGCACGTCGCCGGCGGCGTGGTCAAGGGCGCTGCCGGCCTGGTCAACTTCGTACGCGGCCTCGACCCGATGGACCCGTACAACCTGACCCACCCGGCCGAGTACCTGCAGGGCGTCTCCATGACGCTCTCCGGCCTGGTGTCGACGGCGGCGCATCCCGAACGGGCGCTCAAGGCAGCCGTGGACGGCTTCGAGAAGGACCCTTCCGAGTTCGTGGGCCGGCTGCTCCCGCAGTTGGTCGGCACGGACGGCGCCGGCCTCGCGGCCGGTGGGCTGCGCACGGCCGTGGAGGACGGCGCGGAGGTCACGGCCGCGAACATGGCCAAGGGGGGCCTGGAACACGCGGGCGAGGATGCCGCCGCAGGCAGCAAGTGGAGTCATTTGGCGCAGTCCACGGACCACGTATCGGAAAAGGCGATTCACTACGACTCAGTGGACCCGAAGGTCGCCCAGGAATTCCTTGACGATCAGTACCCGTGGTTGAAGGACATCAATAACCGCTGGGAGGACGGGTACACCCAGAACTGTGCGCACACCACGGTCACAGTGAACCACCGATTGGACGGCATCGAGGCCAGCGCGGCGCGTAGGGAGGGCCCTGGCCACCTCCCGCTCGAGCCCCTCGGAGTCAAGGATCCGGCGACCGCTTGGCACAAGGTGGACAGTTACGATGACATCATCCGCGACCTCCACGCGCGAGGCGAGGGTGCCAGGAGTGCTGTCTTCATCGGTCGAGGAGATTCCGGGCATTTCTTCAATGCAGTGAACACGCCACACGGAGTGGTTTTCCTTGACGGTCAAAGCGGAACGCTGGGCCTACTGGAGAAAGACGCGAAGGAAATCATGCACGTACCGTACGGCAAGGGGACTCCATAAATGATCAGCCGAAACGACGCGGTGGATTCCGCCGCTGCACTTCTCAAGACGGTGTATCCCGAGAAGGTGGACTCCATCGTCCTGTTTCCGGAGAAAAGCGTCGACCACCCCTACGGCTGGCTGATTCACTTCGACTTCAAAGAGCACATCGAGACCCAGGACTGGCTGCAGTCCCCCATCACCAGTGTCGTTGTCGTTCCGCACGATGGGGGAAAGGCCCACTTTCCGCCGAGCATCATTCCCGTGGACGACTACATGAGCCGACGGGCTTCCGGCGACTGGCCGCCTAGGGAGTTCCCGCGATGAGCGCTGCACAGCGAGCGGCCACGTGGCTGAACGGCACCTACGGAGGGCTCGTCGAACTCTCCGCTCCCCAGCCCGTGCATGAGACTGCCACCGCCTGGATGTTCGCCTGCCATGCCCTGGCGCAGCCCGGTTACCCCAGCACCCCGATGCTCGCGTCCTCTGTCATCGTCCCAAAGGACGGCGGCTCCCTGTTCCACCCTGCGCCGAGTTCCCCGTTCGCGGATCTGGAGCCCGCGCTACCACAGGAAGCGGCACAACGCGTCGAGGGCCAGCCGCGCAGGATCAACGCACGCGGCTGTGTGATCGCCCTCCACTCCGCGATCAGTGGCGCGCCGTCCGTTCCCCTGCCCTGGCGCCCCTCCGATGAGGCCCCAGGCTGGTGGGCCCGGCTCGGGCGCCGCTACTTCCCAGCATTCGAGCGCGTCGACGTGAGTGACTGGGATGACGTGATCAAGGCGGTAGGTGAGCCGGGACCCGACACCCGTGGGGTGATCTGGGTGCGTCGCGAGATCGGCGGCCAGGAGGCCACCGGGAACCTGCTGTACGCGCACAACAACAAGGGCCAGGTCGTCCTCCTGGATGGCCTGACTTCATCGCTGGCTCGGCTGGACACGGCCCCACTGCTGCGCGAACTGGTCTTCCTCCGGGCGTTGCCCGGGGCGTCCGCGAGTCGGCGTGCTCCCTGGCAGCAATCGGCACCCGACTTCGCCTCGGCGGTCGCCAAGGCCCGGCTCTGGCTCGACGACGCCTACCGGGGACAGGTGGACCTGGACAGGCCGACCGCGCAGGACGAGACGCAGCGCGGCTGGGTGTTCTCGTGCAACAGCAGGCGCTTCCTGGGTGCCGGACAGTGGCAGGACGCCATGCTCGACGCCACGGTCGTCGTACCGAAGGACGACACCGCGCCCTTCGGCCTTCCGAACTCGGCCCCCTGGGCCTGGCTGGCCCGCTGGGACGCCGGCGAGGATCCGGGCACGGCGAACCTGCCCACACCGCCCGCTCCAGGGCATGCGGCATGGTACGAGCCGACGCTCGCCCAGCTCGGCCAGGTGTTGTCCGTGTCGGAGCATCCGGACTGGCAGACGACGCTGGACGCGCTCTCGGCGCTGCCGGTCGGTGCCCGCGCCCTGGTCTGGGTCCGCCGCACGGACGGCCGCGGCCGCGAGGCCGTGGGCTGGCTGGTGAATGCGGTGCGCCTGGAGGACGGCGTCATGGTCATCGACGGTTCGTCGGACGAGCCGGTGTCCTTCGATCCGACAGGGGTCCATCGTCTGCATGTGATCCGCTACCGCTGATCCCACTGATCCCTCGGCCGAGTTCACGGCAGAGCCGATTGGGACAGTCGCGGAGAGCGGGATTGGATCTTGGGGTGAGCGGGGCAGCTGCCTAGCGTTCCTGTCATGACGGTTCCCGCCCCGACCGATAAGACGGACCGCGACCGGCAGTACATGCCGGACGGGACCGCGGCACCTGCCCCACCACACCCCCATCTGATCGGCCTCCTCGCGACCGCCTGTGGCCTGATCGCCGCCTGCCTCTACTACTGCCAGCCCCTGCTCCCCCGGATCGCCGCCTCGTACGGCGCCTCCCCGTCCGCGACCGGACCGCTGGTCACCACCACCCAGGCCGGTTACACCCTGGGCCTGCTGCTGATCGTGCCGCTCGGCGACATCGTGGCGCGCCGCCGCCTGGTCGGGATCCTGCTCGGTACGGCCGGTGCCGGAATGCTCCTCTCGGGGGCGGCCCCCGCGCTGTGGGTGCTGCTGACCGGCGGCCTGGCAGTGGGCGCCGGGGCGGTCGTCGTGCAGATCCTCATCCCGTACGCCGCCTCCGTCGTGCCCGCCGACCAGCGCGGCCGGGCGATGGGCACCCTGCTCACCGGCGTTCTGCTCGGCATCCTGTTCTCCCGCACGGCGGCCGGGCTGGTCGGCGGCGCGTTCGGCTGGCGGACGGTGTTCCTGGTCGCGGCCGGGACACTGGCGGCAGTGGCCCTGCTTCTCGTACGGCTGCTGCCACCGTCCCCACCTGACGTGTCCATCGGCTACGGCGCCCAACTCGCCGCCACCCTCCGGCTCGCCGCCGCCGAGCCGGTGCTGCGCCGCCGCTCGCTGATCGGAGCGTGCTGCTTCGCGGCGTTCAGCGTCTTCTGGGTGACCTCGGCGTTCCTGCTGGCGGGCCCGCACTACGGCTGGGGCTCGTCCTCGATCGGACTGTTCGCGCTGGTCGGCGCGGCGGGCGCGATCGCCGCCAAGGCGACCGGCCGACTGATCGACACCGGCCGCCAGGCTGTGGCCACTGGTGTGCTGCTCGTCCTGGGCGTGATCGCGTTCGCGGCGACTTGGCCGGGCGGCCGCAGCCTGGCCTGGCTGGTGGCGGGGGCCCTGGTGATGGACGCCGTGGTCCATGCCGTCCACCTGCTCAACATGAGCGTCGTCTACGACCTCCCGCACCACCCCCGGGCCCGGATCGCGTCCGTCTACATGACCTCGTACTACCTCGGCGGCGCGGCGGGCTCCGCCCTCGGCGTCACCGCGTACCGGTACGGCGGGTGGGCGGCGGTCCCGGCGACGGGAGCCGCGCTGCTGGGCCTGGGCCTGGTGGTATGGGTCCTCAGCCTTCGGCGGCGTACGTGACGAAGGCGGTCCAGGTGGTGGGGGTGACGGCGAGCCGGGGGCCTTCGGCGTTCTTGGAGTCGCGGATGTGGATGGTGGTGGGGGTGGGGGCGACTTCGAGGCAGGAGCCGGGTTCGTTGCTGTCGCTGTAGCTGCTCTTGAACCAGTGGAGTTGCGCGGCGCTCATAGTCTCCCCAGTGCTCGCTCGATGAAGGCCTGCGACTCCCTCGGCGTGAGAGCCTGCGCCCGGATCATGCCATAGCGCAGTTCAAGGATCCGGAGGTCTTTGGGATGTGAGACCGGACGGCCGTTGAACGCATCCTCAGAGCGTCCGATCGCTGTGCCGTCGGCAAACTTCAGCACCTGGATCGGGCCCGCCGCTCCCGCGTGCTCCTCACGATCGGTAGGCATGACCTGGAGCGTGACGTTCCGCAACTGCGTCACCTCCAAGAGGTGTTCGAGCTGTCGGCGTAGCACCATCTTTCCACCGTAGGGACGCTCCAGAGTCACCTGTTCCTGGACAAAACTGAGCGTGGGAGCAGGCTCGCGTTCGAAGACGGCCTTTCGAGCCATGCGAGCGGCGGTCTCCCGCTCCACGACGTCTGCGGCGAGCGCTGGTTGCCTCATCTCGAAGATCGTGCGCGTGTACTCCTCGGTCTGCAACAAGCCATGGATGTTGTGGCTTCCGTACAGCAACATCTCCACCGCCCGCCCCTCCAACTCCGCCAGCTCCCGCACCTTCTTCGGATACCGAGCCTTCCGCATGTCCTCCATGAACGCCCGGAGGTGCCCCTGCGCCTTCAGGATCCGGTCCGCCTTGTCCAGGGTCTCCGGCTGAGGAATCCGCGCCCCGCGCTCGATCTTGCGGACCATGTCCTCGCCATAACCCAGGGCCTCGGCCAGTTCGGACACGCTCATCCCGGCCGCCTCCCGACACACCCTCAGCAGGCGCCCCACCGCCTGCACCACCGGCTCGATCTCGTCCCCCGGCTCGATGTCCCAGCCCGCCTCGTCCACACCGTCGCCCATGACACCTCCTCCGACGCGCACCACTACTCGTACAACGCGCGAGACAGCCGAGACAGCCGAGACAAAGCCGGGACAGTCACCGTACGTGCAGGCGTTGTCACTCATTGACGGAAGCACACTCGGCCACGCTGAGTGACATGAATCAAGAAACCGCAGAAACCGCCGAGCCCAGAACCGAACTCACCAGCCCCATCCCGAACTTCACGGTCCTCCTGTCCCCCACGCGTCGCGGTGCCCGCCTCGCGCGCCTTCTGGCCACCGAGCAACTCCGCAGCTGGGGACTTCCGTTGGACGCGGCGCAGCACATCGTGGCCGAGCTTGCGGCCAACGCCGCGACCCACGGCAGGGTGCCGGGACGGAACTTCCGGCTCACGCTCTACGTCGTCGGAGACACGCTCCGCATCGAGGTGACCGACACACGCGGTGACCGCCTGCCCAGGCTCCAATCCCCGTCCGCGGAGGGTGACTCGGGCCGGGGGCTGGTTCTCGTGGACGCGCTGGCCGACCGCTGGGGCGTCTCGATGGGCCGGGCTCCGCGCAAGACCGTATGGGCCGAGGTCACCCTCCCCACACCGGAACCCGAGGCCTCGTGCCCTGGTGCCACGGGCGGCCTTTCCCAGAGAAGAAGAACGAGGTGAAAAGGACCCCACCAAGCCCCACCCCACCCACCCACGGCGCAAACTCACCCGCGTGGGTGAACATCGCCAACTCGGGTGGATTTGCAGCCCGTTGCCTGCCTTACGCTCGGCGCCACACAACCCAGACATGCGACGGCCCTCGCCGGGGCTGGCATCCCAGTGCGAGGGCCTGACCACCGAGGAAGGTCACTCTTCCTGATGGATTCCCGGCACCCTAGCGCGCCGTCACCGGCCCGGTCCGGCATTGCGGCCACCAAGCACTCGAACCGGCGTCCCCCGTCCACGCCGCACGCCGGCGGGCTCATCCACGAGCACACCCGCCACACCACCCGCCTCACAGTGATCGGCAACCATCTGGCTCAGCACCCGGAGCTGTCCGGGCTCGCCATCGGGCTCGGTGTGCACATCCAGTCGCTGTCGCCCGGCGCCCGCGTCGACATCAAGACCCTCGCCGCCCGCTTCCCCGAGGGGGCCACCCGTATCGCCGCCGCCCTGCGCGAGCTGGAGACCCACGGCTAACTGCACCGCGAACGCCCCGCATCCCCGCCCCGAGCCCGGAGATCTCTGCCGGGACTGCCGTGCCACGGCCGAAAGCCCCACAGACTCCCGGCCCGGCTCCGGCCCCAGCCATTCCCCCACCCACTGACCAGGAAGACAGCACAGCATGTCCGCGCTCCCGTACCACAGTCGTCCCGGACGACTACCCTGGCCAGTGCACTCCCGGGAGGACTCCATGAGCCCGCAGGCCGACCACGGACACGAGCTGGTTCCCCGCCCCGAACAGACTCCGGACGCTTTGCGGGCCGCCCTCGCCGTCGTCGACCCCGGGCGCCTGCCAGAGATGCAGCGGACGAAGGACGAGGCATTCGCCAAGGCCGTGGAGTGGCAGTCACTCAGCCCGGTGCGGAGCTGGGTCCTGGCCTGGGCCAGGGACATCGAGATCGCCCGCCGCCCGGACCTCGCCGCCCGCCATGCCCGAGCCAGAAACGACCTGGAACATGAAGACCCGGCCGTCGCCGGTGCGGCCCTGCGGGAGCTGAGCGCTGTCCTGGACGAGGCGATGAAGGCAGTACGCGATTGAGCTGGACCTGGGAGTACGCCTTCGCAGCGGAGGCAGCCGCCCGTCACCTCCCACCCGCCTTCCTCACCGAGGTGGAACACAAGGCCGCAGAGCTGGTCAGAGCCGCTGAGGCGCTGTACGTGCACGGCCGAGCCCACGCCGGTCACGACTCGAAGGGCGGAGACGTCGTCGTTCCCGGCGGGATGTTCACGTATCAGATCGTCGTACGCAGCGAGCGCGTCTACGTCCTACAAATCACCTACCTGGGCCGGTGAGCCGACATCGGGCCGCTCTCGTTGAAGAGGCCGTTCGCGCAGCCAAGCCGAAAACAAAGGAACCCCTGCTCATGAAGCAGGGGTTCCGCTCGCCGCGACACGCTAGGGCAGCGGCCCGGCCGGGGGCCACGGGGCGGGCCCGGAAGGCGGTGGGCCCCACTGCGGCGCCGGGGCCCACGCGGCGGCGAGTCGTCGGCGGTGGCGGCTGCGCCGAACGCCGGTGACGACGGCGATGGTCACGGTCGCGGCGGCCGCGGCGAGGAAGCAGCCGATCGCCGCGGCGATGCTGCCGATCGTGGCCCCCACCTTGGGCTTGTCTCCGAGCGCGAACTCTGCCGGCAACTCCGACGTACAGGTCAGCGTGTAGTCGCCGGTGCTGTCGGGCTTCACCTCGAAGACGCGGTCCCAGGTGCGGGAACCGGCGGTGATGCGGAAAGTGCTGCGCGGCCGGGTCATCGACCCGGACCGCATATCCGGGATCCGGCAGTCGACATGGCCCGGCCCGGACTGGGAGACGTAGATCGCCTTGGTCTTCCCCCGGACGAAGCCGAACGTCCGCGAGTCGCCGCTGGAGAAGCTGTGGGCGGTGTCGATCAAGCCCACGGTGTCCTTCACGGTCACCACGATGAAGGCGACGCCGGCACCAGCCAGGACGAGCCCCAGCAGTCCGGCCACCACGTACCAGATGCGCCGGGGCCGCAGGTCCTTCGCCGGGATGTTCGGCGGCGGAGGCGGCGGGCCGCCGTAAGGAGGGCCCCACGGATACGGGTTCTGTATCGCCACAGTGGCGCATGGTACGGCAATCGCCGCGGCCGGCCCCGTCCGGCCCATGTTCGTTCCGAGACCTCTAACCCCTTGTAAACGGTATGGAAAATGTGTGAATACTGTATGACTGCCCCTGCGGACGGCCTGTACCCGACCAGTCGGCGGCTCTGACCCATGCCACAAAGCAGGAGAACTGCGTGAAGATCTCGTTCCTCATCCACAATGTGTATGGCCTGGGTGGGACAAACCGGACGACGATCAATCTCGCCTCGGCCCTGGCAGAGCGCCATGAGGTGGAGATCGTGTCGGTGTTCCAGAGCATCGACACCCCGCTGTTCGCCGTGGACCCGCGGATCAAGCTGACCAGCCTCATCGACACGCGCGAGGTCCCAGAGAAGGACCGGTCCGTACCGGCCCGGGTCTTCCCCGCCGCCGAGGCCCGCTACCACCAGTACAGCACCGTGACGGACGAGCGGGCCGCCGCGCACTTCCGCCGGAACAGCCCCGATGTGCTGATCGGGACGCGCCCCGGCCTGAACGTGTATGTCGCGCGCTTCGGCGGCGAGCAGACGCTGCGCATCGGCCAGGAGCACATCACGCTCGCATCGCACTCGGAGGCCCTGCGTGGGGACCTGAAGAAGGCCTATGCACGCCTGAACGGATTCGTCACGGTCTCCGAGGCCGATGCGGCCAACTACCGCAGTGACATGGCCGTTCCGGGGCTGCCGATCGTCTCCATACCCAACAGCGTCCCCGCGCCGTCGGTGTCCCCGGCCGACCCTGCCGCCAAGACGGTCGTCGCCGCGGGGCGGCTCGCTGTCATCAAGCGGTACGACCTGCTCGTGCAGGCCTTCGCGAAGGTCGCCGCCAAGCACCCCGACTGGCGCCTGCGGATCTACGGCGACGGCGGCCAGCGCGGGAAGCTGCGCTCCCTGATCAATGACCTCGGTCTGTACGACCGGGTCCATCTGATGGGACTCGCCTCGCCGATCGAGGCCGAGTGGGTCAAGGGTTCGATCGCCGCGGTGACCTCGGACAGCGAGTCCTTCGGCATGACCATCGTGGAAGCGATGCGCTGCGGAGTCCCGGTCGTGAGCACCGACTGCCCGCTCGGCCCGCGTGAGATCATCCGCGACGGCGAGGACGGCCTGCTGGTCAGGCCGGGAGACGTCGACTCCATCGCCGAGGGCCTGCTGCGGCTGATCGACGACGACAGCGCTCGGGCCGCGATGGGTGCCGCGGCCCGCCGCAACGCCGAGCGCTTCGACCCCGCCGCGATCGCCGTGCGCTACGAGGAGCTGTTCCGTGAGCTCGGTGCCGGCCGCTCCACCGCCGCGCCCGTCCGCACCTCGCTGTGGGGCCGTCTGCGCAGCCGCGCCGACCGGGTGGCAGGGCAGCAGGCGCCCGTGTCGCCGGCGCCGGCTCCGATGAGCGGGTCCGTCCAGACCGACGCGGACGGCTCGCTGCGCGTGGTGACGGCGCCCACCGCGCCGGTCGACGAGGGTGAGCTGCTGCTCATCAGGCGCGGCGGCGAGGACCGTACGACCCTGCGCGTGCCGCTCGTCCGCGACGCCGGCGGCCGGCTCTCGGCTCCCGTCGAGCGCACGCTGCCCCTGGGCAACGCGGTGTGGGACCTGTGGATCGCTCCGGCGAAGGGGCCGCGCAAGCGGCTGCGCAGCGAGCTGCTCGACCTGCGGGGCCTGATGGACTTCCGGCCCGAGCCGCAGCTCTCCCCGGTGCGGGCACTGCTGCCGTACGCGACCGTGGACGGGTTCGTCGCGCTGAGCACCCGTGAGGCCGACGTGCACGCCGAGGTGCAGGGCATCGCCATCGACGGCGGCGAGATCGGCGTGACGGTGCGTCTGTTCGGGACCGACGCCGACGCCGAGGGTGTTGAGTTGCGGCACCGCGGCCGCGCCGACGCCCCGGTCCTGGAGCCGTCCTGGCAACACGACGGGGACGGGCTGCTGCACGTCCGCGTCAGCTGCGCGGACGTCGCCCGGCACCACCACGACGAGCAGGACCTGTGGGACCTGTCGGTCCGCGTCGCAGGCCGGGCCGAACCGGTCCGCGTCGGCGGCTGGTTCGGTGACGTCAAGGACCGCAAGAAGGTGTACGTGTACCCCGTCACGGTGTTCGAGGAGACCCCGCGCGGACGCGCCCGCGTACGGCCGTACTACACGGTCGACAACGACCTGTCCGTCAACGCCGTCGACCTGCCGTAGCGGCCCCGGGCCCCCGCAGGGACGAATACGAAGCCCTGGCGCCAGGCTGCGGTGTCAGAGGGACCCGTGGAACCGAGCCGCACCGGAGAGGCCGTGCGTGCTGCACCCCGAGACCGTCACCGCGTGCCCGGCCCCGCATGAACTGCCGGGGAGTCGGCGGCCCCGCCGGGAACGCGAAGAGGCCCGTACGACCGAAGTCGTACGGGCCTCTCCCAGGTCGGAGACCTCAGGTCAGGTGACCCTCAAGCAAGCGGAACCTACTTGACGATCTTGGTGACCTGGCCGGCGCCCACGGTGCGGCCACCCTCGCGGATGGCGAACTTCAGGCCCTCCTCCATGGCGACGGGCTGGATGAGGTCCACCTTCATCTCGGTGTTGTCACCCGGCATGACCATCTCGGTGCCCTCGGGGAGGGTCACCACGCCGGTCACGTCCGTCGTACGGAAGTAGAACTGCGGGCGGTAGTTGTTGAAGAACGGCGTGTGGCGGCCACCCTCGTCCTTGGACAGGATGTAGGCCTGGGCCTCGAACTCGGTGTGCGGGGTGACCGAGCCCGGCTTGATGATGACCTGGCCGCGCTCGACGTCCTCGCGCTTGATGCCGCGGAGCAGCAGACCGACGTTCTCACCGGCCTGGCCCTCGTCGAGCAGCTTGCGGAACATCTCGATGCCGGTGACCGTGGTGGAGGTCTTCTCCGGCTTGATGCCGATGATGTCGACGGTCTCGTTGACCTTCAGGACACCACGCTCGATACGGCCGGTGACGACCGTACCGCGACCGGTGATCGTGAAGACGTCCTCGATCGGCATGAGGAACGGCTTGTCGACGTCGCGCTCCGGCTGCGGGATCGACTCGTCGACGGCGGCCATCAGGTTGAGGACGGAGTCCACCCACTCCTTCTCGCCCTCAAGGGCCTTGAGAGCGGAGACCTTGACGACCGGAACGTCGTCGCCGGGGAACTCGTACTCGGAGAGGAGCTCACGGACCTCGAGCTCGACGAGCTCCAGGATCTCCTCGTCGTCCACCATGTCGGCCTTGTTCAGGGCGACGACGATGTACGGAACGCCGACCTGGCGGGCCAGGAGCACGTGCTCCTTGGTCTGCGGCATCGGGCCGTCGGTGGCGGCGACCACGAGGATGGCGCCGTCCATCTGCGCCGCACCCGTGATCATGTTCTTGATGTAGTCCGCGTGACCCGGGCAGTCGACGTGGGCGTAGTGACGCGCCTCGGTCTGGTACTCGACGTGCGCGATGGAGATGGTGATACCGCGCTGGCGCTCCTCGGGCGCCTTGTCGATGTTGTCGAACGGGGTGGCCTCGTTCAGGTCCGGGTACGCGTCGTGCAGCACCTTGGTAATGGCGGCCGTGAGGGTCGTCTTACCGTGGTCGATGTGACCGATGGTGCCGATGTTGACGTGCGGCTTAGTCCGCTCGAACTTCGCCTTCGCCACTGGGGTCCTCCTGTGGAGTGGTTCTGTACGCCTTACTTCATCGGCGCCAGGTGATCTTTGCTGTAAAGGCCCGGAACCGGGGGCAAACATCCGGGTTTACGGCTGTTTGCCCCTTGAGGCTCCGGAGTCAAGCCTACGGCGTGTGAACGCGGTGCGTTACTCGCCCTTGGCCTTCGCGATGATCTCCTCGGCGACGTTCCGCGGAACCTCGGCGTAGGAGTCGAACTGCATGGAGTAGCTGGCGCGGCCGGACGTCTTGCTGCGCAGGTCGCCGACGTAACCGAACATCTCCGAAAGGGGCACGAGGCCCTTCACGACGCGGGCACCGGCCCGCTCCTCCATGGCCTGGATCTGGCCACGGCGGGAGTTGATGTCGCCGATGACCTCACCCATGTAGTCCTCGGGCGTGGTGACCTCGACGGCCATCATCGGCTCGAGCAGCACGGGCGAAGCCTTGCGCGCGGCCTCCTTGAAGGCCTGCGAGCCGGCGATCTTGAAGGCGAGCTCGGAGGAGTCGACCTCGTGGTAGGCACCGTCGTGCAGGATCACGCGGACACCGGTCATCTCGTAACCGGCGAGGATGCCGAACTGCATGGCCTCCTGCGCACCGGCGTCGACCGAAGGGATGTACTCCTTCGGGATGCGACCACCGGTCACCTTGTTCACGAACTCGTACGAGGTGTCGCCACCCTCGAGCGGCTCGATGCCGATCTGCACCTTCGCGAACTGACCGGTACCACCGGTCTGCTTCTTGTGGGTGTAGTCGACGCGCTCGACGGCCTTGCGGATCGTCTCGCGGTAGGCCACCTGCGGCTTGCCGACGTTGGCCTCGACCTTGAACTCACGGCGCATACGGTCGACCAGCACCTCGAGGTGCAGCTCGCCCATACCACCGATGATGGTCTGGCCGGTCTCCTCGTCCGAGTGGACCTGGAAGGACGGGTCCTCCTCGGCCAGGCGCTGGATCGCGACGCCCAGCTTCTCCTGGTCACCCTTCGACTTGGGCTCGATGGCGACCTGGATGACCGGCGCCGGGAAGTCCATGGACTCCAGGATGACCGGGTTCTTGTCGTCGGACAGCGTCTCACCGGTGGTGGTCTGCTTCAGGCCCATGACGGCGACGATGTCGCCGGCGCCCACCGACTCGATCTCCTCACGCTTGTTGGCGTGCATGCGGTAGATCTTGCCGATGCGCTCCTTCTTGCCCTTGACGGAGTTCAGCACCTGAGTGCCGGACTCCAGGCGGCCCGAGTAGACCCGGACGAAGGTGAGCTTGCCGAGGTGCGGGTCGCTCATGATCTTGAACGCCAGCGCGGAGAGGGGCTCCTCGTCGGACGGCTTGCGCTTGACGACCTCCTCCGGGTTGTTGACCGCGTGGCCCTCGATGGCCTCGATGTCAACCGGGGAAGGCAGGTAGCGCACGACCGCGTCGAGCAGGGGCTGGACGCCCTTGTTCTTGAACGCGGTGCCGCAGAACACCGGGGTCACGGTGGTGCCGGTGCCCTTGCCGGAGGCGATGGTGATCCGACGGATGGCCGCGTACAGCTGCTCCTCGGTGGGCTCCTGGCCCTCCAGGTACAGCTCCATCAGCTGCTCGTCGTTCTCGGCGACGGCCTCGAGGAGCTTGCCGCGCCATTCCTCGGCCGCCTCGGTGTGCGTGGCCGGGATGTCGACGACGTCGTACATCTCGCCCTTGGTCGCCTCGGCGGACCACACGAGCGCCTTCATGCGGACCAGGTCCACGACGCCCTTGAAGTCGGCCTCGGCACCGATCGGCAGCTGCATCACGATCGGCTGAGCGCCGAGGCGGTCAGAGATCATGTCGACGCAGCGGTGGAACTCGGCACCGGTCCGGTCCAGCTTGTTGACGAAGCAGATACGCGGAACGCCGTAGCGGTCCGCCTGACGCCACACGGTCTCGGACTGCGGCTCAACGCCGGCGACGCCGTCGAACACCGTCACGGCACCGTCGAGCACGCGCAGGGAGCGCTCCACCTCGACGGTGAAGTCGACGTGGCCCGGGGTGTCGATGATGTTGATGGTGTGGTCGACGTTCTCCAGCGGCCAGTGGCAGGTGGTGGCAGCAGAGGTGATCGTGATGCCACGCTCCTGCTCCTGCTCCATCCAGTCCATGGTGGCAGCGCCGTCGTGGACCTCACCGATCTTGTACGAAACGCCGGTGTAGAACAGGATCCGCTCGGTGGTGGTCGTCTTGCCCGCGTCGATGTGGGCCATGATCCCGATATTGCGGACCCTGGCCAGGTCAAGTGAAGTGGTAGCCATAAGGCTTCAGTCTTCTCTCGGTCTCGATGTGGGTAGCGACTACCAGCGGTAGTGCGCGAAGGCCTTGTTGGACTCGGCCATCTTGTGGGTGTCCTCGCGCTTCTTCACGGCCGCACCGAGGCCGTTGGAGGCATCGAGAAGCTCGTTGAGGAGACGCTCGGTCATGGTCTTCTCGCGACGGGCGCGGGAGTAACCGACCAGCCAGCGCAGCGCCAGGGTGTTGGCACGGCCGGGCTTGACCTCGACCGGAACCTGGTAGGTGGCGCCACCGACACGGCGGGACTTGACCTCGAGGGTCGGCTTGATGTTCTCGAGAGCGCGCTTGAGCGTGATGACCGGGTCGTTGCCGGTCTTCTCGCGCAGGCCCTCCATGGCGCCGTAGACGATGCGCTCGGCGGTGGAGCGCTTGCCGTTCAGCAGCACCTTGTTGATCAGGGAGGTCACCAGAGGAGAACCGTAGACCGGGTCGATGATGACCGGGCGCTTCGGGGCGGGGCCCTTACGAGGCATTCTTACTTCTCCTTCTTGGCGCCGTAACGGCTGCGAGCCTGCTTGCGGTTCTTGACACCCTGGGTGTCGAGGGAACCGCGGATGATCTTGTAGCGAACACCCGGCAGGTCCTTCACACGGCCGCCGCGCACGAGCACGATGGAGTGCTCCTGCAGGTTGTGTCCCTCACCCGGAATGTAAGCGGTGACCTCGATGCCGCTGGTCAGACGCACACGCGCGACCTTGCGGAGGGCCGAGTTCGGCTTCTTCGGGGTGGTCGTGAACACACGCGTGCAGACGCCACGACGCTGAGGGGAACCCTCGAGTGCGGGCGTCTTGTTCTTCTCGACCTTGTCCTGCCGGCCCTTGCGGACCAGCTGCTGGATCGTAGGCACTACTTCTCCGGTTTCTGTGTGCCGATGGGTACAGCTAACCTGGAACTTCGCCGACCCACGCGGTCGGGTGTGTCGAATCCGGCGGACTCCCGCCGCAAGGCGAAAAGAGCACAGATTACGGTGGCCGCTCACAGCTCCCGTGCGGTCTGAAGGCACGCACAAGAGCCAGGGCACACCCCAGGCACAAGGTCTGAGCGTACCTACCTCATTCGCTGTGGTCAAAACAAATGGGCCTTGCCTCTATCACGTCGGCCACGCTGTCAAGCCCCTGCGCGGCGCAACGCCCCGCTTCGTGCCGGGTACCGCCAGTCAAAACAGTTGAAACACAGCGGAATCCGGCCGCCGACCGCGCCTCCCGGCCGGCGCGTTCCGGCCGCCTGTGACGTGCGTCCCTGGTGGTGCCCCCGCCGCCCGTACACGGCCGCCTGCCGCGCCGTGAAGGCCTTGTCCCGTCCCTGGGGCGCCGAGGTGGTAGTTGCGCGCCGCGGGCCTGAACGGCGGCCGGGAGGCGCGAAGGCGGCTGGGAGGCGCGAGGGCGGTCGGCAACGCCGATGGGCAACCGGGAACGCCGAAGGGCGGCCACCCCGAGGGGTGACCGCCCTTCATGCTGCTCGCTTACTGGTTGTACGGACCGTAGTCGTAGTCCTCCAGCGGGACGGCCTGGCCGGAGCCGGTGCCGAACGGCGAGTAGTCGATGTCGTCGTAGCCGACGGCCGAGTACATCGCGGCCTTGGCCTCCTCGGTCGGCTCGACCCGGATGTTGCGGTAGCGGGACAGACCCGTACCGGCCGGGATGAGCTTACCGATGATGACGTTCTCCTTGAGGCCGATGAGGCTGTCGGACTTGGCGTTGATCGCCGCGTCCGTCAGGACTCGGGTCGTCTCCTGGAAGGAGGCGGCCGACAGCCAGGACTCCGTCGCCAGCGAGGCCTTGGTGATACCCATCAGCTGCGGACGACCGGAGGCCGGGTGACCGCCCTCCTGGACCACACGACGGTTCTCGTGCTCGAAGCGGGAGCGCTCGACCAGCTCGCCGGGCAGCAGCTCGGCGTCACCGGACTCGATGATCGTCACACGGCGCAGCATCTGCCGGATGATGATCTCGATGTGCTTGTCGTGGATCGACACGCCCTGCGAGTTGTAGACCTTCTGGACCTCGCCGACCAGGTGGACCTGGACGGCACGCTGGCCCAGGATGCGCAGCACGTCGTGCGGGTTGGTGGCACCCACGGTGAGCTGCTGGCCCACCTCGACGTGCTCGCCCTCGCTGACCAGGACCTTGGCACGCTTGGAGATCGGGTACGCCGTCTCGTCGCTGCCGTCGTCCGGGGTGACGACGAGCTTCTTGGTCTTCTCGGTCTCCTCGATGCGGACGCGGCCGCTCGCCTCGGAGATCGGGGCGACACCCTTCGGGGTACGGGCCTCGAAGAGCTCGACGACACGCGGCAGACCCTGGGTGATGTCGTCACCGGCCACACCACCGGTGTGGAAGGTACGCATCGTCAGCTGGGTACCGGGCTCACCGATGGACTGGGCGGCGATGATGCCGACCGCCTCACCGATGTCGACCAGCTTGCCGGTGGCGAGCGAACGGCCGTAGCACATCGCGCAGGTGCCCACGGCGGACTCGCAGGTCAGGACCGAGCGGGTCTTGACCTCCTCGACGCCGTGCTTGACCAGCTCGTCGATGAGCACGTCACCGAGGTCGGTACCGGCCGGGGCCAGCACCTTGCCGTCGACGACGATGTCCTCGGCGAGGCAGCGCGCGTACACGGACGTCTCGACGTTGCCCGCCTTGCGCAGCACGCCGTCCGCGCCGCGCTCCGCGATGTGGAGCTTGAGGCCACGGTCGGTGCCGCAGTCCTCCTCGCGGATGATGACGTCCTGGGAGACGTCGACCAGACGACGGGTGAGGTATCCCGAGTCGGCGGTACGAAGGGCGGTGTCCGCCAGACCCTTACGGGCACCGTGCGTGGAGATGAAGTACTCCAGCACGGACAGACCCTCACGGAACGAGGCCTTGATCGGACGCGGGATCGTCTCGTTCTTCGCGTTCGACACCAGACCACGCATACCGGCAATCTGACGCATCTGCATCATGTTGCCTCGTGCACCCGAGTTCACCATCATGAAGATCGGGTTGGTCTTCGGGAAGTTCTCGTTCATCGCCTCGGCGACCTCGTTGGTCGCCTTGGTCCAGATCGCGATGAGTTCCTGCGTGCGCTCGTCCTTGGTGATCAGACCGCGCTCGTACTGCTTCTGGACCTTCTCGTCCTGCGCCTCGTAGCCCTTGACGATCTCCTTCTTCGCCTCAGGAACGACGACGTCGGAGATGGCGACGGTGACGCCGGAACGGGTGGCCCAGTAGAAGCCGGACGCCTTCAGGTTGTCGAGCGTCGCCGCCACGATGACCTTCGGGTAGCGCTCGGCGAGGTCGTTGACGATCTCGGAGAGCTGCTTCTTGCCGACCTCGTAGTCGACGAACGGGTAGTCCTCGGGCAGCAGCTCGTTGAAGAGCGCACGGCCCAGCGTGGTGTTCAGCCGGAAGCTGTCACCCTGCTGCCACTCCGGCTCGCCCTCCTCGCGCGCCGGCGGGGTCCAGCCGCGCGGCGGGATGGTGCCCACCGGGAAGCGGATGTCCACGCGCGACTGCAGCGACAGCTCGCCGGCGTCGAACGCCATGATCGCCTCGGCCACGGACGCGAACGAGCGGCCCTCGCCCTTGACGTCACGCATCTCGCCGTCGGTGGTGAGGAAGAACAGACCGAGGACCATGTCCTGGGTCGGCATCGTCACCGGACGGCCGTCGGCCGGCTTGAGGATGTTGTTCGAGGACAGCATCAGGATGCGGGCCTCGGCCTGCGCCTCCGCGGACAGCGGCAGGTGCACGGCCATCTGGTCACCGTCGAAGTCCGCGTTGAACGCGGTGCAGACGAGCGGGTGGATCTGGATGGCCTTGCCCTCGACCAGCTGCGGCTCGAAGGCCTGGATGCCGAGGCGGTGCAGGGTGGGAGCACGGTTCAGCAGAACCGGGTGCTCGGCGATGACCTCTTCGAGGACGTCGTACACGACCGTACGGCCGCGCTCCACCATGCGCTTGGCGCTCTTGATGTTCTGCGCGTGGTTCAGGTCGACCAGGCGCTTCATCACGAACGGCTTGAACAGCTCCAGCGCCATCGCCTTCGGCAGACCGCACTGGTGCAGCTTCAGCTGCGGGCCGACGACGATCACGGAACGCGCCGAGTAGTCGACACGCTTGCCGAGCAGGTTCTGACGGAAGCGGCCCTGCTTACCCTTCAGCATGTCGCTGAGGGACTTCAGCGGGCGGTTACCGGGACCGGTCACCGGCCGGCCGCGACGGCCGTTGTCGAAGAGGGCGTCAACAGCCTCCTGAAGCATGCGCTTCTCGTTGTTGACGATGATCTCCGGGGCACCGAGGTCCAGGAGCCTCTTCAGACGGTTGTTGCGGTTGATGACACGGCGGTACAGGTCGTTCAGGTCGGAGGTCGCGAAGCGGCCACCGTCGAGCTGCACCATCGGACGCAGGTCCGGCGGGATGACCGGGACGCAGTCCAGGACCATGCCCTTGGGGCTGTTGGACGTCTGCAGGAACGCGGAGACGACCTTCAGCCGCTTGAGGGCACGGGTCTTCTTCTGGCCCTTGCCGGTACGGATGATCTCGCGGAGCTTCTCGGCCTCCTCCTCGAGGTCGAAGGACTCCAGGCGCTTCTGCAGCGCCGCGGCACCCATCGAGCCGTCGAAGTACGTGCCGAAGCGGTCCCGCAGCTCGCGGTAGAGCAGCTCGTCGCCCTCCAGGTCCTGGACCTTGAGGTTCTTGAACCGGTTCCACACCTCGTCGAGGCGGTCGATCTCGCGCTGCGCGCGGTCGCGCAGCTGCTTCATCTCGCGCTCGGCACCCTCGCGCACCTTGCGGCGCACATCGGCCTTGGCGCCCTCGGCCTCCAGCTCGGCCAGGTCGGCCTCGAGCTTCTTGGCGCGGGCCTCCAGGTCGGCGTCGCGGCGGTTCTCGATCTGCTGGCGCTCGACCGAGACATGCGCCTCCAGGGAGGGCAGGTCACGGGTACGGCGCTCCTCGTCGACGTACGTGATCATGTACGCGGCGAAGTAGATGACCTTCTCGAGGTCCTTGGGAGCCAGGTCGAGCAGGTAGCCCAGTCGGCTCGGGACACCCTTGAAGTACCAGATGTGCGTGACGGGCGCGGCCAGCTCGATGTGGCCCATCCGCTCACGGCGCACCTTGGCGCGGGTGACCTCGACGCCACAGCGCTCACAGATGATGCCCTTGAAGCGGACGCGCTTGTACTTGCCGCAGTAGCACTCCCAGTCCCGGGTGGGGCCGAAGATCTTCTCGCAGAAGAGGCCGTCCTTCTCGGGCTTGAGGGTGCGGTAGTTGATGGTCTCGGGCTTCTTGACCTCGCCGTGGCTCCACTGACGGATGTCGTCAGCGGTGGCCAGGCCGATCCGGAGCTCGTCGAAGAAGTTGACGTCGAGCACTATGCGTCAATCCCTCTCAGGGTCGTAAGTCTTTGGTCTGTACGGGGGCCTGGGGGTCGGCGGGGCCCCTTGTGGGTCAGGGGCCCCGCCGGACTCCCGTCAGACCTCTTCGACGCTGCTCGGCTCGCGCCGGGACAGGTCGATGCCGAGCTCCTCCGCAGCGCGGAAGACGTCCTCGTCGGTGTCACGCATCTCGATGGACATACCGTCGCTGGACAGCACCTCCACGTTCAGGCAGAGCGACTGCATCTCCTTGATGAGGACCTTGAAGGACTCGGGGATGCCGGGCTCGGGGATGTTCTCGCCCTTGACGATGGCCTCGTAGACCTTCACGCGGCCGGTGACGTCGTCGGACTTGATGGTCAGCAGCTCCTGGAGGGCGTACGCGGCGCCGTAGGCCTCAAGTGCCCACACCTCCATCTCGCCGAACCGCTGGCCACCGAACTGCGCCTTACCACCCAGCGGCTGCTGGGTGATCATCGAGTACGGACCGGTCGAGCGGGCGTGCAGCTTGTCGTCGACCAGGTGGTGCAGCTTCAGGATGTACATGTAGCCGACCGAGATCGGGTCCGGGAACGGCTCACCGCTACGGCCGTCGAACAGCCGCGCCTTGCCGGACGGGAGCACCATGCGCTCGCCGTCGCGGTTCGGGATGGTGTGCTGCAGCAGACCCGCCAGCTCGTCCTCGCGGGCACCGTCGAAGACCGGGGTCGCGACGTTGGTGCGCGGGGCGACCTGGTCGGCGCCGATGGCCTGCAGGCGCTGGGCCCACTCGTCCGCGAGGCCGGAGACGTCCCAGCCGCGGCTGGCGAGCCAGCCGAGGTGGATCTCCAGGACCTGTCCCGGGTTCATTCGGGACGGCACACCCAGCGGGTTGAGGATGATGTCGACCGGGGTGCCGTCCTCCAGGAACGGCATGTCCTCGATCGGCAGGATCTTGGAGATGACACCCTTGTTGCCGTGCCGGCCGGCGAGCTTGTCACCGTCGGTGATCTTGCGCTTCTGTGCGACGTAGACGCGGACCAGCTGGTTCACGCCCGGCGGCAGCTCGTCGCCCTCCTCGCGGTCGAAGACGCGCACGCCGATGACCTTGCCGGTCTCGCCGTGCGGCACCTTCAGCGAGGTGTCACGGACCTCACGGGCCTTCTCACCGAAGATCGCGCGCAGCAGGCGCTCCTCGGGGGTCAGCTCGGTCTCACCCTTCGGGGTGACCTTGCCGACGAGGATGTCACCGGCGATGACCTCGGCACCGATGCGGATGATGCCGCGCTCGTCGAGGTCGGCGAGGACCTCCTCGGAGACGTTCGGGATGTCCCGGGTGATCTCCTCGGGGCCGAGCTTGGTGTCACGGGCGTCGACCTCGTGCTCCTCGATGTGGATCGAGGAGAGGACGTCGTCCTGCACGAGGCGCTGCGACAAGATGATCGCGTCCTCGTAGTTGTGACCCTCCCACGGCATGAACGCCACGAGCAGGTTCTTGCCGAGGGCCATCTCACCGTTCTGGGTGGCGGGGCCGTCGGCCAGGACCTGGCCGGTGACGACGCGGTCGCCCTCGTTGACGATGACCTTCTGGTTGACCGAGGTGCCCTGGTTGGACCGGGAGAACTTGGCCAGGCGGTACGTGATGTACGTGCCGTCGTCGTTGGCGGTGGTGATGTAGTCCGCGGAGACCTCCTGAACCACACCGTCCTTCTCGGCCTTGACCACGTCGCCGGCGTCGACCGCGGAGCGGTACTCCATGCCGGTGCCGACGAGCGGCGCCTCGGACTTGATCAGCGGCACGGCCTGACGCATCATGTTCGCGCCCATGAGGGCACGGTTGGCGTCGTCGTGCTCCAGGAAGGGGATCATGGCGGTCGCGACCGACACCATCTGGCGCGGCGAGACGTCCATGTAGTCCACGTCCTCGGGGCCGACGTAGTCGACCTCGCCGCCACGGCGGCGGACCAGCACGCGGGCCTCGGCGAACCGCATCTCCTCGTTCAGCGGCGCGTTGGCCTGCGCGATGACGAAGCGGTCCTCCTCGTCGGCCGTCAGGTAGTCGACCTCGTCGCTGACCTGGCCGTCGACGACCTTGCGGTACGGCGTCTCGATGAAACCGAACGCGTTGACCCGGCCGTAGGAGGCGAGCGAGCCGATCAGACCGATGTTCGGGCCTTCCGGCGTCTCGATCGGGCACATGCGGCCGTAGTGCGAGGGGTGCACGTCACGGACCTCGAAGCCGGCCCGCTCACGGGAGAGACCACCCGGGCCGAGGGCGTTCAGACGACGCTTGTGCGTCAGCCCCGACAGCGGGTTGTTCTGGTCCATGAACTGGGACAGCTGCGAGGTGCCGAAGAACTCCTTGATCGACGCCACGACCGGGCGGATGTTGATCAGGGTCTGCGGCGTGATTGCCTCGACGTCCTGCGTGGTCATGCGCTCGCGCACGACACGCTCCATACGGGCGAGACCCGTACGGACCTGGTTCTGGATCAGCTCGCCGACGCTGCGGATACGGCGGTTGCCGAAGTGGTCGATGTCGTCGGTCTCGACCATGATCGAGCGACCCGACGCGCCGACCGTCTCGGTCTCGCCGGCGTGCAGCTTCACCAGGTACTTGATGGTGGCGATGACGTCCTCGGTGGTGAGCACACCGGCGTCCAGCGGCTCGTCCGCACCGAGCTTCTTGTTGACCTTGTAGCGGCCGACCTTGGCGAGGTCGTAACGCTTCGGGTTGAAGTACAGGTTCTCGAGCAGCGTCTGCGCGGCCTCACGCGTGGGGGGCTCGCCCGGACGCAGCTTGCGGTAGATGTCGAGCAGCGCGTCGTCCTGGCCCTGGGTGTGGTCCTTCTCCAGGGTGGCGCGCATGGACTCGTACTCGCCGAACTCCTCAAGGATCTGCTCGGTCGTCCAGCCGAGCGCCTTCAGCAGTACGGTGACCGACTGCTTGCGCTTGCGGTCGATGCGGACACCGACCATGTCGCGCTTGTCGATCTCCATCTCCAGCCAGGCACCCCGGGACGGGATGATCTTGGCGGAGAAGATGTCCTTGTCGGACGTCTTGTCGATGGTGGAGTCGAAGTAGACACCGGGGGAACGGACCAGCTGAGACACCACGACACGCTCAGTGCCGTTGATGACGAAGGTGCCCTTGTTCGTCATGAGCGGGAAGTCGCCCATGAAGACGGTCTGGGACTTGATCTCACCGGTCTCGTTGTTGGTGAACTCGGCAGTGACGAAGAGCGGGGCGGCGTACGTGAAGTCGCGCTCCTTGCACTCGTCGATGGAGTTCTTCGGCGGCTCGAAGCGGTGGTCCCGGAACGTCAGGGACATCGACCCGGAGAAGTCCTCGATCGGGGAGATCTCCTCGAAGATCTCCTCCAGACCGGACTTGGTGGGGACGTCCTGACCGTTCTCCAGAGCCTCCTCGACCCGACTCTGCCAGGCGGTGTTGCCGAGCAGCCAGTCGAAGCTCTCGGTCTGCAGCGCGAGCAGGTTCGGAACCTCAAGAGGCTCCTTGATCTTTGCAAAGGAGATGCGCAGCGGGGCGGTGCTGGCGCCGTTGTTCATATTCGCGGTCGAGGCATTGCGCGAGGCGGCCAAGAGGGGGTCCTTCCGAGGGCTCGGACTCACTACGCGCGTACCGGCCCCTCACTCGTACGCAGAGACAGAAACCCCAGGTCAAGGGAGCTTTTGTCGTCAGTGCTCGAGTGAGGGCAGACCCCTGGTGACGGGCAGGGGACAGCTAACAGGCAGCGCAAAGGGTCAGTGTAGCCACTTGGCACACTGATGTCCAGTGCGGGTTTTTCGAGACCCTCGCTGTGCTCACCGCTCTCGTCAACGCCCTCGGCATGCCTGCCCTCAACGCACGTTGATACTGCCCTCTTCGCCGTCGATCCATGCCTCGGATTCGGATCCTCGTGACGACGCGTCCTGAGAATTGCGCGCTGCGTGCGGTTCGTCAAGGGGCCCCAGCCGGAACACCGCCGTCCGGGGACACGGCGAAGATCACCTTACCCCTCACGAACACAGGTGCAAGGCGGCCCACACCGGACCCCGGGGAACGCCGAAGGGCGACCACCCAGATGGATGATCGCCCTTCGGTGCGTTCGCGTTACAGCCCTACGAGACCGCTTTCAGCGCGCAGTCGGGTCCTGGGGACCCGGAAGGTGTTACTTGACCTCGACGGAGGCGCCGGCGCCCTTGAGGGCCTCGGCGGCCTTGTCGGCGGCTTCCTTGTTGACCTTCTCGAGGACCGGCTTCGGGGTGCCGTCGACGAGGTCCTTGGCCTCCTTCAGACCCAGGGAGGTCAGCTCACGCACGACCTTGATGACCTGGATCTTCTTGTCGCCGGCGCCGGTGAGGATGACGTCGAACTCGTCCTTCTCCTCCTCGGCCTCGGCCGGGGCGGCCGGGCCGGCCGGGCCGGCAACGGCGACCGCGGCGGCGGCGGTGACGTCGAACTTCTCCTCGAAGGCCTTCACGAACTCGGAGAGCTCGATGAGGGTCATCTCCTCGAACTGCGCGAGCAGGTCTTCCTGGCTGAGCTTCGCCATGTTGGCGGTCCTTCCACTCAAATCGGCAGGTGCCGGATGTACTGGATGAGGCGGGCGTACGTCGGCCCGCTGAGACCCTTGCCGCGTCATGCGGCCAGGATCAGAAAGCGAGCCGAATTACTCGGCACCGCCCTGCTCGGCCTGCTTGGCGCGCAGCGCGTCCACGGTGCGGACGAGCTTCGACGGCAGCGCCTGGAAGAGCTGAGCAGCCTGGGACTGCTTGCCCTTGAAGGCACCGGCCAGCTTGCTGAGCAGAACCTCGCGGGACTCGAGGTCCGCAAGCTTCTTGATCTCGTCGGCGGAGAGGGCCTTGCCCTCGAGGACACCGCCCTTGATGACGAGATTGGGGTTGTCCTTGGCGAAGTCACGCAGACCCTTCGCCGACTCCACCGGGTCACCGGTGACGAAGGCGACGGCCGTCGGGCCAGCGAAGAGCTGGTCCTCCAGCGTGATCCCGGCCTCCTTGGCCGCAATCTTGGTCAGCGTGTTCTTCACCACGGCGTACTGGGCGTTCTCACCGAGCGACCGGCGCAGCGTCTTGAGCTGCGCCACGGTGAGACCGCGGTACTCGGTCAGCACGGCGGCGTTGGAGCTGCGGAACTTGTCCGTCAGCTCCGCAACCGCGGCAGCCTTGTCGGGCCTCGCCATAGAGCCTCGGCCTCCTTCCGGGTGATTCGGACCGCGCGGACCCGAAGGAGGACTGGGGAAAACGAAACGCCCCGGCGCAGGCGCACGGGGCAGACTCGACCGGTCGCACACACGCTCGGCGCGCGCACTCCGGGAGTTCTTCCACTGTCACCTGCGCGGGTCGCCCACTTTTCAGCGGATCCTTCGGCCACCGCGCCCTCGTACGAGCGCGCGGCAACGACCAGCGGTCTTTGGCTTCCGTGGAAGCGTACGGGACGGCCCCCCACCCAGGCAAATCGGGTCAGGACGTAGTGCTCGTGCTGCTGCCCGTCGCGGTGCCGTTGGGCAGGCGGCTGGACTTCATGAGCTTGGCGAAGTCCAGTGTGTCGGAGGCCGGCGGGGCCTCGGTGGTGACCGGGACGCCGTAGTCGCTGTAATAGGCGGTGTTGACCATCTCGCCCTTGGCCATGGCGCCCTTCTCGATCTTCTTCACCGGCAGGTTCTGGTCGTTGAGCCAGATGTCGATGGTCTCGCTGGCGACGCCCGCCTGGTCGAGCTGCTTCTTCAGAGCGGCCAGCTGGTCCGCGCTGAGGTTGCTGCTCCTGCCCGCGAAGTCGGCGACGTTCACCGTGCCCGAGTAGTGCGTCGTACGGACGCCGGAGACGGTCTCCTGGCCGACCTTCTTCACGTCATGGGAGGCCAGCAGCAGCTTCACCGTCTGGGCCGGCGTGGCGGTGCGGATCTGGTCCTTCAGGTACGCCCCGGAGGCACCGCCGACCTGGGCGAGGAGGTCGTACGAGTACTTGATCCAGTGCTTGCCGCCCAGGCGCTCGGCGGACGTGCCGCCCAGGCTCGCGTAGTAGGCGTCCGGCAGGTAGCGGGCCTGCACCGATGGCGCCGCACCGACCTTGTGCATGGCCTCGGCGATCTTGCCGCCGGTGTAGGTGATGGTGAGGCTGCCGGTGAGGCCGTTGCCCCAGCGCATGGTGCCGTTTCCCGACATCGACATCACGTCGCCGACGACCATGGTGGAGCGCACCTTCGCCGATTCCGCCTTGTCGGTGGACTGCTCGGCGGTGCGCAGCACGGCGGCGATGGGGCTGATGTGGATCGTCTCGCCGCCGGCGGCCTTGTCACCCTTGCCGGAGCTCGCGGAGGAGCCGCAGGCTGCCACGGAGGTCAGCGCGGCGACCACCGCTGCGGAAAGGGCCGTACGGCGAACGGTCGTGCTCTTCATCTGGTCCCACCCCTGTTGCGAGTCGTTGTGCCCTGTACGTAGCCCGGGCCACTGACAGTCATTCGAAAGGCCGTACAAAGAAAGGCCCTACGAAGAAAGGACGGGCCCCGCACCTGGAAGGTTGCGGGGCCCGCCCTCACTCACGCGTACCTGACGCGGCTACCGGGGTGAGCGGACGGCTCAGACGGCGGCCGGGTCCTCCTCGACGAGGAGGTTGCGGGTGCGGTTCGGGTCGACCGGGATGCCGGGGCCCATCGTGGTGGTGATGGCGGCCTTCTTGATGTAGCGACCCTTGGCGGCGGACGGCTTCAGACGGAGGATCTCCTCCAGCGCGGCGCCGTAGTTCTCCACCAGCTTGTCGTCCCCGAAGGACGCCTTGCCGATGATGAAGTGCAGGTTCGAGTGCTTGTCGACGCGGAACTCGATCTTGCCGCCCTTGATGTCGGTGACGGCCTTGGCGACGTCGGGGGTGACGGTGCCGGTCTTCGGGTTCGGCATCAGACCACGCGGGCCGAGGACGCGGCCGAGGCGGCCGACCTTGCCCATGAGGTCCGGGGTGGCGACGACGGCGTCGAAGTCCAGGCGGCCCTTCGAGACCTCGTCGATCAGCTCGTCGGCACCGACGATGTCGGCGCCCGCGGCACGCGCGGCCTCGGCACGGTCGCCGGTCGCGAAGACCAGGACCCGGGCGGTCTTACCGGTGCCGTGCGGAAGGTTCACGGTGCCACGGACCATCTGGTCGGCCTTGCGCGGGTCGACACCCAGACGGAAGGCGACCTCGACGGTGGCGTCGAACTTGGTCGTGGAGGTCTCCTTGGCGAGACGGACGGCCTCGAGCGGGGCGTACAGCTTCTCCCGGTCGACCTTGGCGTCCGCAGCGCGGAGAGCCTTGCTGCGCTTGCTCACAACTTGCTCCTGTGTGTTCTGAAGGAGTCGTGGTCCCTGGGCCGAGCAGGCCCTGCCACGTGCGACCGGCTACGGCCGCATGACTGCTTGGGGATTTGGGGTCAGCCCTCGACCGTGACGCCCATGGAACGCGCGGTACCGGCGATGATCTTCGCGGCGGCGTCCAGGTCGTTCGCGTTCAGGTCGGGCATCTTGGTCTGGGCGATCTCGCGGACCTGCGCCTGGGTGATCTTGGCGACCTTGGTCTTGTGCGGCTCGCCGGAGCCCTTCTCGATGCCCGCGGCCTTGAGGATCATCTTCGCGGCCGGCGGCGTCTTGGTGACGAAGGTGAAGGAGCGGTCCTCGTAGACCGTGATCTCCACCGGGATGACCCAACCGCGCTGCGACTCGGTCGCGGCGTTGTAGGCCTTGCAGAACTCCATGATGTTGACACCGTGCTGACCCAGCGCGGGGCCGACCGGCGGAGCCGGGTTGGCGGCACCGGCCTGGATCTGGAGCTTGATGAGCCCCGTGACCTTCTTCTTCTTGGGAGGCATAGCTCTCCGGGTCCTTTCATTCGGGTCCATGCCCGCGCAAGATCGCGATCCTGACGCAGGCATACCGCACAACGATAACGGGTATAGATGCGCGGCCAAAAACCGCGCAGGTCAGACCGGCTGAGACAGCCCGTCTGACCTGCGCGGAAGAGCGACGTCCAGAAATGGACTAGTTCTTCTGGATCTGGTCGAAGGACAGCTCGACCGGCGTCTCGCGGCCGAAGATCTCCACCAGGCCCTTGACCTTCTTCGAGTCGGGGTTGATCTCGTTGATGGTCGCCTGCAACGTGGCGAACGGGCCGTCGGTGACGGTGACCGAGTCGCCGACCTCGAAGTCCAGCACCTGGACCTCGACCTTGCGCTGCGGGGCGGGCTTACCCTCGGCCTCGGCGGCCTCGCGGGCGGCCTTCTCCTCGGCTTCCGGGGCGAGCATCTTGACGATCTCGTCCAGGGTCAGCGGGTACGGGTCGTAGGCGTTGCCGACGAAGCCGGTGACGCCCGGGGTGTTGCGGACGACGCCCCAGGACTCGTTGGTCAGGTCCATGCGGACCAGGACGTAACCCGGCAGCTTGTTCTGCTTGATCGTCTTGCGGTCGCCGTTCTTGATCTGGACGACCTCTTCCTGCGGCACCTCGGCCTGGAAGATGTAGTCCTCGACGTTCAGCGAGACGGCGCGCTGCTCCAGATTGGTCTTCACGCGGTTCTCGTAACCGGCGTAGGTGTGGATGACGTACCACTCGCCGGGCAGAGAGCGCAGTTCCTCGCGCAGGGCCTCGACGGGGTCGACGGGCGCGGCCGGCTCCTCCTCGGCGGCCTCGGCGGCAGCCTCCTCGGCCTCTTCCTCGTCTTCCTCGTCCTCGACGTTCAGGGCAGCCTCTTCGGCCGGCTCCCCCGCCTCGGCCTCGGCAGCCTCGAACTCGTCCTGCTCGTCCGCGCCCTCGACGATGTCGCGCTCGTCGTCCACCATCTCGGCAGCGGTCCCGCGAGGCTCGATGGCGTCGTCGTTCAGGTTCGGGTCAGACACGATGGCTGCTTCTTCCTGGATACATAGGGGTGGAACATGCGAAAACGGGCGCCGGTGCCACGGCGCCCTTCGCTCTTGGCTCAGCCGAAGACGTACTTGGCCGCGTGGTTGAGCCCATAGTCAATCACGGTCACCAGCGCGATCATGATGGCGACGAAGAAGATCACCACGGTGGTGTACGACGTCAGCTGGTTGCGCGTCGGCCAGACGACCTTGCGGAGCTCCGCAATGATCTGGCGGTAGAAGGTTGCGAGGCGCTTCAGCGGGCCCTTCTTGGCGCGCTTGCCACCCTTGCGGGCCTTCTTCTTCGATTCGAGCGCCTCGTCCTGGGCGTCAGGCGTGTCGATGGAGCCCACGGCGTCCGTCATTGTCCTCACCTGGTCCCGGGTCGTGGCCGTGCCGCGCCCGGTTTCTGAGCCGCACGGCGGTGCATTGCTGTACGTACATGCGCACACATCCTGGCGGTGTGTGTAGCAGGGCCGGAGGGACTTGAACCCCCAACCGCCGGTTTTGGAGACCGGTGCTCTACCAATTGAGCTACGACCCTTTGTGTGTCCCCCAACGTACCGCATCCGACCGGGTGCGCGGTGTGCACCGGTTTCGGCGGCGGCTTCTGAAGGCCAACGAGGTGAGAGTGTACGTGGTCAACAGCCCGGCGTCGAACAGAAAGCGCCCGTCCAGGGCCACCTGACCAAAGATCGTCCTGGCCGGAGGCCGGATTCGGACCCGTGTTCACGTCCCGACCCGTTGCTGTTCAGTCTGTGAAACCCATGTGCCGGGGGGATTTCCGGTCTGGAACGATGGGCTCCATGAGCGCTGCAACCCCTCCCACCGAGCGCCGGGTCTCCGCCCGAGTCGGCGCGATCTCCGAGTCCGCCACCCTCGCCGTGGACGCCAAGGCCAAGGCCCTGAAGGCCGCCGGGCGTCCGGTGATCGGCTTCGGCGCCGGTGAACCCGACTTCCCGACCCCGGACTACATCGTCGAGGCCGCCGTAGAGGCGTGCAAGAACCCGAAGTACCACCGCTACACGCCGGCCGGCGGCCTGCCCGAGCTGAAGGCCGCGATCGCCGCGAAGACGCTGCGCGACTCCGGCTGGGAGCCGGACGTCTCGCAGATCCTCGTCACCAACGGCGGCAAGCAGGCCATCTACGAGGCGTTCGCCGCGATCCTCGACCCGGGCGACGAGGTCATCGTCCCGGCGCCGTACTGGACGACGTACCCGGAGTCGATCCGCCTGGCCGGCGGAGTCCCGGTGGAGGTCGTGGCCGACGAGACGACCGGCTACCGCGTTTCGGTCGAACAGCTGGAGGCGGCGCGCACGGAGAAGACGAAGGTCGTGCTCTTCGTCTCCCCGTCCAACCCGACCGGCGCGGTGTACTCCGAGGCCGAGACCGAGGCGATCGGCCGCTGGGCCCTGGAGCACGGCCTGTGGGTGCTCACCGACGAGATCTACGAGCACCTGGTCTACGGCGACGCCGCCGCGGTGTCCCTGCCGGCGCTGCTGCCCGAGCTGCGCGACAAGTGCGTCGTCGTCAACGGTGTGGCCAAGACGTACGCCATGACCGGCTGGCGCGTGGGCTGGGTCATCGGCCCGAAGGACGTCGTCAAGGCCGCGACCAACCTGCAGTCGCACGCCACCTCGAACGTCTCCAACGTGGCCCAGGTGGCCGCCCTGGCCGCCGTCTCCGGTGACCTTCAGGCCGTGGCGAAGATGCGCGAGGCCTTCGACCGGCGCCGGAAGACGATCGTGCGGATGCTCAACGAGATCGACGGCGTGGTCTGCCCCGAGCCCGAGGGCGCGTTCTACGCCTACCCGTCGGTCAAGGCCCTGCTCGGCAAGGAGATCCGCGGCAAGCGCCCGCAGGACACGGTCGAGCTGGCCGCGCTGATCCTGGAGGAGGCCGAGGTCGCGGTCGTCCCGGGTGAGGCCTTCGGCACGCCGGGCTATCTGCGGCTGTCGTACGCGCTGGGCGACGAGGACCTCGTCGAGGGCGTGAGCCGCATCCAGAAGCTGCTGGCGGAGGCCAAGGCCTGAGCAGTCCATCTTCGGACAACCGAGCGGTCCATTTTTGGACAGGGGCACCCGGGAACGTTCCCGGGTGCCCCTGTTCGTTTGTGCGAGCAAGACCACGTACGGGGAAACGGCTACCGGTACGGCAGGGACGTACGGCAGGATCTGGGAATGGAGCGTGTACGTGATCTCTCTGAGCTGCCGAAAGCCCATCTGCACCTGCACTTCACCGGCTCGATGCGGCCGGGGACCGTCCTGGAACTGGCCGACAAGTACGGCGTACGTCTGCCCGAGGCCCTGACGGAGGCGCTGACCAGCGGCGAACCGCCGAAGCTGCGGGCCACCGACGAGCGGGGCTGGTTCCGTTTCCAGCGGCTGTACGACGCGGCGCGCTCCTGCCTGCGCCGGCCGGAGGACATCCAGCGCCTGGTCCGGGAGGCCGCCGAGGAGGACCTGAACGACGGCTCGGGCTGGCTGGAGATCCAGGTGGACCCCACCTCGTACGCACCCCGGCTGGGCGGGCTGATCCCCGCGCTGGAGATCATCCTGGACGCGGTGGAGACCACGTCCCGGGAGACCGGGCTCGGCATGCGCGTGCTCGTCGCCGCCAACCGCATGAAGCACCCTTTGGACGCCCGTACGCTGGCCCGCCTCGCGGTGCGGTACGCCGACCGCGGCGTGGTCGGTTTCGGGCTCTCCAACGACGAGCGGCGGGGCATGGCGCGGGACTTCGACCGGGCCTTCCACATCGCGCGCGAGGGCGGTCTGCTGTCGGCCCCGCACGGCGGCGAGCTGACCGGCCCGGCCTCGGTGCGCGACTGCCTCGACGACCTGCACGCCTCGCGGATCGGGCACGGGGTGCGCGCGGCGGAGGACCCGCGGCTGCTGAAGCGGCTCGCCGACCGGGGCGTGACCTGCGAGGTGTGCCCGGCCTCGAACGTGGCGCTCGGCGTGCACGAGAAGCCCGAGGACGTGCCACTGCGGACCTTCTTCGACGCCGGCGTGCCCATGGCGCTCGGTGCCGACGACCCGCTGCTGTTCGGCTCCCGGCTGGCCGCCCAGTATGAGATCGCCCGGCACGCGCACGGCTTCTCGGACGCCGAACTCGCCGAGCTGGCCCGCCAGTCGGTACGGGGTTCGGCCGCCCCGGAGAACGTCAGGGCGCGGCTGCTGGCCGGCGTGGACGACTGGCTGACCCGGCCGGCCGCATAAGGCGAGCGGCGGGCTCGCCCGGGCGGCTGGACGAGTGCCGGGATCTCCCCCATCAGCCTCGCGTGCGCGAACCAGCCGGCCGTCTCGGCGAACACGTCCCGGCTGCCGAAGAGGAAGAACGTGCACGCGTGCGTGTCGTGCCGCAACTCGTTGCGGAAGCCGGGCCGCGTGTGGCGCTCGCGCCAGGCGGCGGCGTCCCGCGCGGTGGGCGCCTCGTCAGTGCGCCCGGTCAGCGGGGTGCCCGCGCGCGGCTTCCGGCGCAGTTCGGACCGCTGGCCGGCGAGCAGCGGCACACGGACGATCGTGTGCCGGGAGCAGGGGCTGCCGGGGCTGGACGACCCGGTGTTCGTGCGGGCCGGTGCGGGGGCGGAGCGCGCGCGGCCTCAGCCGCACGGACGGGACCCGTGGCAGGCGTTTGTCATGCCCTCAGCGTGAGATTCACGCCGAGGCCTGCGCAGCGGAGATTCCGCCCAGCAGTGTCCGCGCGAGCCGGGCGGCGAAGTCGTCGACCGACGGCCGCTCCCCGGTGGCGGTCGCGTCGTAGGCGAACGCGCGCTGCGCGCAGGCGCCCAGCAGCAGCGAGGCGGCCGCGAAGGTGTCGGCGTCGGCGCGGACCCGGCCGACGGCCTGTTCGGCGCGCAGATAGGCGTCCAGGTCCTGGATGGGCCGGTGCGGTCCGGAGCCGAGCGTGCGCAGGGCGTCGTCGTGGCGCCGCTTGAGCTGGGTCTCGGCGTACAGGGAGGCGGCGATCGGGAAACTCTGCTCGTAGAAGAGCGCGGCCTGGCGGGCGATCTCGGTGAGGTTGCCCTCCAGGGTGCCCTGTCCGGGTTCGGCGGCGAGGCTGTTGAGCAGGGGCGTGAGCCGGGGCAGCCGCTCCGCGAGCACGCGTACGAACAGGTCCTCCTTGCTGTCGAAGTACTTGTAGAGGGCCGCTTCGGAGCAGCCGGCCGCGCGGGCGATCTCCTTGGTGGTGGCGCGGGCGAGTCCGACGGTGAGCATGAGCTCGTGGGCGGCGTCGAGGATGCGGACACGCGCCGGCTTCGGCTCCATGGGCGTCCAATCGGGCTTGACGTGTGGGTGAGTGCTTACCCACTCTAGAGGCAGACAGGTGAGTGAATACTCACCCACCTGTCCCACTCCACCCATCCCGAGTACGGGAGCACTCATGAACCTCACCGTTTTCGGCGCCACCGGCGGCATCGGCCGCGAGATCGTGCGTCAGGCGCTCGGCGCCGGCCACCGGGTGACCGCCGTGGTCCGCGATCCCGCCCGGCTCGACGTCACCGGGGACTCGCTGGAGGTGTTCCGCGCCGACCTCACCGACTCCGAGGAGCTGCGCGCCGCGGTCAGCGGCCGGGACGCGGTCCTCTCCGGCCTGGGCGCGCGCAGCCGCAAGGACGCCGGGGTCGCCACCCGGCTGACCCGGACCGTCCTGCGCGCCATGGAGGCGGAGGGCGTACGGCGGCTGCTCGTGGTCAGCGCCGGCCCCGTCGGCCCCGCCCCCGAGGCCGACGGCGCGCTGGACCGTGCGATGCGCGGCCTGGTGTCGGCCGTCCTGAAGGACGTCTACACCGATCTGCGCGGGATGGAGGCCGAGCTGGCCCGCAGCGGCACGGACTGGACGTCCGTACGGCCGCCGCGGCTGCAGAACAAGCCGCTCACCGGCCGTTACCGCACCGCCGTCGGCGGCTTCCCGCGCAAGGGCCGCTTCATCGCGCGCGCGGACGTGGCGCACGCGATGCTGGCGATGATCGACGACGCGGGGACCGTGAAGCAGGGCGTGGGGGTGGCGTACTAGGCCACTGCCGTTCGTGCCGTCAGAGGCTGACGCCGACCGTCACCGGCTCGTTGACGAGCGTGATCCCGAAGGCCTCGCGCACGCCGCCGACCACCTCGCGGGCCAGGGCCAGCAGGTCCTCGGTGGTGGCGGTGCCCCGGTTGGTGAGGGCGAGGGCGTGCTTGGTGGAGATGCGGGCCGGTCCGGTGCCGTAGCCCTTGGTGAAGCCCGCCTTGTCGATCAGCCAGGCCGCGGAGGTCTTCGTACGGCCCTCCCCCGCCGGGTAGGCGGGCGGCTCCACGCCGTCGCCCAGCCGCTCGCGCACGCGCGCGTGGAACGCGGCGAACTGCTCGTCGCTGAGGATCGGGTTGGTGAAGAAGGACCCGGCGGACCAGGTGTCGTGGTCGTCGGGGTCGAGCACCATGCCCTTCCCCGCGCGCAGCTTCAGCACGGTCTCGCGGGCCTCGGCCAGCGGCACCCGCTCGCCCGGCTCGACGCCGAGCGCGCGGGCCGCCTCGGCGTACTTCACGGGCGCCGAGAGCCCGTCCGCGTCCTCGAGCTCGAAGCGGACGCGCAGCACGACATAGCGCTCGGGGTCGGCCTTGAAGCGGCTGTGGCGGTACGAGAAGGCGCACTCCTCGTTCGTCAGCGTGACGGTCACGCCGGCACGCCGGTCGTAGGCGATGACCTCGGTGATGGTGGAGGAGACCTCCTGGCCGTAGGCGCCCACGTTCTGGATCGGGGTGGCTCCGGCCGATCCCGGGATCCCGGCGAGGCACTCGATCCCCGCGAGCCCGGCCTCGACCGTGCGGGCCACGGCATCCGTCCACACCTCGCCGGCCGCGAGCTCCAGCGTCGTGCCGCGCAGCTCGACACCGCGCGTGGCGATGCGCAGGGCGGTGCCGTCGAAGCCCTTGTCGCCGATGACCAGGTTCGATCCACCGCCGATGACCAGCAGCGGCGTCCCGCTGTCATCGGCCTCACGGACGGCGGCGATCACCTCGGCGTCGGTGGTGGCGGTGACCAGCCGGGCCGCGGGACCGCCCAGCCGGAAGGTGGTCAGCGGGGCGAGGGGGGCGTCGTGGAGTACCTGCACGGGCCCAAGACTACGAGACACCTCCGACAGCACCGCAGCCACGCGGGCGACGGCCGGGGAACTGTGGCGGGAGGCGGTTCCGCCCATGCAGGGCGGGGTGGGCTCCATGCCTTGCCCGCCCACCGACGCGAGCCGGCACACGTGCACGCGCGCGTGGGCTCGTCTCGAAGCCCACGCGCGCGTACCCGACGTACCGCGGCTGCCGACCGGCGGTCTAGCTGAGCCGCCGCTCCGCCTCCTCCCAGCTCACCGGCAACTCGTCGCTGGAGGTCTGCCAGGTGGCGAACGCGGCGTCGCGCATCTGGGAGGCCAGTCCACGGGAGGTGGGCCGGTGGACACCGGAGCGGGCGAAGGCCTTCAGCGCGTCGGCGGACTCCCAGGCGGACAACGTCCAGAAGGTCCGCCGCAGGGGCTGTGCCTTGAGGGATGCCCCGTAGGCGCCGGGTGCCTTGCCGACCTGCCGCCACACGGCCGGGGTGCGGGCGAGGAAGCGGAGCGCGCCCCACAGGGAGCGGGTCTCGAAGCGCGAGGCGAAGACGTGCACCTCGGTGCCCTGCGGCGGGGTGTTCGGCACGATCCAGGGAAGAGCGGGCATCGCGAACTCCATGGGACGAGGGTGGCGGGGTTTCAGCGGGCGGTGCTCTCCAGGGCGGTGCCCGCCGGGGCGGGAGCCTCGGCGGCAGCGGCCTCCAGGGCCGTCGCGGGCGTCCGCGCGTCCCCCGCGGCGAGGCGGGCGGCGGCGCGCCGGGCCGGGATCACCAGGGCCGCGACCGCGGCGAGGGCGACCACCGCCGAGCCGGTGACCAGGGCGGGCCGCAGACCGTCGACGAAGCTCTGCGCAGTCTCGTAGCCGCCCTGTGCGGAGAAGATCGACGACATCACCGCGATGCCGAGCGCGCCGCCCACCTCGCGCAGCGCGTTGTTGGCGCCGGAGGCGATGCCCTGCTCCTGCGGGCGGACGCTGGACATCACCAGGTTGGCGGCCGGCGCGAAGTACAGGGCCATGCCGACCCCGCTGACGAGCAGGGCGGGCAGCTGGGCGGCGTAGGAGGCGTCCGTGGTGGCCACGGCGGCCATGTAACCGAGACCTACGGCCTGCAGGAACAGGCCGGCCGCGACGACCGGGCGGCCGCCGATGCGGTCGGAGAGGATCCCGGCGATCGGCGCGACGAGCATCGGCATGCCGGTCCACGGCAGCATCCTGAGGCCCGCCTCGGTGGGCGAGTAGCCGAGCACGCCCTGCATGTACTGGCTGAGCAGGAAGATCGAGCCGAACATGCCGACGAACATCAGCAGGCTGGCCGCGTTGATGCCGGAGAAGGCGCGGGACCGAAACAGCCGCATCGGCAGCATGGGGTTGGCCGCGCGGGAGCTGTACAGGACGAACCCGGTCAGCAGCGCGCCGCCCGCGAACAGCGCGGTGAGGACCACGGTGTCGGTCCAGCCGTCGGCCGGGCCGCGGACCAGGCCGTAGACGATCCCGAAGAGGCCGCCGCTGGCGAGCAGGGTGCCGGGGACGTCGAGCCGGGCCCCGGTGCCGTGGGACTCGGCGAGGCGCAGCCGGGCGAGCGGCAGCGTGATCAGGCCGAGCGGGACGTTCAGCCAGAAGATCCAGTGCCAGGAGACGTGCTCGGTGAGGCTGCCGCCGATGAGCGGTCCGGAGGCGACGGCGAGTCCGTTGACGGCGCCCCAGATGCCGTACATCATCCCGCGCTTGGCGGCGGGCACGGCCGCGGTCAGCAGGGTCAGCGTGAGCGGCATCATCACGGCCGCGCCGACGCCCTGGACCGCACGGGCGGCGATCAGGGAGCCGATGCCGGGGGCCATGGCCGCGGCGGCGGAGGCACCGGTGAAGACGGCGAGTCCGGCGATGAAGAGCCGGCGGCGCCCGAAGCGGTCACCGAGCGCCGCGCCGAACATCAGCAGGACGGCGAAGGTGAGCGTGTAGGCGCTCACGGTCCACTCGAGGTCGTCCAGCGCGCCGCCGAGGTCCTTGCGGATGGAGGGCAGTGCGGTGGTGACGACGAGGTTGTCGAGGGCCGCCATGAAGCCGGCGACGCTGGTGATGACGAGGGCCCAGGCCGCGCTTCCGCGGCCGGTGCTCGTTGCGGTCTGGTGTGACATCTCTCCCCCAGAGAGCGATCTAGTTAGTTATTGATGACTAACTTTTGCGGCCAGGAAAAGAGGTGGCCGATCCCCCCCCGTTCCGCTACTTCTCCAGCCGCCCGGTGATCCGGGCCGACGGATACATCCCCTGCCAGACCCGGTGTTCGGGTGGAAACCCCATGGCGGTGAGGGTGTTGATGAGCATTCCGTACGCCAGGAAGGTCGTGGTCTCGCCGTCGTCCGCCCCGAGCGGCAGATGGACGGTGTCCCAGAGCTTCATCCAGGAGGCCCGTACGGCCTCGCCGAACTCGTGGTCACCCTCCGCCTCGGCCGCCGCGACCGTGATGTACGTCTGCATCTGCATCTGGAGCTTCTCGGGCTGCTCCGTGATCATCCGCACATAGGCGTTCGCCATGGCATGCAGGGCCTCCTCGCCGTCCAGCCCCTCGGCCGCCGCCTCGAAGACCCGACAGGTGTCCTCCACGCACCGGAGCGACGCGGCGGCGAAGATCGCCTTCTTGCCCGCGAAGAGCCGGAAGAGATACGGCTGCGACACGCCGACGCGGCTCGCGATCGCCTCCGTGGAAGTGCCGTAGTAGCCCTTCTGCGCGAACTCGGCGATCGCCGCGCGAATGACGCTCTCGCGTCGCTCTTCTGCACTCATCCTGGGCATGGAAAGTAAGTTAGTGCTCAATCACTAACTTGGCAAGCTCCTCGGCCCCGGACATACGTAAGGGGCGCCCCACCATGGAGGACGCCCCTTACCGCACTGCTTCCGGTGGTGCCGTCAGGCCAGCCGTACGACCGCCCGGGACATGCCCAGCACCTTCTGGCCGTCACTGGTCGCCGTCAGGTCCACGCGCACGGTGTTGTCGTCCAGCTTTGCCGCGACCTTGCCGCTGACCTCGATCAGCGCGCCCTGGTCGTCGTTCGGCACGACGACGGGCTTGGTGAAGCGGACGCCGTACTCCACGACCGCCCCCGGGTCCCCGGTCCAGTCGGTGACCACGCGGATCGCCTCGGCCATGGTGAACATGCCGTGCGCGATGACGTCCGGCAGGCCGACCTCCTTGGCGAACTTCTCGTTCCAGTGGATCGGGTTGAAGTCCCCGGAGGCACCCGCGTAGCGCACGAGCGTGGCGCGGGTCACTGGGAAGGTCTGCGCCGGCAGTTCGGTGCCGACCTCGACGTCGTCGTACGCGATCTTCGCCGTCATCAGGTCCTCACGCCTCCCCGGCCGCGCGGGCCACGAGCTTGGTCCAGGCGGTCACGACGTGCTCGCCGGCCTCGTCGTGCACCTCACCGCGGATGTCCAGGATGTCGTTGCCCGCGAGGGACTTGATGCCCTCGATGGTGGAGGTGACCGTGAGCCGGTCGCCGGCGCGCACCGGGCGGGTGTAGGCGAACTTCTGGTCGCCGTGCACCACGCGGCTGTAGTCGAGACCGAGCTGCGGGTCCTCGACGATCTGCCCGGCGGCCGGGAAGGTGATGGCGAACACGAACGTCGGCGGGGCGATCACATCGGAATACCCGAGCTGCTTCGCGGCCTCCGGGTCCGTGTAGACCGGATTGGTCTCACCCACCGCCTCGGCGAACTCGCGGATCTTCTCCCGGCCCACCTCATAGGGCGCGGTGGGCGGGTAGGTCCGTCCAACGAAGGACTGGTCGAGCGCCATGGCCCGGCACCTCCTGATGTCTGCTGTGATGGCCCCAAATTAGCCGGAATCCCGCCGGACAATGCGCAGGGGGACGGGTCAGGACCGGCCGCTGAAGCGCGGGTGAAGCCGAAGCGCCGGGGAAGCCGAGGCGCCGGTGAAGCGGTGAAACGCCGCGAGGCCGCCCCCTCGGAAGGGGACGGCCTCGCGAACGAGCCTGTTTATCGCGTCTCGCGGTGCGCGGTGTGCGCGTTGCAGCGAGGGCAGTGCTTCTTCATCTCAAGACGATCCGGGTTGTTACGCCGGTTCTTCTTGGTGATGTAGTTCCGCTCCTTGCACTCCACGCAGGCCAGCGTGATCTTCGGGCGGACGTCGGTGGCAGCCACGTGAGTGCTCCTAAGACGAACGGGTGGACTAATTCAACGCAAGAAAGAGTAGCCGATCGAAGGACCGACCCCGCAATCGGCTACTGTGAGTAGCGGTGACCGGACTTGAACCGGTGACACAGCGATTATGAGCCGCTTGCTCTACCGACTGAGCTACACCGCTGCGATGCGATCGGACCCCGCCTTTCGGCGGGAACCTCTCACACCAGAGCCCCAAAACGGAATCGAACCGTTGACCTTCTCCTTACCATGGAGACGCTCTGCCGACTGAGCTATTGGGGCGAGCGATGAAGACATTACACGGTCCGCCGCCGTTCACCCAAATCCGTATCCGGCGGCCCCGGACCACCCCACCCCAGGGCCCGCAGTGGCCCCACGAGCCCTCGCACGGAGCTGAAGCCGAGGTCCACGCGCGCGTGGACGTCGGCGGGAAGGGCGGGGCCACGTGGGTGCGCGAGACGTGCACCCGCAAGGACGGACCACGCCGGTACGACTATTGCGCTCCTGCGCGCCCGGCGCGGCTCGCCACCCTAGGCTCGACTCGCTCGGCGTGATCTTGGGGTCCGGGCCCCGGTGTCTCACGCGGGCCAACCCGAGCCCCCGCCCCCGATCCTGGAGCGCGATGCCCGACAGCCAGCCGCAGCCCCATCCGCCGTCGAACTCCTCGGGATCCTCGGGCCAGTCCGACCCGGCCGCCCTGCTGCTGTGCGGGGCGCGGCTCACCGACGGCCGGACGGTGGACGTACGGCTGGGCGGCGGGCGCATCGAGGCGGTGGGCACGGCCGGCAGTCTGGCGCCGGGACCCGCCCGGACGGGCGCCACGCGCGTGGACCTGAACGGCTACCTGCTCCTGCCGGCCCCGGCCGAACCGCACGCCCACGGCGACACCGCGCTGTCCGCCGAGCACCCCGGCCCGGCGTCGTACGCCCCCGAGGACGTCCAGCGCCGGGCGACGGAGGCGGCCTTGCTGCAGCTCGGCCACGGGGCGACGGCAGCACGCACGCACGTGCGCGTGGGCGACGTACAAGGGCTCGGCGCGCTGGGCGCGGTCCTGCAGGCGCGGCGCTCGCTGCGGGGGCTCGCCGAGCTGACGACGGTCGCGATGCCACGGCTGCTGACCGGGGTGGCCGGGGCCGACGGGCTGGCGATGCTGCGCGACGCGGTCAAGATGGGCGCCTCCGTGGTGGGCGGCTGCCCCGACCTGGACCCCGATCCCACGGGCTATGTGGAGGCGGTCCTGGAGGTGGCCTCCGAGCACGGCTGCCCGGTGGACCTGCACACGGACGCCTCCGACCCGGCCCGGTTGTCCCGGCTCGCGGCCATGGCCGGGGGCCTGCGCCCCGGCGTGACGATCGGGCCGTGCGCCGGTCTCGCACGCTTCCCCACCGAGGCGGCCTCCCGTGCCGCCGACCAGCTCGCGGCGGCCGGTGTGACGGTCGTGTGCCTGCCTCAGGGTGGCTGCTGCGGAACCGACCGCCGGGGCACCGCTCCGGTACGGCTGCTGCGCGCGGCCGGGGTGCGCGTGTCGGCCGGCAGCGGCGCCCTGCGCGATGCCTCCAACCCGGTCGGTCGCGGCGACCCCCTGGAGGCGGCCTATCTCCTCGCCTCCGCCCACGGCCTGCGCCCGGAGGACGCCTACGACGCCGTGAGCGCATCGGCCCGCGCGGTGCTGGGCCTGCCGGAGGTACGCGTGGAGGCCGGCTTTCCCGCGGACCTCCTCGCCGTACGCGGCAACCGCCTGGCCGGCGCCCTGTCCCTGGCCTACAGCCGGATCGTGGTCCACCGGGGCCGGGTGGTGGCGCGCACGAGCGCGGTGCGCGAGTACTGCAACTCGGCGGCCACGGTGGAACTCGGATTGCCGCGGCAGGGGCGGGGCGAGCTGTCGTGAGGGCGCGTGGTCCGGAGCGCGGTCTGGAGCGCGACCCGAGGGGAGCGCGCGGGTGGGTGTGAGCGCCGGGCGTGCGCTCGTGCGCGCCCGGCGCGGGCCGGTGGGCGCGAGCCCGGCGCGGTGCTGCCACGCCGGTTAACCCGTGCGGCGGATACGCCTCTTCCGGCGTACGGTCGGAATCATGCGCATTGTCATCGCTGGTGGTCATGGACAGATCGCGCTGCGGCTGGAGCGCCTGCTCTCCGCGCGCGGAGACGAGGTCGCGGGGATCATCCGCAAGTCCGAACAGGGCGACGATCTACGCGCGGCCGGCGCCGAACCGGTGCTGCTCGACCTGGAGTCCGCCTTGGTGGAGGAGGTCGCGGCGCATCTGCAGGGCGCCGACGCGGCGGTCTTCGCGGCCGGCGCGGGCCCGGGCAGCGGGGCGGCCCGCAAGGAGACAGTGGACAGGGGCGCGGCGGTGCTGTTCGCGGACGCGGCCGTACGCGCGCGCGTGCGCCGTTTCCTGGTCGTTTCCTCGATGGGCGCGGATCCCGCGCACCGGGGCGACGATGTCTTCGACGCGTATCTGCGCGCCAAGGGCGAGGCGGACGCGTACGTCACCCGCCAGGAGGCCCTGGACTGGACGATCCTGCGCCCCGGCTCGCTGACGGACGACGCCGGCACCGGCCAGGTCCGGCTGGAGGCGCACACCGGGCGCGGCGCGATCCCCCGGGACGATGTGGCGGCCGTGCTCGCGGAGTTGGTGGACACCCCGGCGACGACCGGCCTGACGCTGGAGCTGATCAGCGGATCGACACCGGTGTCGGTGGCGGTGAAGTCGGTGGCCGGGAACTGAGGCCGGCCACCGGCCGTTGAACGGACAGACCCCGCCACCGAGCCCTCAGCACCGCCGGCATGTCGCCCCGTCAGGTCCCCCAACAGCCAAGCCCCACACACGCAAGTCCCCTCCGCGCACCCAAGCCCCTCCACCTCTTCGCGAACTCAGAACAGAGGCAGCTGCCCGGGAAACTCCGGTACGGCGTATCCGTCCAACGCCGACTGGACCGCCCCGAGTTGGGCCTGCTGCCGCGATCCGGCGCAGGAGACGAGTTCCCCGTTCTCCCGCGCCCCGGGCGGGTCGTGCCGCGCGTAACGGCCCGCGACGACGGCGATGTCGCGATGGCACACAGGACAGGTTCTGCGTCGGGAGGACATGCCGTCAGTGTGCCCGCACCGGCGCGGACGCGACACCGCTGTCAGGTGCGGGTCTCGACCTCCCACCGATCGGGGCCCACTCCGCGCCAGTCGATCAGCGGCGAGTCGGCCACCTGCTCCGGCTCGATCTCCAGTCCCGCGCGGCGCAGGAACTCCACGAGGTCCCCCACGTTGTGCGCCAGGCCCAGAATCTCGCCGTCCACGCGGACCCGGCGGCCGCCGGTCGGGGACGGCAGGTGCACGATGATGGGTCGCTTCCCAGCCATGGCTCCAGCATCGTCCGGACCGCCCGGGCCCGCACCCGGACCGGTCATTCCAGTATTCCCAGCACCCTGTCGGGGCGGCACAGCGGGCATGCGGGGACCTCTCCTTCGGTGAGTGCGCGGACCGCCTGCTCCCGGCCGACCGCCTTGGCGCGTCCGCCGGCGCTCGCACAGCCGCCGACGTGGACGTACACCGCCGTGCGGCCGTTCAGTCCGCGCTCGATCAGCCAGTCCGGAGCGGCCTGCCGGACGGCGAGTCGGCGCTGCCGTTCGGCCTCCCGGCGCTCTTCGTCCGCGATCCACCGGTCCATCAGGGCGAGCTGCCGCGCGGCCTGATGTTCGACGACGCGGCGGGCGAAGCGCAGCATGTCGAGACGCGTCAGCGGACGGTCATCGTTCACACGTTCGATTCTAGTGAAGAGATCCGGAAGTGCGACCAGCGGGATACGGCCGAACAGGATTCGCGCGAAACGGCTTCCCCACCGCTGAGACGCGGGTCACACCCCTTCCTGTCACAGCGCACGGGGCCGGTCTGTCCAAGAGGGCGTACGCAGAGGGCGTACACACCGGCAACCGCCCAGGAGTACACCGTGGAAGCTCGTCTGAACGTCATGGCCGCCCCGGTCGCGGCCAAGGTCATGAAGCACATCATCGCCGCGGGCATGGCGCTCTCGGAGTCGACCGTGCCGGCCTCGACGCGCGAACTGATGATGCTCCGCGCGAGCCAGATCAACGGCTGCGCCGGATGCATCGACATGCACACCAAGGAGGCCGCCGCGGCCGGCGAGACCGCCGTACGCCTCCATCTGGTCGCCGCCTGGCGGGAGGCCAAGGTCTTCACCGACGCCGAGCGCGCCGCGCTGGAGCTGACGGAGCAGGGCACCCGCATCGCGGACGCGGCCGGCGGCGTCCCGGACGAGGTCTGGGCGAACGCGGCCAAGTACTACGACGAGGACCAGCTCGCCGACCTGGTGGCCCAGATCGCCGTCATCAATGCCTTCAACCGCGGAAACGTCCTCACCCAGCAGCCCGCCGGCGACTACGAGGCGGGCATGGCCGCCAAGTTCCACTGACGGCAATGACAAGAGCCCCGCGACCTGCTCTCGCAGATCACGGGGCTCTCGTTCCCGTGCGGCCGCGCCGGGATTCGAGCCCGGGAAGGCTGAGCCGGCAGATCTACAGTCCACTCAAGATCAAGACACGCCCTCGCGGACCGGGATCCGGCGAACCGGGTGCTCATCCTGTTCACCACCTCGCTCCCGGTCGGCTCGATCCACCTCCCGCACGCCCGTACACCGAGTCCGCGCAGGCGGGCCGCCCGCTCAGCGCCCGTGCGGTGGGCGAGGCATTCGGCATGAGCGAGCCCTGGGGACGCCCGGCGGATCCTCGCCGTCCCGCGACGACGAGCCCTCCCGCCTCGTCCTGCGAGCCGTCGACACCGCGGCCGTCTGGCAGCCGGCATCCCCGTCTACCGGTGGCACCTGGCTTCCGAGCGGCTGGCCGCAGTCCGACGACTGCGCGCCCTCGGGTTACGGCCCGGTGGGCGGGACTGGCAGGCCGGTCGGAGCGTCCGCGGCGTCGCCGCGGACCGCTGGTCGCCTGCCTTTACTCGATCGAGCAGCCAAAGCCCGTCCGGCCGACGAGGCCCGCCAAATGGGCGACCCCGGCCGAAGCCAACACCGCCCGCCGCAGGTACCCGGAGTGTGGTCGGGATGCCGAATGCGTCATCCCGTCCTCGCTCGGCACGTGCGTGCCGTGCGCCCATCCCGAAGAACAGCGCATCACCTGAACACCGCCCACCCTGAAGGGACTTCCGAGGGAAGACCACGCGACACCGCACTCTTGTCGCCTGCGACCTGCCGGCCGGGATGCCCGTACTCGCCCCCACCGGCCGCCGCCGCTGCCTCCACTTCGCCCGGCACTGACCCTTCGCCCACGTGATCACCGGCGCGTTCGCGCGCCTGCAAACCCCTGCCGAACTCCGGCTGGCCAGCCGAAACGCTCTGCCTCTACGACCGGCAAGCCGAAGCGGTTTTACCAGACAAACTGACGGACCGTCATGAAAAGTGGCGGCTAATTACTTTATCGCGAGGCCTCCAGAGGCGCCATCGGCGCTGAGCCACGTGTTGCAGGCATGTCAGCGTCTGGCCTAACTCCGCAGGTCGAACCGTTATCGCACGCAGTTCGCGCGGAAAGCGTGATGAGGCTGGATGCGGATCAACGTTTGCATTCTCGAACCGATCGGACAGTTCCCTCGGCTATGCGAGGAGAGAGGACACAAAATGTTTCCGAAGCGCAAGGTGACGCGCAATTGGCGCCAAGACGAGGGCGCTCCCTCGCGTCGCCCCCGCCTGGGTGCGAAGGCGGCGGCCGTGATCGTGCTCGGCAGCGGGGTAGGTCTCTGGTCAGTGCCCATGGCGCACGCCGCAGATCATGATTCGCTCAAGACCTTCCGCTCAAGCGGTACCTTCGCCGCCCCCAAGGATGACGCAGACGTCGACGCTGCCGACGAACGCGCCAACGCCAAGGAAGACGCGAACGACGAGGCTACCCACGACCACGCGAAGGACAAGGAAGGCGCGAACCACGAGCGCGCGAACGCCAAGGAAGACGAAGACGACGACCGCGCGAACGCCAAGGAAGACGAAGACGACGACGCTACCCACGACCGCACGAAGGCCAAGGAAGGCGCGAACCACGAGCGCGCGAACGCCAAGGAAGACGAGGACGACGACCGCGCGAACGCCAAGGAAGACGAAGACGACGACGCTACCCACGACTGGGGGAAGGCCAAGGACGACGCGGACGACGAGTCTACTCACGACTGGGCGGACTTCGACGAGGACGGCTTCCATATCACCGTCATCGTCAACAACAACAATAACAACAACAACGCCGGCAACCCGAACAACAACAACAATAACAACAACAACCTCGGTCGCACCAAGACCACCTGATTTCACGGTCTGGGTGGATGGAAAAGCCATCCACCCAGACTGCCGAGTGGCCGCCCGTCCCGATTTTCACGACTCCAGGGTCGGGAATATGAGTCAGCCAGGGCGTTGAGTTCCGGGCCGGAAAATGCGCGGAGCCGCGAACCCCTCTTGACCACCACCCTGGCCGCCCTCGTCGACGGGCTCTGCCGAAGACGGCAGGTGGAAGAGGACTTCCAGCCGGCCAAGGGCGTCTACGGCTCGCCACTGCCGTCCTGGCCGTCACCCGCGCCCGCGTCACGACGGCCGACCCTGTCGGCGAGCTCGTCCCCGGCAGCAGCCGCGCACTCCTCCGGCTCTTGAAGATCTTCCAGGATTCGAGCCTGGGAGGGCTGAGCCGGCAGATTTACAGACTCCGGTGAACGATCACGCACAACGGGACGTCTGTGCAGGTCAGTTGCCCTGATCGTCGGACTCGGAAACGGCGCCTTTCTCTTCGTGCAACGTCCGTGCCACGTCACCCTTCACCCGCTTGGCCTTCCTGGCACGAGCGCGCTTGGCCCTCTCGTGATCGGCGTTGAGCTCATATGCGATCTCCGCGTCCTGACCATCCCGTGACCGCGCGCAGTGACGCGTGGTCACGCTCGCGTTGGCGTGGCCCAGCCGCTTGGCCGCAGCCATGACGCCGTGCCGATCGGCCACCTGGGAAGCGTGCGTCGCTCGGAGGTCCTGCGGGGTGACGTCCTTCAGTCCGGCGCGCTCCACAGCCTTGTCGAAGTGCGTCCGGCGCCAAGAGTTGTACGGAGAGAGCGCCCGGTGCGACCGAGGAATAGCAGCGCCTCCGGTTCATCCGCCACACGCGAGGTGAGGTGCTCCTGGAGCTCAAGGTTGTGGGTTCCTGCCGGAAACAGCAGTTCGGGGCGGTATCGGATCCATGCCCTGGGTAGGCCACGGCCGCGATACGGTGCAACTTCCATGAAGGGGGGCCGTGATGGAAGACCAGGTCTGGCAGTTGCGTCGAGGTCACGAGGTCGTCGGCGTGCTCACACTCGAAGCCGTCGATATGTTCTGGACCGGCTGCCGGTTCGAGCCCTCAACTGGCTGGCCGACCCTCAAGCCGTTCATTGACGCATCGCGGGCTGCATGGGAGCGGAAGGACGAGGACGCGGCCATCGCGGCTGACGAGGCCATCTATGCGCTTGGCCTCGAATTGGTGCCCGAAAGTGGGGGTGAGGTCATCAGAGACTCCCTGCTGCGGATCGACGGCTATACCGCACGCTTCCGGTACTGAGTCGTTGGCCCGTCTCTGGGCCGTCCGAGGCTCGGCGGCGGGCGGAAGAGGCTTTGGCAGGGCATTGTGAGGCGGGCCGAGCCCCTAGCGGTCGGGCGACCCTTGTCAAGACCAGGTGCAGGGGCTGACACCAGCGGCTGACACCAACAAGCACGAACAGCAGCGGCCAGCGCCGGACCTCAGTGGACGATTGCCCGAGGCGCAGGGGCCGTTGGCCGATGTCGACAGACCCCCGTGATCGACCTGATAAGGATGAGGCTAGATCTCAAAGTCTGTGCCAGCGTCGGCGTCGTGATCGACCGATGGATGGCACCCCGTGAGGACGCGGGCGCAGTCGTGTGCGTCGGATGACCAGCACGGCCACGTCGTCGGCGTGGTCTACCGCGACCGCGGTGTCGAGGATGCGGTCGGCGGTCTCCTCGGCGTCCAGTCCGTCGTGGAGGGCCGCGCCTGCCAGTGTTCCGGCTCGCTCCAGTCCGGCGTCCAACGTCAGGCCCGGTCCTTCGACCACCCCGTCGGTGACCATGACCAGCGCACTGTCCTCGTCCAGGGTGAAGGTCTCCTCGCGGTACTCGGTGCCGGGCACGACTCCCAGGACCGGCCCGCCCGGCAGCTCATGGATGCTGTGGCTGCCGTCCGTGCGCGCGCACAGCACCGGCACATGGCCGGCACTGGCGCCAGTGACCTGTCCGTCGCGCGGGTCGAGATGCAGCATGGTGCAGCTGGCGAATCGAGCCACGCCCATCGTGACGAGCAGTTCGTTGGTGCGCATCAGCACGGTTGCGGGATCCGGTTCGTGGGCGGCGATCGCGCGCATGGAGGCGCGCACCTGTCCCATGGCTGCGGCGGCGTTCACGTCGTGCCCTTGAGCGTCGCCGATCTCCAGGGCCACCGCGCCGTCGGGCAGTACGAAGGCGTCGTACCAGTCTCCGCCGATGTCCAGCCCGGCGCGGCTGGGTGTGTAGCGGGCGGCGACCTCCAGGCCGGCGAGGTGCTCGGGCAGTGTGGGGAGCATGGTCTGCTGCAGCGCCGTGGCCAGCTCGACTCGTGCCTGCTGCGACCTGATGCGCCGCAGTGCCTGGCCCGCCAGGTCGGCCAGCGTACCCATGAGGGTCCGCTCGTCCAGGGACGGTTGGTGTCCGCTGCCGTAGAACACCATCCACGCCCCGAGTGGCTGATTGCCGGGCTCGCCGAGGGGGGTGATGGAGGTGGTGTAGTCGGAGCCGAGCCGGGCGAGGTGCGGAAATCCGGCCCCGTGTGGCCAGCGGCGGATGTAGTCCTCCCGGTCGGGGATGAACTGTGGCTTGCCGGCGCGTATCGCCTCGGGCAGCGGGCTCGGACGGTCCAGCGGCAGGCCGTGCAGGGACTCGACGTCCCCCATGGCTACTCGGGCATCGGTGGAGACGCGCAGGCGGCCTTCGTCGACGAGTGCGAGCAGGGCACCGGTACCGCCGAATGTCGCGGCGAGCCGGGTCAGGACGACCTGCTGCAGTTCCTGCTCCGTGGCCGCGGTGATCAAGGCGGAGGAGAAGTCGGCGGTGTCTTTGGCGCGCTGTCGCTCGGCAGCCAGCGCGGCCTGCGCCTTCTCCTTGAGCTTCGCCTTCTTGGTCTCGTCGCGAACCACCCCGAAGATCCGCTCGGGGCCCCCATACCCCAACTGGATCCGACGAGTCTGAACGGTCAGTTGGTGCCAGCCGTCGTGCGGGGTGAGGTACCGGTACCTCACCCAGGCGGACTGGGCGGGGGCCGGGCGCAGGAGCTGCCCGAAGGCCTCCCGGTCGTCAGGGTGCACGGCCGACATCACTCGGGAGAGTGGCGCGGTGAGATCCGGGTAGAGCGCGACCAGGGCGGGTGCGCCACCGAGCCACTCCAGCTGGTGCCCCTGGGGTGAATACATCCACAGGCCGAGGTTGGCAGCCTCGGTGGCCAGCCGGAACGGGATCAACAGGCTCGTCACGTCGTTGCGCGCATCCAGGGCGTGCACCCAAACCAGCTGCTCGCCACTTGCCGGATCCTTCGCTTGCCGTGCCTCGAGCAAGGAGGCAATGGGTGCTCCACCTGGCCCGGGGAACTCCAGCACCCGCATCGCGACCATCTTCGTCCCGGCGGCGTGGGCCACGAGGCTCTCGGCCGACATCCGCTGGCTTGCGGGCAACAGATCACCGAAGCCACGTCCCAGGCACTGCTCCGCCGGCCTGCCCAGCGCTGCGGCCATCGCAGGGTTGAGGCTGCGGATGGCACCTTCCAGCGTCAGCAGAGCCGACGGGTCAGCACTTCGAAGGAGTTCGTCCGTGGCGTCCATCTGAGGTTCCCTGGAATACACCAAAACAGCCTCTTCAAGATGATTGTCGCATTTTTCTCGGCGACGTCTCGATAAGCCGAGGGCTCCGGGAGCGAGGTTGGCCACTGCTGCCACGTACGCCGGGTGCGGGCATGATGTGGTCTCAGTTTTGGTCTCATTCGTCGGTGGCCGGAGCCGTTCAGGGGCGTACACGTCAGCCGTCTGGAGCGCAGTGGTGAACGAGCATGGACAAGGCCGAACGCTGTCCCGACCAGGAGGAACACACCTCGAAAGCGAGTGCGTCACCCACCTAGCCCGCGGTCCCGGCGGTGAGCCGGACTGCCTGGCGACACCGGGAAACACTGAGCGCGTGAGACCGGCGCAACTCCTGCGTGATCAAGGTCATGCTGCGCCCGACAAGTGTGACCGAACGCGGGACGCGGCGGGCCTAGGGCGCCACGATCACCCGTGCCCGCTGCGTGCCCGAAGCGGCGGGGAACCACGGGGAGCGGCGGATAACCACAGGGGTCAGAAAAGAGACCAGCCCCTGACCAAACTTGCTGGTCAGGGGCTGATTCCCACTAGCGTGGCGGCGCCAGGATTCGAACCTGGGAAGGCTGAGCCGGCAGATTTACAGTCTGCTCCCTTTGGCCGCTCGGGCACACCGCCGGGGTTGGCCACCAGATCGAACCGCTTTTTGGCGGTGCCCCCTGGCGACGACGTAAACAATACCCGATACACGGGGGTGCTTCGCCACCCGGTTGATCTCCACCCCTCGGCTCGTGGGGTGACTAGGCTGGTGCGGATGCGGCCCGGTATGACGCCGGGCCCGGCGGCCGCCGCCGCGCACGCCGGCACGCACCCGATACGCACCCCGATACAAGGAGCCACAGGACATGGCCGACTCCAGTTTCGACATCGTCTCGAAGGTCGAGCGGCAGGAGGTCGACAACGCCCTCAACCAGGCCGCCAAGGAGATCTCGCAGCGCTACGACTTCAAGGGCGTGGGCGCCTCGATCTCGTGGTCCGGTGACAAGATCCTCATGGAGGCGAACTCCGAGGACCGGGTGAAGGCTGTCCTCGACGTCTTCCAGTCCAAGCTGATCAAGCGCGGCATCTCGCTGAAGGCGCTGGACGCGGGCGAGCCCCAGCTGTCCGGCAAGGAGTACAAGATCTTCGCGTCGATCCAGGAGGGCATCTCCCAGGAGAACGCCAAGAAGGTGGCGAAGATCATCCGCGACGAGGGCCCGAAGGGCGTGAAGGCCCAGGTCCAGGGCGACGAACTGCGCGTCACCTCCAAGAGCCGGGACGACCTGCAGGCCGTGATCGCGCTGCTGAAGGGCAAGGACTTCGACTTCGCCCTGCAGTTCGTGAACTACCGGTAGAAGACCGGCAGGACATCGGTAGGACACCGGCAGGGCACCGGTGGGAACCAGCAGCACGCCGGTAGGGACCGGCAGCACACCAGCCGGACATCCGTGACAGCACGGAAGGGCGGGCGCCCCCGAGCGGTGCCCGCCCTTCCGTGCTGTCGCAGCACACGTTCGCTGCCTGTTGACCGTGCGTTCGTGGTCTGGTCACGAGATAGACGCCGGTGGTCCACCTCCCGGTTCCGGCAGTCAGTAGAGTCCGGCACATGACAACCTCCGGCACCGGGCTGCGCCGCACCCTCGGCGTACGGGACGCCGTGATCGTCGGCCTCGGCTCGATGGTCGGGGCCGGCGTGTTCTCGGCCCTGGGGCCCGCCGCGCACGCGGCGGGCACGGGACTGCTGCCCGGGCTGGCGCTCGCGGCCGTGGTGGCCTACTGCAACGCCATGTCCTCCGCCCGGCTCGCCGCCCGCTATCCGGCCTCCGGCGGGACGTACGTGTACGGACGGGAGCGGCTGGGCCCCTTCTGGGGCTATCTCGCGGGCTGGGCCTTCGTGGTCGGCAAGACGGCGTCCTGTGCGGCCATGGCGCTCACCGTGGGCGCGTACGTCTGGCCGGGGCAGGCGCACGCGGTGGCGGTCGCGGCCGTGGTGGCCCTGACGGCCGTGAACTACGGCGGGATCCAGAAGTCGGCGTGGCTGACGCGCGTGATCGTGGCGGTGGTGCTGGCCGTGCTCGCAGCCGTGGTGGTCGTGTGCCTGGTCTCCGGACAGAGCGACGCCGGGCGGCTGGACATCGGGCTGTCGTCGGGCGCGGGCGGGGTGCTCCAGGCGGCGGGGCTGCTGTTCTTCGCGTTCGCCGGGTACGCGCGGATCGCGACCCTCGGGGAGGAGGTACGGGACCCGGCGCGCACGATTCCGCGTGCGATCCCGCTGGCCCTGGGGATCGCACTTGTGGTGTACGCGTGCGTGGCCGTCGCGGTGCTCGCTGTCCTCGGTACGGACCGGCTCGGGCACGCGGCGGCGCCGCTGGCCGACGCGGTACGGGCGGCCGGCGTGCCGGGGTTCGCGCCGGTGGTGCGGGTCGGGGCCGCGGTGGCGGCGCTGGGCTCGCTGCTCGCGCTGATCCTCGGCGTGTCCCGTACAAGCCTCGCCATGGCCCGGGACGGGCATCTGCCGAGGGCGCTTGCGGCCGTGCACCCGCGTTTCCAGGTGCCGCACCGGGCGGAGCTGGCCGTGGGCGTGGTGGTCGCCGTACTGGCCGCGGCGGTCGATGTGCGCGGCGCGATCGGCTTCTCCTCCTTCGGCGTGCTCGCCTACTACGCCGTCGCCAACGCCTCCGCATGGACCCTGGGTCCGGCCCCGTCGGCCCGCGTGGTGCCCGTGGTGGGCCTGCTGGGCTGCGCCACGCTGGCGTTCGCACTGCCCGCCGGCTCGGTGGCCGTGGGGGCGGGCGTGCTCGCGGCGGGCGTGGCGGCCTACGGCGTACGACTGCGGGCGCGACGGCGCACCGAGTGACGCCGAATGATGCCGAGAGTGATGCTGCGCCGGATCGTCTCCGGGCGTTCCCGATCACTCCACAAGGACGCTGCGGTTCTGCCTGAAGGCCCGGCACGCTGATACTTGTGGCAGCAGGCATGCCGGCGGAGCGACCCGGAGAGGTACCGACCATGAAGCTGTTCAACCTGCTGCTCAACATCCTGTGGCTCGTCTTCTGCGGCTTCTGGATGGCGATCGGTTATCTCATCGCCGCCCTGATCTGCTTCGTCCTGATCGTCACCATCCCGTTCGGCATCGCGTCGCTGCGCATCGCCGGCTTCGTCCTGTGGCCGTTCGGCCGGACCACCGTGGACCGGCCGGACGCGGGGGCGGGTTCCTTCATCGGCAACGTGATCTGGGTGATCTTCGCGGGCTGGTGGCTGGCGCTGGGGCACCTCATCACGAGCATCCCCCTGTTCCTGTCGATCATCGGGATCCCCTTCGGCTGGGCGAACCTCAAGCTCATCCCGATCTCCCTCATGCCGCTCGGGCGTGAGGTGGTGCCGTCGGACCAGGGTTTCGCCGGGCGCTGATCTCGCGCGCCGGGCGCGATCTTCTGCGTCGGCCGCCGGTCTCCCGCGCCGGCCGCCGGTCACGGCGGGAGCAGCGTGCCCAGCGGCCCGAGGTCAATGTTGAGGTCGGCCATGGTGAGGCCGTAGCTGTCGCACAGTTCGGCCATCCGGTCGTGCAGGAGGACGGCGGACTCACCTGTGGCGGCCTGCCATTTGTTCCAGCCGGGCGATGCGGTCCGCCATCGGCGGGTGCGTGGAGAACATCCTGGTCAGGCCCTGGCCCGAGCGGAACGGGTTCGCGATCATCATGTGGCTGGCGGTCTCGATCCGCGGCTCGGGGGGCAGCGGGAGCTGCTGGGTGCCGGTCTCCAGCTTGCGCAGGGCACTGGCGAGGGCCAGCGGATCGCCGGTGAGCTGGGCGCCGGAGGCATCCGCCTCGTACTCGCGGGAGCGGCTGATGGCCAGCTGGATCAGGCTGGCGGCGAGCGGGCCGAGGATCATGATCAGAAGCAGGCCGAGCAGGCCCGGGCCGTCGTCGTCGTCCGAGCGGCCGACCGGGATCAGCCAGGCGAAGTTCACCAGGAACATGATCACCGAGGCGAGCGCGCCGGCGACCGAGGAGATGAGGATGTCCCGGTTGTAGACGTGGCTGAGCTCATGGCCGATGACGCCCCGCAGCTCACGCTCGTCCAGCAGGCGCAGGATGCCCTCGGTGCAGCACACGGCCGCGTTGCGCGGGTTGCGGCCCGTGGCGAAGGCGTTGGGGGCCTCCGTGGGCGAGATGTACAGGCGCGGCATGGGCTGGCGGGCCTGCGTGGACAGCTCGCGGACCATGCGGTACAGCGCGGGGGCCTCGAACTCGCTGACCGGGCGGGCGCGCATCGCGCGCAGGGCCAGCTTGTCGCTGTTCCAGTACGCGTACGCGTTCGTGCCCAGGGCCACCAGGACCGCGACGATCAGACCGGTGCGGCCGAAGAGGCTGCCGATGACGATGATGAGTGCGGACAGTCCCCCGAGGAGTACTGCGGTCCTGAGCCCGTTGTGCCGGCGGTGCACCGTGCGCCCTCCAAGTCGTGCAGCTGGGGAACACTTTGGTCCAGTGGACCCTCCCGCTTGTGACAACGCCAGGCGGCTGCTGCGAGTTCCCTGGTGGGTGCGGCTGCGCGCCAGGGCCGTGCGAGTGATGGGCGCATACGGCCACGCGCGCGTGGAGGGCACGGGTGCCCACGCGCGCGTGGCCGAGCCTTCAGAACAGGCCGGTGGCCGCGAAGCGGAGGACCAGCTGGGGTGCTCCGGACAGGGCGACGCCGAGTACACCGGTGAGGGCGAGGGCGGCCGTGAGCGGGGCCGGGACGTGGTGCCGGGCGGGTTCGCCCTCGGGGGCGCGGAACAGCAGAGCCGTCCACTGCAGGTAGTAGAAGAGGGCGATCACCACGTTGACGGCCATGACGACGGCGAGCCAGCCGAGGCCCGCGTCGACGGCCGACGAGAACACGGTGACCTTGGCGAACAGGCCGATCACGCCCGGCGGCAGCCCGGCCAGGCACAGCAGGAAGAACGCCAGCAGGAGCGCGGTGAGCGGGTTGCTGGCGTACAGACCCCGGTAGTCGGCGATCCGGTTCACGGCCCGGCTACGGCCCACCACGGCGGCCACCGCGAACGCGCCGAGGTTCACGGCGCCGTACATCAGCGCGTAGGCCACCGTGGAGCCGATCGCCTTCTGCGGGTCCTTGGCGTAGCCGGCGGCGGCAATCGGCACCAGCAGGTAGCCGGCCTGACCGACGGAGGACCAGGCGAGCAGCCGAACGGCGCTGTACGCGCGCGTGGCCTGCTGGCGCAGGGCGCCGACGTTGCCGACGGTCATGGTGAGCGCGGCCAGGGCGGCGAGCGCGGGGCCCCAGACGTCGGCGTACGACGGGAGCGCGACGACGGTGACGAGGATCAGGCCGGAGAAGCCGACCGCCTTGCCGACGACCGACAGGTAGGCGGCGACGGGCAGCGGTGCGCCGACGTAGGTGTCGGGCACCCAGAAGTGGAAGGGGACGGCGGCCGTCTTGAAGGCGAAGCCGATCAGGGTGAGGACGACACCCGCCTGGGCGAGCGTGTGCAGCTGTCCGCCGACGTGGGGCAGGCGCTGGGCGACCTGGGTGAGGTAGAGAGTGCCGGTGGAGGCGTAGACGAAGCTGATGCCCATCAGGCTGACCGCGGTGGCCGTCACCGAGGAGAGGAAGAACTTCAGGGCGGCCTCGGAGGACCGCTCGTCGCCGTGCCGGATGCCGACGAGGGCGAACGCGGGCAGGGAGGCGACCTCCAGGGCCACGATCAGCGTGGCCAGGTCGCGGGAGGCGGGCAGCAGGGCGGCGCCGGCCGCGGAGGACAGCAGCAGGAACCAGAACTCGCCCGGCGGGACGCGCCGCTGGTCGTCGCTGAGATTCGTGACGGACAGCAGGGCCGCGAGCAGGGCGCCGCCGAGGACCAGGAACTGGATGACCAGCGTGAAGTGGTCGGCGGTGTAGCTGCACGCGCGCGTACCGGCGCCGGTGAGGCAGAAGGTGCTGCGGTCGCCGTCCAGGAGGGGTAGCAGCATCAGCGCGGCCGCGGCCAGTCCGGCGACCGAGACCCAGCCGAGGACGGGCTTGCGGGCCTCGGGCAGGAACAGGTCGGCGACCAGGACGACGAGTCCCACCGCGGCGGCGATGGCGGGCGGGGCGACGGCCAGCCAGTCGACGGACTGGACCAGCGACTCGGCGAGGGGCTGGGCGCTCATCGGGTGCCTCCTGCGAGGAGCTGGTGCACGGCCGGGTCGGTCAGGCCGAGCAGGGCCCTCGGCCACAGTCCGGCGGCGACGGTGAGGGCGACGAGCGGGGTCCAGGCGGCGAACTCGTAGCCGCGTACGTCGGCGAGCTTCGGGACTTCCTGTTCGACGCCGCCCATGCAGACGCGGCGGACCACGATCAGCATGTACGCGGCCGTCAGCAGGGTGCCGAACGCGCCGATCGCCATGAAGGTGAGGAAGGCCGGCCGGCTGAGATCGGCGGCGGGCTTGAACGCGCCGAACAGGGCCAGCATCTCGCCCCAGAACCCGGCGAGCCCGGGCAGCCCGAGCGAGGCGACGGCGCCGAACGCGAGGAGGCCGCCGAGGCGCGGGGCCTTGCCGTACAGCGCAGCGCCGGTCTCCTCGGCGAGGGTGTCCAGGTCGGTCGTGCCCGTGCGGTCCTTCAGCGCGCCGACCAGGAAGAAGAGGAGGCCGGTGATGAGGCCGTGGGCGATGTTGGCGAACAGGGCGCCGTTGACACCGGTCGGGGTCATGGTGGCGACGCCCAGCAGCACGAAGCCCATGTGGCCGACGGAGGAGTAGGCGATCAGCCGCTTGAGATCGCCCTTCGCGCCCCGCTTTGCCAGCGCCAGACAGGCCAGGGACCCGTAGATGATCCCGACGACGGCGAACGCGGCGATGTACGGCGCGAAGGTGTGGAAGCCGTGCGGCGCCACCGGCAGCAGGATCCGGACGAACCCGTACGTACCCATCTTCAGCAGGACACCAGCCAGCAGCACCGAGCCGACGGTCGGCGCTGCGGTGTGGGCGTCCGGCAGCCAGCTGTGGAACGGCCACATCGGCGACTTCACCGCCAGCCCGATCCCGATCGCCAGAACGGCGATGACCTGCACGGATGCGGTCAGCGACCGGCCGTTGTCAGTGGCGAGTGCCACCATGTCGAACGTGCCCGCCTTGATGCCGATCAGGAGCAGGCCGAGCAGCATGACCACGGAGCCGAGCAGCGTGAACAGGATGAACTTCCACGCGGCCCGGGTCCGGCCCTCGCCGCCCCAGCGGGCGATGAGGAAGTACATCGGGATGAGCACCATCTCGAACGCGAGGAAGAACAGCAGCAGATCGAGGACGGCGAAGGTCGCGAGGGTGCCGGACTCGAGCAGGAGCAGCAGCGCGACGAACGCCTTCGGGGAGCCGCCCGCGGGCGGCTTGAAGTAGGAGTACAGCGCGCACAGGAAGGTCAGCAGCGCGGTCAGGACGACGAGGGGGAGGGAGATGCCGTCGATGCCGAGGTGGATCCGCACGTCGAGTGCGGGGATCCAGCTGATGTCCGTCGTGGCCTGCATCTTCGACGGGTGGTCGTGGTCGAAGCCGAGCGCGAGGACGATCGCGGCGATGAGGATCGCGCCGGTCACGGTCACGCCGTGCCGCAACACGGCCTGCTCGGGTGACTTCCCCTTCAGTCCGGGCGGGGCCGGGAGGAGGGCGGCGACGGCGCCGAGGAGCGGGCCGACGACGACGAATGCCAGAAGGAACTGCATCACGGACTCGTTGATATCGATCACGCCTGCTCACGCTCCCGTGGCGACGAGGACGACGGCGACCGCCAGGAGGACGGTGCCGGCGAGCAGCGCGCTCACATAGGTCTGCACATTGCCGGTCTGCGCCCGCCGTACGGCGGCCCCGAGCAGCCGGGGAAGGGCGGCCGCGCCCTGTACGTAGGTCTCGACGACCTCGCGGTCGAGGAACCGGACGAGGCTCGCTCCGGCCTGGACCGGAAGGACGAACAGTGCCGCGTACACGGCGTCCAGGTGGAAGCCGGCGGCCGCGTGGCGGCGCAGCGGGCCGAGCAGCAGCCGCGCCGGGTCCGCCGGGTCGGGCGCGTAGGCGATGTCGCCGTAGGCCGGCTCGTGGGTGGCGATGGCCTCGGCCTCGACCAGCCCGGCGTCCTCCTCCGGATGGGCGGCGACCGCGCCCAGCGGGACCCGGGCGGCCAGCTGGGTGGTGCGCTGCCAGGCGCCGTAGGTCAGCAGCCCGCCGACCACGGCGAGGCCTGTGCCCAGGATGGAGGTGAGCAGGGTCGGGGTCAGGTCGCGGCCGTCGAACCAGCGGGGCAGGACGCGGTAGGCGAGCCCGCCGAAGGCGAGGGACGGCACGGCGAGGACCCACAGCACCACGGTCATCGTCAGCGGCTGGCGGCCGTGGTCGGGGGCCTCGGCGCCCCGGCCGCGGAAGGCCAGCAGCCACAGCCGCGCCGCGTAGGCGGCGGTGAGCAGGGCGGTGAGCAGACCGGCGACGAGGACGATCCAGCCGGCGGCGCAGGGGGCGTGGTCCGGGTGACCGTCGACCACGTGCTCGGCGGCGCCGAGGACGGACTCCTTGGAGAAGAAGCCGCTGAACGGCGGGACCGCGGCGAGTGCGAGGAGCGCCACGGTCATCGTCCAGTAGGCGTCCGGAACACGGTCGCGCAGGTGACTCATCCGGGACATGGCGGCCAGTGAGTTGGTGCCGGAGGCATGGATGATCACGCCGGCCGCGAGGAACAGCAGCGCCTTGAAGGCGCCGTGGGACAGGAGGTGGAAGACGGCGGCACCACGGTCGCCGACGGCGAGGGCGCCGGTCATGTAGCCGAGCTGGCCGATCGTCGAGTAGGCGAGGACGCGCTTGATGTCGTCCTGGGCGAGCGCGGCGAGACCGGAGCCCACCATCGTGACGGCGGCCATGACGGCCAGCACGGTCATCGCGGCCTGGGAGGCCTCGAATACCGGGAGGAGACGGGCGACGAAGTAGACACCGGCGGCGACCATCGTCGCGGCGTGGATCAGCGCGGAGACGGGTGTGGGGCCGGCCATCGCGTCCGGGAGCCAGGTGTGCAGCGGGAACTGTGCCGACTTGCCCGCGACGCCCGCGAGGAGCAGCAGGGCGATCACCGTCGGATGGTGCAGGTTGCCGCTCGCGACGGCGCCGAGGACGCGGGTGATGCGGAAGGACCCGGCGTCGGTGGCGAGGGCGAACAGGCCGATGAGGAACGGCACGTCGCCGAGCTTGGTGACCAGGAAGGCCTTCAGGGAGGCGGCGCGGGCCTCGGGCGTCTCCCAGTAGTGGCCGACCAGGAAGTAGGAGCAGATGCCCATGACTTCCCAGCCGACCAGCAGCACGATCAGGTCGCCGGAGTAGACGACCAGAAGCATCGCGGAGGTGAACAGGGAGACGAGGGCGGCGTACGAGGGGTAGCGCGGGTCGTCGCGCAGATAGCCCGTCGAGTAGATCTGCACGCAGGCCGCGACGAACGCGACCAGGATCGCGACGAGCGCGGCGAAGCCGTCGATGTGCAGCGCCAGCTCGATGGGGACCGAGCCGGTGGGCGTCAGCTCGGTGTGGGCGTCGATGGCCTGACCGCCGCCCTGGCGTGCGGCGACCAGCGCCGCCAGGACGAGCGAGGCCAGCGGCGGCAGCACGGCGAGCGGGCGGATGAACCCGGGCGCGGTGCGGCCGAGCAGAAGTCCTGCCGCGGCGCCGAGGAACGGCAGCAGGGGGACGAGGGCGGCGAGGGTGGTCGTGGTCACGCGGTGGCCTCAGCCTTCTCGGCCGCGGAGGAGCCCGGTCCCTCGGTGCCGGGGCCCTCGGCGGTGTCGCGGAGCTTGTCGATGTCGGAGGTGCCGCGGTTGCGGTAGACGGCGAGCACGATCGCCAGGCCGATGCCGATCTCGGCGGCGGCGATGGTGATGGTGAACAGGGTGAGCGCCTGGCCGGAGTGCAGGGTGTCCCTCGCGGCCCGGCTGAGCCAGACGTCGAAGGCGACGAGATTGAGATTGACGGCGTTGAGCATCAGCTCGACGGACATCAGGACCAGGATCGCGTTGCGGCGGGCGAGGACGCCGTACAGGCCGGTGCAGAACAGGAGGGCGGAGAGTACGGCCGGGTAGGCGAGGTGCATCAGCGGGCGCCTTCCTGCTCGACCGGGTGAATTCCGGAATCCGTGACGGAGGGGGAACTCTCCGTGACTCCCCGGGAGTTCACAGGGGGAGGGTTCGACTCCGCCTTCGCCTTGCGGGACAGGACGATCGCGCCGACCAGGGCCGCGAGGAGCAGGACGGACAGGGCCTCGAAGGGCAGCACCCAGTTGCGGAACAGGCTCTCGCCGGTGACCCGGGTGGAGCCGGCGGCCGGGCCGTTCAGGTCGATCCAGGTGGTGCGGAAGGCGTCGACGACCACCCAGACCAGGGCGACGGCGGCGGCGACCGCGACGGTCAGGGCGGCCCAGCGGTTGCCGGAGTCGGCGTCCGGGGAGCGGCCGATGGGGGCCTTGGTGAGCATCAGACCGAACAACAGGAGGACGACGACGGAACCGACGTAGATCAGGACCTGCACCCAGGCGATGAACTCGGCCGTGAGCAGCAGGTACTCCACGGCGAGACCACCGAGCGCGACCACCAGCCACAGGGCGGCGTGCACCAGCTGGCGGGTGGTGACGGTGACGAGCGCGGCGCCGAAGGTGACCAGGCCGACGAGGAGGAAGGCGACCTCGACGCCGGTCGGGGACAGGAAGCCGTGTGAGGCCGCGGCGAAGTGCATGCCGGTACGACCCGCGGCCGGGCTCAGGGTCGAGGCGAGGGTCACGACGCGCCCTCCCCCGGTTCGGCCTGCGTGGCCGCCAGCTTCTCGGCGGTCTTGCGGGCGGCGGCGATCTCCTTCGGCTCCTCGGCGGCGGGGTCGAGGGCCGGCGGGGCCGGGACGGTCCACATCCACTCGCGGAGCTTGTCCCGCTCATGGGTGAGGTCACGGATGTCGGTCTCGGCGTACTCGAACTCCGGGGACCAGAACAGGGCGTCGAAAGGACACACCTCGATGCAGATACCGCAGTACATGCACAGGGAGAAGTCGATGGCGAACCGGTCGAGGACGTTGCGGCTGCGCTCGCGGCCGCCCGGGGCGGCGGGCGGGACGGTCTCCTTGTGGGAGTCGATGTAGATGCACCAGTCGGGGCACTCACGGGCGCAGAGCATGCAGACCGTGCAGTTCTCCTCGAACAGGCCGATCACGCCACGCGTGCGGGGCGGCAGTTCGGGCTGGGCGTCCGGGTACTGCTCGGTGACCGTCTTCCTGGTCATCGTGCGGAGGGTGACGGCCAGGCCCTTGGCGAGGCCGGAGCCGGGAATGGGGGCCATCAGGAGATCACCACCTTGACGATGCCGGTGAGGGCGATCTGGGCGAGGGAGAGGGGGACGAGGAGGGTCCAGGACAGCTTCTGGAGCTGGTCCTCGCGCAGCCGCGGGTAGGTGACGCGGAGCCAGATGACGAGGAAGGCGAGGATCGCGGTCTTCAGCAGGGTCCACAGCCAGCCCAGGCCGTCGTGGCCCCACGGGCCGTGCCAGCCGCCCAGGAAGAGGACGGTGGTCAGGCCGCACAGGACGACGATCCCGGCGTACTCGGCGAGGAGGAAGAGTGCGAACCGCAGACCGGTGTACTCGGTGTACGCGCCGAAGATGATCTCCGAGTCGGCGACAGGCATGTCGAACGGCGGGCGCTGCAGCTCGGCGAGTCCGGCGACGAAGAAGACGACCGCGCCGACGATCTGCCAGGGCACCCACCACCAGTGGAAGGCGTGCAGGATGCCGGGCAGGGAGACCGTGCCCGCCGCCATCGCGACCGAGGCGGCAGCGAGCAGCATCGGCAGTTCGTAGGCGAGCAGCTGGGCGGCCGTGCGCAGACCGCCGAGCAGGGAGAACTTGTTCGCGCTGGCCCAGCCGGCCATGAGCGAGCCGAGTACGCCGACGCCCATCACGGCGAGCACGAAGAACACACCCGCGTCGAGGACCTGGCCGACGTCGCCGTTGCTCGGGCCGATCGGGATGGCGAGCAGCACGAGGAGGTACGGCAGCAGGGCGACGGCGGGGGCGAGCTGGAAGACGCGCCGGTCGGCGCCGGCCGGGACCACGTCCTCCTTCTGTGCGAACTTCACGCCGTCCGCGATGAGCTGGGCCCAGCCGTGGAAGCCGCCGGCATACATCGGGCCGAGCCGGCCCTGCATGTGCGCCATCACCTTGTGCTCGGTCTGGCCGACGATCAGCGGGAAGGTGAGGAAGACGACGAACACGACCACGAGTCGCAGGGCGACGTCCAACGCGCCGTTCACTGCGGGCCTCCTTGGGTGGTGTCGTCGTTGGGCTCGGGTTCGGCCTCGGGGTTGTCGGGGGTGGCGGGCTCGTCGTCGGTGGGGAGGCCGTCACCGGTGCCGGCGGGCCGTTCGGATTGCTGCTCGGCCTGTACGGCTTCGGCGGGGGCCTGCTCAGGCTTCGCAGACGCCCGCTCAGGTTCCGTCGAGGCCTGCTCGGGCTCCGCAGGGGTCCGCCCCGGTTCCTCCGGCGCCTGTTCGGGGGCCGCCGGGGCCTGTTCGGGCTCCTCGAAGGCCGGGCGGGCGTGGTGCCATGGGGCGTCCGAGCTGCGCGGGGTCGTGCTCCGGCGGGCGGGACGGGCGGCGCCTTCCGTTGCCGCCGGCTCATCCGTGGCCGGTGCCTCCGGTTCAGGAGCCCGGGGTCGCTGTGAGGCCGAGCCTTCCGAGGCGCTGCGAGCGCGGCGCGGACGGGCCGGGGCGGGGCCGGGCTCATGGGCCACGGAGGCCTCGGCGGCCGGGCCCTCCGCTGCCGCATCCGCCGCGGTCTGGGTCGCGTCGCCCTCGGCCGCCGCCTGCTTGAGCCCGGCCGCGTCCTGGGGCGCCCGCGTCTGGCTCACCGAGCCCTCGCCGGCACTCCGCATCCGGCGCGGCCGCGCACCGGCAGCGCCCACAGCCCCGCCGGCCCCTGCAGCCCCGCCGGTCCCTGTAGTTCCTGCTCCGGCAGCCCCGCTCGCCCCGCCTGCCGCAGCGGCCTCGCCCGTCGGCTCGGGCGGGGCGGCCTGCGCGGTCTGGCCGGCTGAACCCTCCGCCGCTGTGCGGGTGCGTCGTACCGGGCGGTCTCCGGCCGCGGCCGCGCGAGCCGCCGGGCGTTCGCCCGGCGCTCGGCCCGCGCCGCGCGCCGGGCGGGCCGGGGCAGGGGGCAGCTGGCCTTTCAGGGGGCCCCACTCGTTGGGGTCGGGCACGCCCGGGGGGAGCATCTGGCGGCGCTTGGGGCCGCCGTGCTCGGATTCGCCGGGCTCCTTGGCGCCGGGCCAGGCCTTGGCGACACGCGCGGCGAGGACGAAGTCCTTGCGCAGCGGGTGGCCCTCGAAGGTCTCCGGGAGGAGCAGGTGCTCCAGGCCCGGGTGACCCTCGAACACCACGCCGAACATCTCGTGGGTCTCGCGCTCGTGCCAGGCCGCGCCCGCGTAGACCCCCACGGCGGAGGGCAGCGCCGGCGCCTCGTGCGGGACGGTCGTGCGGACGAGGAGGCGGCGGACCGGGCCCAGCGCGACGACATGGGCGGAGACGCGGAAGCCCGTGCCCGGTTCGTCGACCGCGCTCAGCCAGTCGAAGTAGCTGCAACCCAGGGTCGTACGGGCCGTCTCCAGGGCGGTGAGCCAGGAGGACGGCGGCACGTCCACGGTCAGGAGGTCGTAGGACTCCTCGGCCGTGGCGTCCGTACCGAAGAGGTCCTCGACCGGGGCGGGCAGCCAGCCGACCGTGCTCATCGGGCATCCCCCTCACCGGCGGGGGCGGGTGGCTTCACCAGGTCGCTGGTCAGGGCGGCCGCCGACGGCCGGGAGTGGCCGTACCGCTCCCCCAGGGACTCGCGGGCGATCTTCTCCTGGAGCTTGAGGATGCCCTGGAGCAGCGCCTCCGGGCGCGGCGGGCAGCCGGGGACGTAGACGTCGACCGGGATGATCTGGTCGACGCCCTTCGTCACCGAGTACGAGTCCCAGTAGGGGCCGCCGCAGTTGGAGCAGGCGCCGAAGGAGATGACGTACTTCGGCTCGGGCATCTGCTCGTACAGACGTTTGACAGCCGGGGCCATCTTGTCCGTGACCGTGCCCGACACCACCATCAGGTCGGCCTGGCGCGGGCCGGGGGCGAACGGGATCACGCCGAGGCGGATGAAGTCGTGGCGGGCCATCGACGCGGCGATGAACTCGATCGCACAGCAGGCGAGGCCGAAGTTGAAGACCCAGAGCGAGTACCGGCGGCCCCAGTTCAGGACCACCTTCATCGGCTCGGGGGCCAGACGGGCGAGTGCGCCCAGCCGCTTCGGCTCCGGGAGCGACACAGGGGTGGGGGTCACGTCCATGCCAGGACGCCCTTCTTGTATGCGTACAGCAGGCCCACGGCGAGGAAGCCGAGGAAGACGAACATCTCCACGAGCGTCGTCGCGCCGTAGCCGGGGGCGGCGAAGACCGTCGCCCAGGGGAACAGGAAGATCGAGTCGACGGCGAAGATGACGTACAGGAAGGCGTAGACGTAGTAGCGGACCTGGGTGTGGGCCCAGCCCTCGCCGACGGGGTCGACGCCGCACTCGTAGGTCAGCAGTTTCTCGGGGGTCGGCACGACCGGGCGCAGCAGGCGGCCCGCGCCGAAGGCGACCGCGACGAACAGCACGCCGATCAGCGCGAGCAGGCCCACGACCGAGTAGGACCGGAAGTAGCCGGCCGCGATGACGTTCGCCGCGGCGGCCGTCGAGTCCCCCAACGTCTCCCGCACCGTCCGACCTCGCTCCCTGACATCATTCGACGATGTGTACGCACGGGAGTCTAGGCCCTGATAAAGAGCCAGTAAGCAGCCCGTCACGCGTGGGACAGATGGCGGCGACGGCCGACGTGTGCGGGGTGGGGTTTTCCCCCGTCGGCGGAGGGCGTGTACCGCATGGCGCGGAGGGTGCACGGCACGGCAGGCTGACCGTCATGACCGCTACCAGCTCAGCCGTCGACCGGGCCGACGGCACCGACCCTCTGCCTCCGATCCGGCCGGCGTACGACGCGCACACGTGGAAGGAGATCCTGTATCTCCTGCTGAACCTGCCGGTGGCGGTGTTCGGCTTCGTCTACGCGATCACTGTGCTGTCCGTCGGCGGGTCCCTGACGATCACCGTCGTCGGCCTGCCGCTGCTGGCGCTCAGTCTGCTGGGTGCCCGGCAGCTGGGGAAGCTGGAGCGGGCCCGCGCGCGAAGGCTGCTCGGGGTGCGGGTGGAGGAGCCGACCCCGCTGCCGCTCGCGAAGAGCGGCGCGCTGACGCAGCGGCTGTGGATGGCGCTGAAGGACCCGGTGGGCTGGCGGACGCTGCTGTACGACGTCATCCGGCTGCCCTGGGGCATCCTCACCTTCTGCACCGTACTGACCTCGCTGTTCGTGCTGTGGCCGGTGCTGCCGTACCTGGCGCGGGGCCTGGCGAACGTGGATCGCTTCCTGGTGCGCGGGCTGCTGTCGCCCTCGGACGAGCTGGAGCGCCGTATCGCCGAGCTGGAGTCGGACCGCGGGGTGGTGGTCGACACGGCCGCCGCCGATCTGCGGCGCATCGAGCGGGACCTGCACGACGGGGCCCAGGCGCGGCTGGTCAACCTGGCCATGGGGCTCGGTCTGGCCAAGGAGAAGCTGCTGGAGGATCCCGACTCGGCGGCGGCGATGGTGGAGGAGGCGCACGGCGAGGTGAAGCTGGCCCTCCAGGAGCTGCGCGACCTCGCCCGCGGCATCCATCCGGCCGTGCTCACCGACCGGGGCCTGGACGCGGCCCTGTCCTCGGTCGCCACCCGCTGCACGGTGCCGGTGAAGGTGACCGTGACCCTGCCGGACCGCCCGGCACCGGCCATCGAGGGCATCGCCTACTTCACGGTCTCCGAGCTGCTGCAGAACATCAGCAAACACAGCGGGGCCCGCGCCGCGTCGGTGGACGTGTGGCGCGCGGAGGACCGGCTGCTCATCCAGGTCCAGGACGACGGCCGGGGCGGCGCCCGCCTCCAGGACGGCACCGGCATGCGCGGCCTCGCGGAGCGCCTGGGCGCCGTGGACGGCCTGTTCGACCTCGACTCCCCACCCGGCGGCCCGACGGTGGTCACAGCCGAGCTGCCGTGGCGGGACCGCAGGGAGTAGCCGAGGGGTCCGTACCCGAGTGCCGGCGCCCGCGACCCCCTAAGGGCGTGGGGACCTGCGCGACCGGCCACGACGGCCCCGCGGCGAGCCGACGGCAGAACCCCTACGGCGATCCGCAACCAACGGCACCAAGAAACCACCGCACCGAAGACAAGTAGGTCCAGGCGCCGGAGGCCATGGTGGGGAAAACCCCCGCCCCGAGACGCCGACGACCTCCATGGCCCGCGAACCCCCGGCGCACGACCCTGGAAACACGGCTGAACCGCCGCTCACACGACGAGAACGGGACGCGATCGATGGCCATGGAGTACGGACACGGATACGGATACGGGCGGGAGGACGAACGGACCCGCACCGGCTTTCGGCTCCCTCCCGCCCTGCGGGCACCGTTCGAGGCGCGCAGCTGGCGCGAGTTCGGCTATGTCCTGCTGAGCCTGCCGATCTCGATCGTGCTGTTCACCTGGACGGTGACCATGGCGTCGCTCGGCACGGGCCTGCTGGTGACCTTCCTCGGCGTCCCGGTCCTCGCGGCGGCGCTGGCCGGCTGCCGGGGTTTCGGCGCGCTGGAGCGGGCGCGGGCGCGCGGGCTGCTGCGGCTGGAGGTGGCCGAGCCCGAGCCGCTGCGGATGCGCAAGCCGGGCGTGCCGGCCTGGATGGGCGCGGTGCTCAAGAGCGGCACCTCCTGGCGGAACATGTTGTACGCGCTGGTGCAGTTCCCGTGGGCGGTGTTCTCGTTCTCGGTGGCGGTGAGCCTGTGGGCGACGGGCTGGACGCTGCTGACGTACCCGCTGTGGTTCTGGGTCTTCCCGGCATACGCCGGCCAGGGCGGCATCCAGCTGTACGGCGACGAGCACCACAGCGTCTATCTCGACAACCCCTTCGAGATCACCGTGACCGCGCTGGGGGGGCTGCTGTTCACGCTGGCCGCGCCGTGGATCGTACGGGCCCTGACGACGGTGGACGGACTGCTGGTCCGGGGCCTGCTGGGGCCCTCGCCGCTGTCGGCGCGGGTGGTGGAGCTGGAGTCGGACCGCGGGGTGGTGGTCGACACGGCCGCCGCCGATCTGCGGCGCATCGAGCGGGACCTGCACGACGGGGCCCAGGCGCGGCTGGTCAACCTGGCGATGGACCTGGGGCTGGCGAAGGAGAAGCTGCGGGAGGATCCGCGGGCGGCGGCGGCGATGGTGGAGGAGGCGCACGGGGAGGTGAAGACGGCGCTGCAGGAGCTGCGCGATCTGGCCCGCGGCATCCACCCGGCCGTGCTGACCGACCGCGGCCTGGACGCGGCGCTGTCCTCGGTCGCCTCGCGCTGCACGGTGCCGGTGCGGGTGGAGGTCGATCTGCCGGCCCGCCCGGCGCCGGCCATCGAGGGCATCGCCTACTTCACGGTCTCCGAGCTGCTGCAGAACATCAGCAAGCACAGCCGGGCCCGCTCCGCGTCGGTGGACGTGTGGCGCGCGGAGGACCGGCTGATGCTGCAGGTGATCGACGACGGCGTCGGTGGCGCGGAGGCCTCCCGCGGCACGGGCCTGGCCGGTCTCGCCGGCCGCCTGGACGCGGTGGACGGCGTCCTCGTGGTGGACTCCCCGGAAGGCGGACCCACCCGGGTGATCGCGGAACTGCCCTGGCGCACCTGACGCGAGGACCCGGCCCGGCCTTTCCCGCCCCCGCCCCGGGGGCGGGATTGTGCTGGTGCCGCGAGCGGCGCGTACCGAATGCTGGAATGCTGGACCCCCGTACGAGACCTGCGTAGGGACCATGGGGGGCCGGGAGATCGTGGAGGACAGGGTGCGGGTGGTCATCGCCGAGGACTCAGTGCTGCTCAGGGAGGGCCTGACCCGGCTGCTGACCGACCGCGGGCACGACGTCGTGGCCGGCGTCGGGGACGCGGAGGCCCTGGTGAAGACCGTCGCCGACCTGGACGCCCAGGGCGAGCTGCCCGACGTGGTGGTGGCGGACGTACGGATGCCGCCGACGCACACCGACGAGGGCGTACGGGCGGCCGTACGGCTGCGGAAGACCCACCCGGGGCTCGGGGTGCTGGTGCTGTCGCAGTACGTGGAGGAGCGGTACGCCACCGAACTGCTGGCCGGTTCCAGCCGGGGCGTGGGCTATCTGCTCAAGGACCGGGTCGCCGAGGTGCGCGAGTTCGTCGACGCGGTGGTGCGGGTGGCCCAGGGCGGTACGGCGCTCGACCCCGAGGTGGTCGCGCAGCTGCTCGGCCGCAGCCGCAAGCAGGACGTGCTGGCGGGGCTCACCCCGCGGGAGCGCGAAGTGCTGGGGCTGATGGCGGAGGGGCGCACGAACTCGGCGATCGCCAAGCAGCTGGTGGTCAGTGACGGCGCCGTGGAGAAGCACGTCAGCAACATCTTCCTGAAGCTCGGGCTGGCCCCGAGCGAAGGGGACCACCGGCGTGTTCTGGCCGTACTGACCTATCTGAACTCCTGATCCGAAGAACACTGTGTCAGCAGGGCGTCAGACGGTCCGGCTTCTGTGAGAAGTCCGGGTACCCGGATGGAAGACAGGAGGAGGCGACCGGGGAAGGACGCCCTGACACCTCAGTGCCATGCCGACTCGACAGCACCACAGGCCGACTCGATGTCGTCCATTCTGTGGATCGCCTCGGGAAGGCGACCCTAACCGACGTAGGGTTGATCCTGGGATGGTCCGTGGGACGACCACGCCCCGGACAGCCGCCTCGAAGGAGGTCCAGTTCAGTGACCAGCCAGGTCAGCAGCCAGGCGGAGCAGACCGACGGAGCCGTTGTCGGAGAACAGCGCAAACCGGGCGGCGCCAAGGACGTACGGCGCCTGGACCGGGTGATCATCCGGTTCGCGGGGGACTCGGGTGACGGCATGCAGCTCACCGGTGACAGGTTCACCTCGGAGACCGCGTCCTTCGGCAACGACCTCTCCACCCTGCCCAACTTCCCCGCCGAGATCCGCGCGCCCGCCGGCACCCTGCCCGGCGTCTCCAGCTTCCAGCTCCACTTCGCCGACCACGACATCCTCACTCCGGGCGACGCGCCGAACGTCCTGGTCGCGATGAACCCGGCCGCGCTGAAGGCGAACATCGGCGATCTGCCGCGCGGCGCCGAGATCATCGTCAACACCGACGAGTTCACCAAGCGCGCCCTGCAGAAGGTCGGCTACGACGCCTCCCCGCTGGACGACGGCTCGCTGGACGGCTACAACCTGCACCCGGTGCCGCTGACCACCCTCACGGTGGAGGCACTGAAGGAGTTCGACCTCTCCCGCAAGGAGGCCGAGCGCAGCAAGAACATGTTCGCGCTGGGTCTGCTGTCGTGGATGTACCACCGGCCGACCGAGGGCACCGAGAAGTTCCTGAAGTCCAAGTTCGCGAAGAAGCCGCAGATCATGGCGGCGAACATCGCCGCGTTCCGGGCGGGCTGGAACTTCGGCGAGACGACGGAGGACTTCGCGGTCTCCTACGAGGTCGCCCCGGCCGCCAAGGCCTTCCCCGTGGGCACCTACCGCAACATCTCCGGCAACCTCGCCCTGGCCTACGGCCTGATCACCGCGTCCCAGCAGGCGGACCTGCCGCTGTTCCTGGGCTCGTACCCGATCACCCCGGCATCCGACATCCTGCACGAGCTGAGCAAGCACAAGAACTTCGGCGTGCGGACCTTCCAGGCCGAGGACGAGATCGCGGGCATCGGCGCGGCGCTGGGCGCGGCGTTCGGCGGTTCGCTCGCGGTGACGACGACGTCCGGTCCCGGGATCGCGCTGAAGAGCGAGACGATCGGGCTCGCGGTCTCCCTGGAGCTGCCGCTGCTCGTGGTCGACATCCAGCGCGGCGGCCCGTCCACGGGTCTGCCGACCAAGACCGAGCAGGCGGACCTGCTGCAGGCGATGTTCGGCCGCAACGGCGAGGCCCCGGTGCCGATCGTCGCGCCGAAGACGCCGGCGGACTGCTTCGACGCCGCCCTGGAGGCGGCACGGATCGCCCTGGCCTACCGCACCCCGGTGATGCTGCTGTCCGACGGCTACCTGGCCAACGGCTCCGAGCCGTGGCGAATCCCCGACCTGCACGAACTGCCCGATCTGCGGGTGCAGTTCGCCTCCGGCCCGAACCACACCCTGGACGACGGCACCGAGGTCTTCTGGCCGTACAAGCGCGACCCCGAGACCCTCGCCCGGCCATGGGCGCTCCCGGGCACCCCGGGGCTTGAGCACCGCATCGGCGGCATCGAGAAGCAGGACGGCACGGGCAACATCTCCTACGACCCGGCCAACCACGACTTCATGGTCCGCACCCGGCAGGCCAAGGTCGACGGCGTCGAGGTCCCCGACATCGAGGTGGACGATCCGCACGGCGCGACCACCCTGGTACTGGGCTGGGGCTCCACCTACGGGCCGATCACGGCGGCGGTACGGCGGCTACGCCGCTCCGGCGAGGCGATCGCCCAGGCCCACCTGCGCCACCTCAACCCCTTCCCGCGGAATCTGGGTGAGGTCCTGAAGCGGTACGACAAGGTGGTCATCCCCGAGATGAACCTCGGGCAGCTCGCCATCCTGATCCGGGCGAAGTACCTGGTCGACGCCCACTCCTACACCCAGGTCAACGGCATGCCGTTCAAGGCGCAACAGCTCGCCGCGGCGCTGAAGGAGGCCATCGATGACTGACACCGGCAACGGGCTGCTGCAGCTGGTCCCCAAGGCCGAGGCCAAGCAGTCGATGAAGGACTTCAAGTCGGACCAGGAGGTGCGCTGGTGCCCGGGCTGCGGCGACTACGCGATCCTCGCCGCCGTGCAGGGCTTCATGCCGGAGCTGGGGCTGGCGAAGGAGAACATCGTCTTTGTCTCCGGCATCGGCTGCTCCTCCCGCTTCCCGTACTACATGAACACCTACGGGATGCACTCCATCCACGGCCGCGCCCCCGCCATCGCCACCGGCCTGGCCACGAGCAGGCGGGATTTGTCGGTGTGGGTGGTCACCGGTGACGGCGACGCGCTGTCGATCGGCGGCAACCACCTGATCCACGCCCTGCGCCGTAACGTCAACCTGAAGATCCTGCTGTTCAACAACCGGATCTACGGCCTGACCAAGGGCCAGTACTCGCCGACCTCCGAGCTGGGGAAGATCACCAAGTCGACGCCGATGGGCTCGCTGGACGCGCCGTTCAACCCGGTGTCGCTGGCGATCGGCGCGGAGGCGTCCTTCGTCGCCCGCACCATCGACTCCGACCGCAAGCATCTGACCGAGGTGCTGCGCGCGGCCGCCGACCACCCGGGCACCGCGCTGATCGAGATCTACCAGAACTGCAACATCTTCAACGACGGCGCCTTCGACGCCCTGAAGGACAAGCAGCAGGCCGAGGAGGCCCTGATCCGGCTGGAGCACGGACAGCCGATCCGCTTCGGGGCCGCCGGCGCGCGCGGCGTCGTACGCAACCGGGCCACAGGTGACCTGGAGGTCGTCACGGTGACGCCGGAGAACGAGGCGGACATCGTGGTCCACGACGCCCACGCCGCGTCCCCGACCACCGCCTTCGCCCTCTCCCGGCTCGCCGACCCCGACACCCTGCACCACACTCCGGTCGGTGTCTTCCGCTCGGTCGACCGGCCGGTCTACGACACGGCGATGGCCGAGCAGCTGGACACCGCGATCGAGCAGAAGGGTAAGGGCGACCTGGCCGCGCTGCTGGCGGGCGGGGACACCTGGACGGTCATCGGCTGAGGACGCCCTCGGCTCGGCTACGAGGCCCGGGACCGGACGTCCCGGGCCTCGTCGTATGCCCGGCGGGCGCCGAGGACGTCGTCCATGCGCCGCTCGGTCCACCGGGCCAGTGCGCGCACCTGCTCCGCCGCCTCGCGGCCCAGACCCGTCAGGGAGTAGTCGACGCGCGGCGGGATGACGGGCTTGGCGTCCCGGTGGACGAGACCGTCGCGCTCCAGGGTCTGGAGGGTCTGCGTGAGCATCTTCTCGCTCACGCCACGCCCGCCGAGACCGCTGATCGCCCGGCGCAGTTCGCTGAAGCGGTACGGGCGTTCGAGGAGCTGGATCAGCACCAGCACACCCCAGCGGCTGGTGATGTGCTCCAGGACCAGGCGGTGGGGGCACATGGCCTCGCCGTCACCCTTCCACTCACTTACCGACATGACCGTACCTTACTTCAAAGTGGGTACTTTCGCTTGGTTAGCGCCCCTCCTAGGGTGAGTGTCATAGGAGAGTCACGGCACCCCACAAGGAGTTCTGAACCATGAGCATCGTCGTCACCGGAGCCACCGGACACCTCGGCCGGCACGTAGTGGAGCAGCTGCTGGAGAAGGTACCCGCGGAGCAGATCACCGCCGTCGTGCGCGACGAGGCGAAGGCCGCCGACTTCGCCGCCCGCGGGGTGAAGCCGGCCGTCGCCGACTACAACGCGCCCGAGACCTTCGACGGCCTGTTCGCCGCCGGTGACAAGGTGCTGCTGATCTCGGGCAACGAGTTCGACAGGGGCCGGGTGCAGCAGCACAAGGTCGTCATCGACGCCGCGCAGGCGGCCGGTGTGGCGCTGCTCGCCTACACCAGCGCCCCGGGCAGCCTCACCGCCGCGCTCGCGGACGACCACCGGGCGACGGAGGAGGTGCTGCTCGCCTCCGGCCTGCCGTACACCCTGCTGCGCAACGGCTGGTACCACGAGAACTACACCGAGAACCTGGCCCCGGTGCTGGAGCACGGCGCGGTCGTCCAGGCCGCCGGCGACGGGCGGGTCTCCTCGGCCGCCCGCGCCGACTATGCCGCCGCGGCGGTCGCGGTGCTGACCGGCGAGGGGCACGAGAACAAGACCTATGAGCTGGGCGGCGACGAGGCGTGGGGCTTCGCCGAGTACGCGGCCGAGCTGAGCCGGCAGACCGGCAAGGAGATCGTCTACAACGCGGTCTCCGTGGAGACCTTCGCCGGCATCCTCGCCGGCGCCGGGCTGCCCGGACCGCTGGCCACGATCCTGGCCGGCGTGGACGCCTCGATCGAGAAGGGTGAGCTGGTGGTCTCCTCCGGCGACCTGTCGCGGCTGACCGGCCGTCCCACCACCCCGCTGGCGGAGGCGGTCACCGCCGCGCTCAAGGGCTGAGCGTCCCATGATCCACCCCGACTGTCATGACCGTATGGCGATACGGCCATGACAGGCGCGGGTTTCGGCGCTACCTTCGTTCTCGCGTGTCTGATGCGAGAGGGAGGGCCCGGTGGCCGGGAAGTCCAAGGGTGAGCACCGAATAGGCCTGCTGAACGGCTTCGCCGCCTACGGCATGTGGGGCCTGGTGCCCCTGTTCTGGCCTTTGCTGAAGCCCGCCGGGGCGGTGGAGATCCTCGCTCACCGCATGGTGTGGTCCCTGGTCGTCGTCGCCGTCGCCCTGCTCTTCGTACGGCGCTGGGCGTGGGCCGGTGAGCTGCTGCGTCGGCCACGCCGGCTCGCGCTCGTCGCCGTGGCCGCCGCCGTCATCACCGTGAACTGGGGCGTCTACATCTGGTCCGTGAACTCCGGTCATGTGGTCGAGGCCTCCCTCGGATACTTCATCAACCCGCTGGTGACCATCGCGATGGGCGTGCTGCTGCTCAAGGAGCGGCTGCGGCCCGTGCAGTGGGCGGCGGTCGCCACCGGCCTCGCCGCCGTCGTCGTCCTGACCATCGGCTACGGCCGCCCGCCGTGGATCTCGCTCGTCCTCGCGTTCTCCTTCGCCACCTACGGCCTGGTCAAGAAGAAGGTCGCCCTCGGCGGCCTGGAGTCGCTGGCTGCCGAGACCGCGATCCAGTTCCTGCCCGCACTCGGCTATCTGCTGTGGCTCGGCGCGCACGGCAAGGCCAGCTTCACGAGCGACGGGACCGGGCACGCCGCCCTCCTCGCCTCCACCGGCCTGGTCACCGCACTGCCCCTGGTCTGCTTCGGCGCGGCGGCCATCCGCGTGCCGCTGTCCACGCTCGGCCTGCTGCAGTACCTGGCTCCCGTCTTCCAGTTCCTGCTCGGCATCCTGTACTTCCACGAGGCCATGCCGCCCGAGCGCTGGGCCGGATTCGCGCTGGTCTGGCTGGCCCTGATGCTGCTCACGGGCGACGCCCTGCGCTCGGCGCGGCGGACCAGGCAATCGCTCGTGGTGGCACGCGGCGACCGGGCCGAGTCCGCGGCGGTGGAGGCCTGACGGCCGTTGTCAGTGCCGCGCGCTATAAGTGGCGACCATGTCGACACAGACGCCCGCACCACTGCACTGGAAGCTCGTCATCGACGCGGCCGACCCGCACGCCCAGGCCGACTTCTGGGCCGCCGCGCTGCACTACACGGCCGAGGACAACAGCGCCCTCGTCGAGCGGTTGCTGGCGGCCGGAGCGCTGCCCGGCGGGGCGACCGTCGAGTACCACGGCCGCCCCGCCTTCCGTGACCTGATCGCCGTACGGCATCCCGAGGATCCGTACGACCCGGACACCGGCACGGGGCTCGGCCGGCGCCTGCTCTTCCAACGTGTCCCGGAACCGAAGACGGTCAAGAACCGGCTCCACCTCGACCTGCACGCCGGCCCGGAACGGCGCGCGGCGGAGGTGGCACGCCTGGAGGGGCTGGGCGCGCGGGTGGTTCGCGAGGTGAAGGAGCCGGGCGGGCAGTGGCTGGTGATGACGGACCCGGAGGGCAACGAATTCTGCCTGCAGTAGGCGCCGTTGCCCGGTGCCGGGTGCCGGGTGCCGGGTGCCGGGTGCCGGGTGCCGGGTGCCGGGTGCCGGGTGCCGGGTGCCGGGTGCCGGGTGCCGGGTGCCGGGTGCCGGGTGCC
>NZ_JBIAEC010000001.1:0-113257 GCF_042868225.1 Streptomyces sp. NPDC007856 | reverse complement strand
GCCACAGGTTACGACTGTGCGGCGCGGGCCGCCCGGTCGGTCAGGCGGGCCATGCGGGCGCGGGCGGACTCCAGCGGGCGCGGGTCGTCGGCGGCGGGACCCGGCTCGGTGGTGAGGTCCGCCCACAGTGCGATGAGGTCGCGGCCCAGTCGCAGGCCCTCCTCGGGATCGCGCACCGCGCGCCACGCGGTCGCCGCGCTCTGCACGTTGCCGTAGGCGGCCTCCGCGTCCCGCGCCTGCCGGCGCAGCCGCGCGAGGTCCAGGGACTGCCGGCAGGCGCCGACCGGATCGCCTCCCAAGTAGGCGATGTAGGCCGACAGTTCGCGCAGGTGCAGCACCTCGGCATGGCCGGGGCCCAGCACGGTGGCCGCATCGGCGACCGTACGGTCGGCGAGCTGCGCCGCCGCCTCGATACGGCCGGATCGCACGGCCTCGTTGATCCGCGTCATCGGCTCGGTGAGCAACTCGGCCCCCTCCGCGGTCTCGGTCACGGGCTCGTCCCCGAGCACCTCCTCGGCGACGGCGTCGAAGCCCCGGGCGGGGGTCGGGGTCGGGGCGGTGGGGGCGGGCTCGGGCTCGGGGACGTAGGCGACGGGCGCCGGGGCCTTGGTGACCGGCATGACCGGCGCGGGGCCGAACTGTCCCGTCGGCGCCTGCACGGTCCCGGCCGGCACGGACGCCGACTGCTTCGGCGGGGACGCCTCCCGCACGCCCTCCGACGAAGGCTCGGCCGCCTGCGAAGGCACGGCCGCCTGCGAAGCCCCTGCCGCCGGTGGAGGGGCGTCCGCCGTGGTCGGCCGCTCCGGCGAAGCCACGCCCGCGGCATCCGACTTCGCCGGTGCGGCCAGGCGTACCGCCTGCCCCGTGACCCGGCTGGAGCCGTCCGCCGAGACCTCCAGGGGAACCACGCAGCCCGCCAGGTCGTCGCGGATCGTGGCGCGTATGGGGGCGCCGAGGCTTATGGCCAGACGCTGGAGGTGGTTGAGGACGGCCTGCTGGATCTCCTCCCCCGGCGCCGCCACCACCGACGTCCCGCCCACCGACGCGCCTCCCGCGCCGAACACCCGGACCGGTACCACCGCCGGATGCGCCACGGGCTGCTGCGCCTGCTTCTTCTCGAAGCTGACTCGAGACATCGGCTTTCCCTCACTCCCCCGGCGTCGCGATCCGGTCGTACGCGTCCTGCCGACCAGTGTGTCGGCTCGCTTCGCTTTCCGCGTCACCGCAGCGTCACAGCCTCGCACCAGCCGCACCCTGGCGCGCACTTGCTTGTGCATAAAATGCACACGCCTCTATCCGTTGTACGACCGCACACCCCGGGGGATCCCATGAGCCGTCGTTTTCTCTTCGTCCTGGGCAGCGCCCGCGCCGAGGGCAACACCGAACTGCTGGCCCGCGCGGCGGCCGAGCAGTTGCCCGCTGACACCGAACAGCGCTGGATCCGCCTGGCCGAGCACCCGCTGCCCGACTTCGTGGACCTGCGGCACGACAGCGACCACGTACGGCCGCCGTCGGACAGCGCGACCGGGCTGCTGCTGGACGCCACCCTGGCGGCCACGGACATCGTGATCGCCTCGCCGCTGTACTGGTACTCGGTGTCCGGCCTCACCAAGCGCTACCTCGACTACTGGTCGGCCTGGCTGCGCACCCCGGACGTCGACTTCAAGGCGACCCTGGCCGGGCGCACCCTCTGGGGCATCGCCGCGCTCGCCCACGCCGAGCAGTCGGTCGCCGAGCCCTACACCGGCACGCTCAACAACTCGGCCGCCTACATGGGGATGCGCTTCGGCGGCGTCCTGCTGGGCAACGGCAGCGCTCCGGGTGACGTACTGAAGGACACCGACGCGCTGGCACGCGCCAAGACCTTCTTCGCCCAGGACGCCCCCTTCGCACGTTTCCCGTACGACATCGCCTGAGACGGCCCAGAGGGATCAGGCACTGATGTCCTTCGTCGTGAACCGCGCCCAGGCCGCCGAGCCGAACACCGCCGCGTACAGCACCTGCAGGCCGAGGTTCTTCACCAGGTCGTCCCAGTAGACGGGGTCGCGCACCAGGTCGGCGAAGGACAGCCAGTAGTGCGAGAAGAGGTACGGCCGCAGCGCGTGCAACTGGGGTATCTGGTCGAGGATCTGGACCGTGATGACCAGGCCGACGGTGGTCGCCATCGCCGCGATGCCGCTGTTCGTGAGGGTCGACACGAACAGACCGAGCGCCGCCACGCCGACCAGTGAGGCGGCGACCACCAGGGCGATCAGCAGGGCCCGGCCGAGGCCCTCGGCATAACTGATCTGCGTGCCGGATATGGTCGTCAGGTCGCCCAGCGGGAAGAGCAGCGCGCCCACGATCAGCGCCGAGCCGGCGACGACCAGCGTGGCCAGCAGACAGAAGGCCATCACCGTCGTGTACTTGGTGAGCAGCAGCCGGGTGCGGCCGGCCGGGGCGACGAGCAGATAGCGCAGGGTGCCCGCCCCCGCCTCGCCGGCTATCGCGTCGCCCGCGACGACCCCGACCACCATCGGCAGGAAGAACGGCAGGGTCGCGGCCAGTGCCGTGAACACCAGGAAGAGGCCGTTGTTGGTGATCTGCGTCATGAACGCCGGGCCCTGGCCGCTGTGGTCCACCGTCCTGCCGCCCCGCGTCTGGATCTTCACCGCGATCCCGACCAGCACCGGCACGGCGGCCAGCACCCCGAGCAGGGCGAGCGTGCGCCAGCGGCGGAGGGTCGTGACGAGTTCGCTGCGCAGCAGCCCGAACGTCCACAGCGGGCTCGGCCGACGCACCGCGGATGCGGGGGCCGTCCCGGACCTGGGACCCGTACCGCTCACCGAGGCCGTGTCAGCCCGCGACATCGAAGCCCTCCCCCGTCAGTGCCACGAACGCGTCCTCCAGCGAGGCCCGTTCGACCGTGAACCCCCGGACCCGGACCCCCGCCGCGACCAGGGCCGCGTTCACCTCGGCGAGGTCCCGCCCGGGTGGCTCGCCGGTGACCCGGTCGCCGTCGGCGGTGACGTCCCCGACCCCCTGCTCCTTCAGCACCCGGGCCGCCTCGGCCGGATCCGGGGTGGTCACCACCAGCCGGCCGCGCGCCCCGGCCGCCAGGTCGGCCACCGCGCCCTGGGTGATGAGCCGGCCCCGCGCCATGACCGCCGCGTGGGTGCAGACCTGCTCGATCTCGTCGAGGAGGTGGGAGGAGAGGAAGACGGTCGTGCCGTCGGCAGCCAGCTCCCGGATCAGGGCGCGGATCTCGCGCATGCCCTGCGGGTCGAGACCGTTGGTGGGCTCGTCCAGGACGAGCAGCCGGCGCGGCTGGAGCAGCGCGGCGGCCAGACCCAGGCGCTGTCTCATGCCCAGCGAGTACGCCTTCGCCTTCTTGCCCGCGGCGGCCGCGAGGCCGACCCGGTCCAGGGCGGCGGCGACGCGGGCGTGCCGGGTGCGCGGGTCGGCGGTCGGGTCGGCGGCGTCGTAGCGAAGCAGGTTGTCCCGGCCGGAGAGGAAGCCGTACAGCGCGGGGCCCTCGATGAGCGCGCCGACCTGCGGGAGGATGGACCGGGCCGCCCGGGGCATCGGGCGGCCCAGCACGTGTGCCGTGCCCGCCGTGGGCTCGATCAGGCCCATCAGCATGCGGATGGTGGTGGTCTTGCCCGAGCCGTTCGGACCGAGGAAGCCGAAGACACTGCCCGCCGGGACGGTCAGGTCGAGGCCGTCGACGGCGAGCTGTCCGCCGCGGTAGCGCTTGGTGAGGCCGCGGGTGGCGATGACGCTCGCCTCCGTCGGCCCCGGAGCAGGCTTCCCCGCGGCCTCCGCCCGCCCGGGGGCACGCTTCCGCGCCTCCCCCGCCTCCCGCTCCATGGCGGACGGTCCGTCCATCGGCTCCCCCTCGATCCGCGCCTCCCTTGAGAGTGAACGTACGGTCACGGTCCGTAGTTCCCGGACGGGGTCACTTTCCCGCGTTCGCCGCCTTCACCAGGGCGTCCTTGGTCACCGCGCCGGCGTAGACCTTGCCGTCGTCGGTGATCAGGGCGTTGACCAGGCGGGTGGAGAAGACCGTGCCCTTGCCGAACTTGCCGGAGACCTTGTCGCCGAGCGAGCCGAGGAAGCCGCCGAGGTCACCGCCCCGGGAGCCGGTCGGCAGGCCGCCCTTGGCGCCGCTGTCGAAGGTGGCGATGGACGTCCAGCCCTTGCCGAGGACATCGGCGCCGTTCATACCCTTGGCGAAGTCCTCGCCGGGCTGGGGCGCGTGCTTGCGAGCCGCGGAGTCCTGCTTCTCCTCCGTCACCTTGGCGCCCTTGGGCGGGGTGAAGGCGAAGGTGGAGCCGGCCGGCCGGCCGAAGGTGACCTGGGTGAAGCCCACGTCGAGGACGGCGGCGCCGCCGCTCTTCGGCGTCAGCGTGAACTTCAGCGGCATGCCCGTCTTCGCGTCGACGGCGATGCTGATGGCGCCCACCGTGGTGCCGGACTGCCTGGGCTTGATCAGCAGCTTGTAGGCGTCGCGGCCGGCGACCCGCTCGGTGCCGTCGACCGTGACGGACGTGGTGCCGTCCACCGACTTCAGCGCCTGGTCGGCGAAGTCCTTCGGCGTGGCCGGGGTCTCGGCCTTGCGGTCCTTGCCGGAGTCGGCCGAGGTCCCGTGGTACACCTCGTTGGTCCTGCTGTTGTAGCCCCATACGTTCTTGCCGTTGTGGATGAGGCTGTACTCGGAGCCGCTCTCCAGCAGCGACAGCTTCTGCTTCTCGGGCCCGTCGGCGGCGACGCGCAACGTGTGCGTGCCGGAGACCAGCGAGGTGAACTGGGACTGCGGGTCGGCGGAGGAGCCGTCGCCGGAGCCCTTGCCGGCGCCGGGGGCCAGGTTGTTCGCCAGGCCACCGAGGTCGGGCAGGCCGAGGTCGGTGTCGATGCGCACGGTGCCGGACAGCTGCTGCACGTCCGACTTGGCGATCTTCTCGATGAGCTGCTGTGCGGTGATCCTGGGCAGGTCGGGGTCACCGGAAGCGGCGAGCGCCGGGACCAGACCGATCGTGGCCGCGGCGACCCCCACCACGGCGACCGGGACCGCGTAACGGGCCGTCCTGCGGCGTCGGGCGTGCCGCTCCTCGTCCCGAGCGGCGTCCACTGCGTCGTCGGATTCGTACGGTGCCATGTGTGCCTTACCTCCGTCGTCGGCGGCGGCTGTTCTCACGCTGGTCCATCAGAGCCGCCATTCTCACCCGAATCGGTGAGGGGTGGTGATTTCCGTGGTTTCCATCTCACCAAATCGGCCATGAAGAAGCGTCAGACCTCGGGGCCAACTCCGCATACGACTGGGGTATGACACGCGGGAGCAGGAACTCCCCCGACCCGTAGGGGTCTCACCGGAACGGGGGGGCCGTACGGGAGCGCGGGGGGCGTACGGACTCATGGGCGTACGGACTCATGGGCGTACGGATCGCAGAGCTGGAGGAGTTGCGCGACGGGCGGCCGGAGGCATGCCGAGGGCGCCGACCCAGCGGCCCGTGGAACGGCCTGAGCGCGGCGAGGGGCACGGCTGGAGACATCCCGGGGCTCGCGGGCTGAACGCGGCGAGTCGCACGGCCGGAAACGCGGAGTGACGGACAGCCGGAAGCGTGCCCCGGGCGCACGGCCTGAACGCTGCGAGGCGCACGGCCGGAATCCCGGCGCGACGGAGGACCCGCAATCGCGCCCGGGGCGTGGCCGGAGCTGTGGTGCGGTGTGTGACAGGCGTCCGGTCAGCCGGCGCGGTGGACCACCGCGTCGCACAGCTCCATCAGCGCGGCCTTGGCGTCGCACTCGCGCAGCGGCGCCAGCGCGGCCCGCGCCTCCTCCGCGTACCGCACGGTGTCCCGGCGGGCCTGCTCCAGCGCGGGGTGGGCCCGCAGCGCGACCAGCGCCTCGGCGTGTCGGGCGTCGTCGCTGAGATCGGAGTCCAGCAGCTCGCACAGGGCGATGTCCTCGGCCAGGCCGAGCCGGGCCGCCCGCTCGCGCAGCCGGAGCACGGGCAGGGTCGCGATGCCCTCGCGCAGGTCGGTGCCCGGGGTCTTGCCGGACTCTTGCGAGTCGGAGGCGATGTCCAGGACGTCGTCGGCGAGCTGGAAGGCGACCCCGAGCCGCTCGCCGTACTGGGTGAGCACGTCCACGACCGTCTCGTCGGCACCGGACATCATCGCGCCGAACCGGCACGAGACCGCCACCAGCGAGCCCGTCTTTCCGCCGAGCACGTCCAGGTAGTGCTCGACCGGGTCACGGCCGTCGGAGGGACCGGCGGTCTCCAGGATCTGGCCCGTGACCAGCCGCTCGAAGGCGAGGGCCTGCACCCGGACCGCCTCGGGGCCGAGGTCGGCGAGGATCTGGGAGGCGCGGGCGAAGAGGAAGTCGCCGGTGAGGACCGCGACGGAGTTGCCCCAGCGGGTGTTGGCGCTGTCCACGCCGCGCCGCACGGCTGCCTCGTCCATGACGTCGTCGTGGTACAGCGTGGCCAGGTGGGTCAGCTCCACGACCACGGCCGAGGGCACGATGCCCGGCGCGTAGGGATCGCCGAACTGGGCCGCGAGCATCACGAGCAGCGGCCGGAACCGCTTCCCGCCGGCTCGTACGAGGTGCTGCGCGGCCTCCGTGATGAACGGGACCTCGCTCTTGGTGGCCTCGAGCAAGCCTTCCTCGACAGCCGCCAATCCGGCCTGGACATCGGCTTCCAGAGCCTGGTCCCGCACGCTCAGCCCGAACGGCCCGACGACGGTCACGAGGGGTCTCCTGTCTGCTGGTGTCTGCTGGCGATTACACGGTTTGTCGATAGGTCGCTGCCATCACTCAAGTCAGCGTATCCGGTCCCTGTTCGATCACCGATAGCGCCCACCGGTCCAGCCTGGGCGGTACCAGATCACGACCGGTATGTTTTTGATCAAGTAATAAGAGTGGACATTTGTCGACTTAACAGGAACCCACACACTTTGTCGCGAACCGAGGGGCGAGCGGAGTAATGCCTACACCCCGGACAACGACGGGCGCCACACCGGGGGTTCCGTCACGGGTTCCGCCATGGACTCCGTCACGGCGTCCGCCGCGGGCTTCCACCGATCCACTCGAATCCATCTTGTCCGATTTGAAATACTTTGTTATTTAGTGAATTGGGTCACGGCGACCTCTGGCGCCGAACGCCCGCCGAACCCCCTTCCCCCCTTGCACCGTCCGCGAGTTGAGCGTTGGCAGCCGCAAAGGATCAAGTACCCCATATGACACAGACCAAGGTCAAATAGTGCATCGTGCGCATCAGGTACTTGTTTCGGACATGTGCTCTCGCATACGTTCCGGGCCGTCGGGCGGACGCCGAATCCTGCCGCCGCCCGTGTGACCCATCGACGAACTCATTCGTACGGCAGGAGCGGGGGACCCAGGTAAGTCGCCTGACCGGTCGGCACACGCCGCACCGGGACGGCTAGGGGTGAAGCCGTGCCTTCTCACGAAGGCGCGGCCGGGCACCTCCCCGCCCGAACCCGACAGCTCACCTCGTAGGCGACGGAGAGGACTTCCCATGCCTTCTGCCGCTCGGCACCGCCGCCCCCGCACCAACCGTCTCGCCCGCACCCTCGCCGTCGTCGGCACCGGAGCCGCCGTCCTCGCCCTGCCGCTCATCGGCGCCGCCGGCGCCTCCGCGGCCACCGGCACGACGACCACCAAGCCGGCCTCCACCACCCTCGCCGGGTACCCGAACAACCTCGACGGCTGGATCCGCCACTCCCTCGCGATCATGGCCCAGAAGGGGATCCCGGGCACCTACAACGGCATCTACCGCAACATCATGCGGGAGTCCTCCGGTAACCCGTACGCCATCAACCTCTGGGACTCCAACGCCGCCAAGGGCATCCCGTCCAAGGGGCTGCTCCAGGTGATCGACCCGACCTTCAACGCGTACCACGTGGCAGGCACCGCCCTCAATCCGTACGACCCGGTCGCCAACATCACCGCGGCCTGCAACTACGCCGCCGCCCGGTACGGGTCCATCGACAACGTGTCCAGCGCGTACTGACCGGTCCCGCCGGCCGGCACGGCATCGGCCGCCCGGTGCGCCCACACCTGACGGAGGGGCGCACCGGGCGGCCGTCGCTTCTTCCCGAGACGGTCGTGCACCAGGACGCCGACTACGGGCCGGGGACGGCTGCGTACGGACCGAGGACGGCCGCGTACTGATGTGCCGGTCAGTCGGTCGGGAACAGCCTTTCGAGGACGGCGGCGATGCCGTCGTCCTCGTTCGACAGGGTGATCTCGTCGGCCACCGCCTTCAGTTCGCCATGCGCGTTGGCCATGGCGACCCCATGTCCCGCCCAGTCGAACATCGGGATGTCGTTGGGCATGTCGCCGAACGCCAGCGCCTCCTCCGCCGCGACCCCGAGCCGCTCGGCAGCCAGCGCGAGACCGGTCGCCTTGGTCACCCCGGGCGGCTGGAGCTCCACGGTCCCCGGCCCCGACATGGTGACCGTGGCCAGCGAGCCCACCACCGCGCGCGCCGCTTCCGCCAACTCGTCGTCCGACAGGAATGCGTGGCGCAGCAGCACCTTGCTGATCGGCGCGCACCACAGGTCGTCGCGCCGGCCGACCCGCACCGCGGGCAGGGTCGGGTGCGGCATCCGGTACCCGGGCTCGATGAGCGTGAGCCCGTCGACCCCGTCCTGGTCGACGGCGGCGTACACCTGCCCCACCTCGGCCTCGATCTTGCCGAGCGCCGTCTCGGCCAGCTCCCGGTCCAGCCGGACCGACCACAGCAGGCGGCCGGTCCCGGCGTCGTACACCTGTGCGCCCTGTCCGCACACCGCGAGCCCCGTGCAGCCGAGGTGCGCCAGCAGCGGCCGCACCCGCGGGGCCGGGCGGCCCGTCACCACCAGGTGCCGGGCACCGGCCCGCGCCCCCCGCGCGAGCGCGGCGAGCGACCGGTCGGAGACGGTGTCGTCGCCGCGCAGCAGTGTTCCGTCCAAGTCGGTGGCGATCAGTGAATATGTGGGGGAGGCTGCCATGATCAGAGAATACGGATACCGAGCCCCACCGACTCACCTTGTCGCCCTGCGCACTTACGTACTGGTCCACCCCAAGTAGTGCCCGTCGGCTCCTCGTTGAGAAGGGCGACAGGGCCTGCAGGAGGTCTCAGCCGTGGGCCGCCGCCAGGTGTTTCGTCAGGCGCGGTGAGGCGAACTCCGTGCCGCAGACGAAGCGCATCACCGGTCCGTACGACGACGCCGCCGGCAGACCGGTGAAGTACAGGCCAGGAACGGACGAGACGAAGCCGGGTCCGAGCTTCGGCGTGCCGCGGCTTACCGCGAGCCGGGTGCGCAGTTCGTGCCCGAGGAAGTCCATCGCCGCGATGTCGACCCGGTAGCCGGTGGCGGCGATGACATGGTCGGCGGTGAGCCGCTCGGTGTGCCCGCCGTGGGTGCGGACGGTGAGCACGGGGCTGCTGTCCGGTGCCTCGGCGATCACGACCCGCTCCACGTCCTGCACCTGCACCGCGCTCTCGAAGCGCTCGCGCAGCCACCAGGCGCCGAGCGGACCGAGGACCCGGCGGACCAGGAAGTGGCGGGTGGCCTCGGGCAGGTAGCGGTAGGGGTGCGGGTAGTAGCTGAACGCCCACAGCGACCAGGCGCGTCCGAACGGGGACTCGGGGCGCAGCTTCGACTGCTTCCAGGGCGGCGCGCCGAAGGCGACCCGGCCGCGACCGCGCGCGACGACACGCACGCGTGCCCCCGCCTCGGCGGCGAGCGCCGCCGTCTCCAGCGCGGACTGGCCCGCACCGACCACGATGAGCTCCTTGCCGGCGAAGCGGCTCAGGTCGTGGTGCTGGGAGCTGTGCGAGACCGGGCCGGTGGGCGCCGGACCGTCGGCCGCGGCTCCGGCGAGCTCCGCCGGCAGGTGCGCCAGGCCCGACAGGCCGGTGGCGACGACGACCGCGCGCGCGGTGAACATCTCCCCCGAGTCCAGCTTCAGCTCGAAGCCGCCGCTCTTGTCGCGGTCCACGGAGACGACCCGCACCCGCTCCAGGTCGGGGACGAGCTTGTGCTGGAACCACTCGCCGTAGCCGATGAACGTCCCCACCGGGATGATGTCCTCGTCGCCCACCAGGCGGCGGATGCCGGCCGCGTCGCAGTAGTCGCCGAGGGTGTGGCCGGGCTGTGGGCAGTCGAAATTCGAGGCGGCGGGCGTCGACTTCAGGAGCATGCCCTCGGGCATGTGGTCGCGCCAGCTGACCATGGGGTCGCCGAAGACGCGGACGGGGATACCGCGCGCCCGCAGATGGGCGGCGGTGGACAGGCCGAACGGCCCGGCCCCGATGATTGCAACCGGTCGAGTCACGAAGTCCCTCCCCAGGACATGGTGCGCCACTCTCTGTGTGGCTTTGCCTACTTCGTGGAGGTGCTGCTGCCGCGGCGGTTGGTCCGCCACAGCTGATAGAGGTGCTTCGCGCCCGGGCGCACGAAGCGGGCGAGCATCGTGAGGAACGGCAGCGGGTCGTCACCCGCGAGCCAGGCCAGCTCCGTCCCGCTCGCCTTCGCCGGCGCGTGCGGCGTCGTGTAGCCGCTGCGACGGTAGGCGAGAAGGGCGGGGAGGTCGATGTTCTCCACGATGTAGCGGTGGCCGGCGCGCTGTTCCCCCTCCGGAACGGGGCGGCCGGTCAGATTCAGGTGCATCGCGCGTACGACGTCCACACCCGACTCATTCTCGAAGAGCCGGAACTGGGCGCCCATGCGCGGGTTGAAGTCGAGGAGCTTGTACTGTCCGTCGCGCCGGTCGAAGCGCAGGTCGAGGTCGATGATGCCGCTGTAGCCGATCTGTTTGATGAAACGTGCGGCGAGGTCGGTGAGTTCCGGGTTGTCGACGACGTACGCGTTCGCCGTCATGCCGGCGTGCGGCGGCCATGAGCGGACCTTGACCCCGGTGAACAGGGCGACGGGGCTCGCGTCCTGGTCGAAGCAGGCGTGCACGATCCAGTCCTCGGCCTCCTCGCGCGGCAGGTACTCCTGGAGGATCACCCCCGGCCGCTCGCCCCAGTCGCGGGCGAGCGCGAGCAAGCCCTCGCGGGTGGCGATCCGCGTGGTGCCGTTGACTGCGGGCTGCTTGCGCCGGACGAACGCCTCACGGTTCTTGGCCACCACCGGGAAGCGGGCCGTGTCGGCGAAGGCGACGATGTCCTCGTACGACTCCGGGAACGCCGACGCGGGGCTCGCGATGCCGTGCTCCACACACAGTTCGTGCAGACCCTGCTTGCTGGCGAGCCGGCGCGGCAGCGAGGGGTCCACGCGCGGGAAGAGAAAGCAACCGGCCAGATCGTCCTGGTGCTCGGCGATCAGTACGGCGGCCTCCTCGTCGGTCGGGACGAGGACGGCGGGGCGGCCGATCCGGCGGCCGATCCGCAGCAGGCCCTCGACCAGGTGGCCCTGATCCTCCGCACCGGTCGTCGGCCACACGAAGGCCTTCTTCAGATAACGGGAGGAGGCCGCGGGCGTGTACGCGTCCTCGGTGATGGCGTACATGGGCACGCCGAGCCGGCCCAGGCTGCGGATCGCGCCGACGCCGCCGTGGTGCAGCGGATAGTCGCCGAACTTGACGATCAGTCCTGGTACGTCCCGGTCCGCCTCGAACGGCACGCCGACGGTGTCTCCGGCCACGGGTCCCCCCACGTGTCCCCCCAATGGAACGGACCCACCCCGTCCGTGTCCCAAAGGACGCTAAGCCGGAATTGCCGCCTCCGACAAGGCCTATTCGGACATTGCGAACTCTTTAGACAGGGTGCGAGCAACCTATCGAAGACCCTGTGACACACATCTTTCGGACACCGTGGCGGGTGCTGCAGAGGGCTCTGCCCAAGACACGCATCGCGGCCGTAACGTGTGGCGCGACCACATGGAACGAGCGCCATGCACGGCCCGGATGAGAGTGAGGCAGCACCCCATGCCCCCCTTCGACGTCCCCGAGGGCGACCCCTTCGGCCCGCACAACCTTCCCTATGGCGTGTTCTCGCCCTCCGGCAGCACGGAACGGAGGGTCGGTGTCCGGCTCGGGGACCAGGTCCTCGACGCGGGCGCCGCGGCCGCCGCCCTCGGCTCGCCGCACCACGCGCTGCTCGCCCGGCCCACCCTCAACGCGCTGCTGGCCGCCGGCCGCCCGGCCTGGTCGGAGGTACGACGCGCCGTCACGTCCTGGGTCACGGACCCCGCGCACCGCGAGGCCGTCGAGCCGCTGTTCCACCCCCTGTCCGAGGTGACCCTGCACCTGCCCTTCGAGGTGGCGGACTACGTCGACTTCTACTCCTCGGAGAACCATGCCCGTAACGTCGGCCGGATCTTCCGTCCGGACGCCGAGGACTCCCTCACGCCCAACTGGAAGCATCTGCCGATCGGTTATCACGGCCGCTCCGGCACGGTCGTCGTCTCCGGCACGGACGTCGTACGGCCGTCCGGGCAGCGCAAGGCCCCGGCCGACCCGGCGCCCGTCTTCGGCCCGTCGATCCGGCTGGACATCGAGGCCGAGGTCGGCTTCGTCGTGGGCGTGCCGTCCGAGCTGGGCAGGCCGGTCGCGCTCGGGGACTTCCGCGACCACGTCTTCGGGCTGTGCCTGCTGAACGACTGGTCCGCGCGGGACATCCAGGCCTGGGAGTACGTCCCCCTCGGCCCCTTCCTCGGGAAGTCCTTCGCGACCTCGGTGTCGGCATGGATCACCCCGCTGGAGGCGCTGGAGCACGCGCGCGTGGCGCCTCCGGAGCGCACGCACCCGCTGCTGCCCTACCTGGACGACTCGGCACCCGGTATCGAGCCCGGCGGCTACGACCTGCGGATCTCCGTCGCGATCAACGGCCACGTGGTCTCCGAGCCGCCCTTTTCGACCATGTACTGGACCGCCGCCCAGCAGCTCGCCCACATGACGGTGAACGGCGCCTCGCTGCGCACCGGCGACCTGTACGGCTCGGGCACGGTCAGCGGCCCCGAAGAGGCTCAGCGCGGCTCGCTGCTGGAGCTGACCTGGAACGGCCGCGACCCCCTCGAACTCCCGGACGGCAAGCGGACCTTCCTGGAGGACGGGGATGTGGTGACCCTGTCGGCCTGGGCCCCCGGCGCGGACGGGCGCCGAGTCGGGCTCGGGGAGGTCAGCGGGCGGGTCGTGTCAGGCTGACCGGCAGCTCGTAGCAGGACACCATCCCGGCGTTCGGCCTGTGCGCGGTCACTGGCGTCCCGGCAGGGACGCGCTGACCGCGCCGACCCGGAAAACCCCCCGCACCACCGGGCTCGCGGCACGCCGCCTCGCTGCCACCGGTCGCCCGCCACCGTGAGGCGCCCGAACCCACCGAGGGAGAACAGGGACTCCGTGGCCTGGGCAGCGGCCCTGGGGTTCCGAACGGACGCCGTACTGGAGGCGGTGCGGCAGGCCTTCCGGGACCCGGAGCCATAAGGCCTCCGCCCCGGAAACCGGGCAAGCCGGACGCCGGGGAGAGCGGGCGGCCGCAACGGCCCGACCGATCCACGCCGAGACCTGACTCTCGCCGCCCCGCACCGTCATACTGAGCGGACACGCACCACGCGAGGCGCCCTCGGCGCATCGCACCGCACCACCCGACACCCGCACAACTCTCCGACCAGGAACCGGAGCCCCGGCATGACCGTCTGCCTGCTCCTGCTGAGCGTCGTCGCCCTGACGGCCGCTTTGCCGGCGCCGCGCGCGCTGACCCGTGCCGCCTGGACCGAACGGGAACCCGTGGTCGCGTTGTGGGTGTGGCAATGCCTGGTCGCCACCGTCCTGCTGTGCTGCCTGGCCGCACTGGTCCTGGGCGCGGCGGCCGTCTTCCACACCGTTCGCGATCGCGTGTTCGCCCCGGCGCCGCCCTCCGTCACCGCCGCCTACGACCTGTCCTCGGCACCAGTGTGGGCCGCCACCCTCACCGTGCTGCTGGCCTGCGGGGCCGCCTGGACAACGGCGATGCTGGCGCGGGAGCTCGTCGAGGCCCGCCGCAGCCGTGGCCAGACCCGCGCGCAGCTGCGAGAGCGCGCCCCCGACCTGCCGGCCGGACTCCCGGCGGCACGCGGCCCGATGCTGGTGCTGGAGGACGAGTACCCGGACGCCTGGTGGATGCCGGGACACCCGCCGCAGCTGGTCGTCACCACCGGTGCGCTCCACCGGCTCACCGACCACCAGCTGGACGCCGTCCTCACCCACGAACGCGGGCACGCGCGTGCCCACCACGACTGGCTGTTGCACCTGTCCACCGCGCTCGCCACGGGCTTCCCGCGCGTGCCGCTGTTCGCCCACTTCTGCGACCAGACGCACCGCCTGGTGGAACTGGCCGCCGACGACACGGCGTCCCGGCGCTGCGGCCACCTCACCACGGCCCTGGCGCTGATCGAGCTGAACCAGCACCGGGGCGTCCTGTCCTGCGACTCCAGCCGCCGCCTCCTCGGCGAACGCGTGGACCGCCTGCTGGAACCGCCGCCGCGGCTGCTGCGCCGGCACCGGGCCCTGACGACGACGATCGCGGCCCTCGTACCGCTGCTGCCGCTCCTGATCACATTCGCCCCAGGGCTTACGGCACTGCCCTGACCGGCCGACCGGGTGGCAGATCTTCCCGCCCGGGGAGGAAAACCAGCAGCTCAGAGCCGTATCCGAGGCGCCCTCACCTGGCGCAACACTGCCGCAACACGCCATTCCCTACCGAGTAGATATGGTTCCAGCCAGCCACCCACCGACCGCCTCCGCGACCACGCCGGTCAGGGAGCCGCGACCACCGTCGCCGCCCACCGCACGCGTCGACGGCTGCGTGCGGACCGGGCCCCGCAGCTCGCCGACCTGCTGCGCCACCAGATCCTCACCGGCGCCTTCCAGAACGGCCCCCTCCCCCACGAGTCGACCCTCGCCACCGACTACCGGGCCTCCCGCAACACCGTCCGCCAGGCCCTGGACCTCCTCAGAGCCGAGGGGCTGGTGGAACGGCTGCCGGGCGTCGGCACCGTGGTCGTCGCCCGGAAGTACCCGCACGGGCTCGACCGTCTCATGGGCCTCGCGGAAACCCTCCGTGAACACGGCCGCGTCACCAACGAGGTCCGCACCGTGGGCCCCGCACCCGCACCCGCCCCGGTGGCCGACCGCCTCCACGTCCCCGCCGGCGCCGATGTCCTCTACATCGAGCGTCTGCGCCGTCTCAACGGCCTGCCTCTCTCCCTCGACCTCACCTACATCCCGCTCGACCTCGGCACCGCCCTGCTCGGCGCCGACCTGGAGAACACCGATGTCTTCCGCCTCCTGGAAGCCATCGCCGGCCAGCGCCTCGGCCACGCCGAGATCACCCTGGAGGCGGTGAACGCGGACACCCACTCCGCCGCCGTACTCCAAGCCCCGCGCGGCGCCGCCGTACTGATGCTGGAGCGCCTCACCCACCTCGCCGACGGCCGTCCCGTCGACCTGGAGTTCATCCGCTTCCGCGGCGACCGCAGGCCGTACGGGCCCTCGTGTCCGTCGACGCGGTCGGGCCGCTGGTGGCTGCCGCGGACGATCCCTCCCGGGAGGTCCGGGTCACCGTGGCCAAGGCCCTGGCCACGGTCGGCTCGGCATCCCTGACCGCAGCCGACCGCGAGCTGCCGGCCACCGCCCTGGACCGGCTCACCGAGGACGGCGACCCGCTGGTACGCGGCGCCGCGTTCGCCGCGCTGGCGGGCACCGGCTGCCCGGGGCCGCTCGCCGACCGTGTCGTGGCCGCGCTGTCCGACCCGGCCTGGCAGGTCCGCTCCGGCGCGGCCACCGCGCTGTCGGCCGCGTCCGCCGAGACAGCCGTCCCCGCTCTGGCCAAGGCGCTGGCGGACCCCAACGCCGACGTCCGCAAGGCGGTGGTGCTGGCCCTGACCCCGGCACCGCGCCGAGGAGGAGGCCCGCGCGGCCCTGGCCATGGCCACGGCCGACACGGACGCGGACGTCAGGGCGTACGCGGCCCGGGCGCTGTGACGGCGACGCTCACGCGTGTCGCCCAGGACCGACGCGCTATATCCAGTCGTCCGGCTCCGGCTCCTCTGCCGGTTCCGGCCAGTCGGCGTGCTGCGCGTCGTCTGCGGTCGGGGCCGGGTCGTCCAGGGCGGCCAACACGGCCAGCACGCCGTCCCCGTACGTGGCCAGCTTCTTCTCGCCGACGCCGCTCACCGTGCCGAGCTCCCGCACCGAACCGGGCCTGCGGGTGACGATCTCCCGCAGGGTGGCGTCGTGGAAGATGACGTACGCGGGCACGCCCTGCTCGCGGGCCTGTTCGGCGCGCCAGGCACGCAGCGCCTCGAAGGCGGGGAGGAGTTCGTGGGGCAGTTCGGCCGCGGCGGCCCTGGCCTTGCGGTCGCCGCCGGAGGCGCCGACCGACCGGGACCGGGAGGCGGCGGACTTCTTCGGCTCCTTGCGCAGCGGCACCTCCCGCTCCCTCCGCAGCACGGAGCCGCTCGCCTCGGTGAGCACCAGAGTGCCGTACTCCCCCTCGACCGCGAGCAGCCCCTGTGCCAGCAGCTGCCGGATGACGCCCCGCCACTCGGCCTCGGTGAGGTCCTGTCCGATGCCGAAGACGGACAGCTGGTCGTGGTCGAACTGGATCACCTTGCCGGTGCGCTTGCCGAGCAGGATGTCGACGATCTGCACGGCACCGAACTTCTGGCCGCGCTCCCGCTGCAGCCGTACCACCGTCGACAGCACCTTCTGTGCGGCGGTCGTGCCGTCCCAGGTCTCCGGCGGGGTGAGGCAGGTGTCGCAGTTGCCGCAGCCCGCCGCGTCGGGGTCCTGGCCGAAGTAGGCGAGCAGCTGGCCGCGGCGGCACTGGGCCGTCTCGCAGAGCGCGAGCATGGAGTCCAGGTGGGCGGTGGCCCGGCGGCGGAACGCCTCGTCGCCCTCGCCGGACTGGATCAGCTTGCGCTGCTGTATGACGTCGTTCAGGCCGTACGCCATCCAGGCCGTGGACGGCAGTCCGTCGCGGCCCGCGCGGCCGGTCTCCTGGTAGTAGCCCTCGACCGACTTGGGCAGGTCCAGATGGGCGACGAACCGTACGTCCGGCTTGTCGATGCCCATGCCGAAGGCGATGGTCGCCACCACGACCAGGCCGTCCTCGCGCAGGAACCGGGCTTGGTGGGCGGCGCGCATGCCCGCGTCCAGGCCTGCGTGGTACGGCACCGCCTCGACGCCGTTGGCGGTCAGGAACTCCGCCGTCCGCTCCACCGAGTTGCGTGACAGGCAGTAGACGATGCCGGCGTCGCCCGCGTGCTCCTCGCGGAGGAAGGCGAGCAGCTGCTTCCTGGGGTCGGCCTTGGGCACGATCCGGTACTGGATGTTGGGCCGGTCGAAGCTGGCCACGAAGTGGCGGGCCGTCGGCAGGTTCAGCCGCTGGGTGATCTCCTGGTGGGTGGCGCGGGTGGCCGTGGCGGTGAGGGCGATCCGTGGGACGTCCGGCCAGCGCTCGCCGAGGAGGGACAGGGTGAGGTAGTCGGGGCGGAAGTCGTGGCCCCACTGGGACACACAGTGCGCCTCGTCGATCGCGAAGACGGAGATCTTGCCGCGCGAGAGCAGGTCGAGCGTGCCCTCCAGGCGCAGCCGCTCCGGCGCCAGGTACAGCAGGTCCATCTCTCCGGCGAGGAACTCGGCCTCGACCATGCGTCGCTCGTCGAAGTCCTGCGTGGAGTTGATGAAGCCGGCGCGCACACCGAGGGCGCGCAGGGCGTCCACCTGGTCCTGCATGAGCGCGATCAGCGGCGAGATCACCACGCCCGTACCGGGTCTGACCAGGGCCGGGATCTGGTAGCACAGCGATTTTCCGCCGCCGGTGGGCATGAGGACGACGGCATCGCCGCCCGCCACCACATGCTCGATGATCGCTGCCTGCTCGCCCCGGAAGGCCTCGTACCCGAAGACCCGGTGCAGCGTGGCCAGCGCCTCGCTGTCGGCCGCGCCCGGCCCCTCGGTCACCTGTGGCATCTCGCTGATCCCGCCCGTCGCACGCATCGTCCTGTCCCCCGTCGGTCCCCTGTGTGTCGTCCTCGACCACTGCCTCCACGATAGGGGGCGGAACCGACAGCCTCGGAGTTATCCACAGGCTCGGTCCGTTCTTCCGTGTAATCGGACGCTGACGTGAGGCGACAAGCGCCCTTCTTTGTCGCCGACAGCACGGCGGCCCGGCACCTCGTGAGGTGCCGGGCCGCCGTGTACCTGGGGTCAGCGCACGAACACCCCGGCCTGGCTGGCCAGGTCCAGGAAGTACTGCGGCGCCACGCCGAGGACCAGCGTCACCGCGACGCCGACGGCGATCGCCGCCATGGTCAGCGGGGACGGGACGGCCACGGTCGGGCCCTCCGGCCTCGGCTCGCTGAAGAACATCAGGACGATCACGCGGATGTAGAAGAACGCGGCGATCGCCGAGGAGATCACACCGACCACGACCAGCGGGGCCGCGCCGCCGTCCGCCGCCGCCTTGAACACGGCGAACTTCCCGGCGAAGCCCGAGGTCAGCGGGATACCGGCGAAGGCCAGCAGGAACACGGCGAAGACCGCCGCCACCAGCGGGGAGCGGCGGCCGAGACCCGCCCACTTGGACAGGTGGGTCGCCTCGCCGCCCGCGTCGCGCACCAGCGTGACCACCGCGAACGCGCCGATCGTCACGAACGAGTAGCCGGCCAGGTAGAAGAGGACGGACGAGACGCCGTCCTTCGACGTGGCGATGACACCCGCGAGGATGAATCCGGCGTGCGCGATGGACGAGTACGCCAGGAGTCGCTTGATGTCGGTCTGCGTGATCGCGATGATCGCGCCGCCGAGCATGGTGATGATCGCCACCGCCCACATGACCGGCCGCCAGTCCCAGCGCATGCCGGGCAGGACGACATACAGCAGGCGCAGCAGCGCGCCGAACGCGGCGACCTTCGTCGCGGCGGCCATGAAGCCGGTCACCGGGGTCGGCGCGCCCTGGTAGACGTCCGGCGTCCACATGTGGAACGGCACCGCGCCCACCTTGAACAGCAGGCCCATCACGATCAGGGCGCTGCCGAGCAGCAGCAGTGCGTCGTTGCCCATGGTGTTGGCGAGCGCCGGGTCGACGTTGGTGACCGTGCCGTCGACGACCTGGGCGATACGCGCGTACGACACCGAGCCCGCGTAGCCGTACAGCAGGGCGATGCCGAACAGCGTGAACGCGGAGGCGAACGCGCCGAGCAGGAAGTACTTGACGGCGGCTTCCTGCGACATCAGCCGCTTGCGGCGGGCCAGCGCGCACAGCAGGTACAGCGGCAGGGAGAAGACCTCCAGGGCCACGAACAGGGTCAGCAGGTCGTTGGCCGAGGGGAACACCAGCATGCCGGCGATCGCGAAGAGGAGGAGCGGGAAGGCCTCCGTGGTGGTGAATCCCGCCTTCACCGCCGCTTTCTCACTGTCGCTGCCCGGCACGGAAGCGGCCTGCGCGGCGAAGGAGTCGACGCGGTTGCCGTGCGCGGCCGGGTCCAGTCGCCGCTCGGCGAACGTGAACAGGCCCACGAGGCCGGCCAGCAGAATCGTGCCCTGCAGGAACAGGGACGGGCCGTCGACCGCGATCGCCCCCATGGCCGCGATGTGCGCCTTGGTGGTGCCGTAGCCGTCGGCCGCCAGCGCGACCACCGCGGCGAACGCGGCGCACAGCGCGACGACGGACACGAACACCTGGGCGTAGTAGCGGGACTTGCGCGGGACGAACGCCTCGATCAGCACCCCGACCAGCGCCGCACCGACGACGATCAGTGTCGGCGACAATTGTCCGTATTCGATCTTCGGTGCCGGGATCTTCGCGATCGGGTCGGCCGCGGTTGTCCACAGGCTGTGGACGGCTGTTGCGCTCACTTGGCCGCCTCCACCGAGGGCTTGGGGTCGGTCTTGTGTACGTCGGACATGGTCTGCTTGACCGCCGGGTTGACGATGTCCGTGACGGGCTTCGGGTAGACGCCCAGGAAGATCAGCAGCACGATCAGCGGGGCGACGACGACGAGTTCACGCGCGCGTAGGTCGGGCATCGCCGATACCTCGGGCTTCACCGGGCCCGTCATCGTCCGCTGGTACAGGACGAGGGTGTAGAGCGCGGCGAGGACGATGCCGAAGGTGGCAATGATGCCGATCGCCGGATAGCGCGTGAACGTGCCGACCAGGACCAGGAACTCGCTCACGAACGGCGCGAGTCCGGGCAGCGAGAGGGTGGCGAGGCCGCCGATCAGGAAGGTGCCGGCGAGCACCGGGGCGACCTTCTGAACGCCTCCGTAGTCCGCGATGAGCCGCGAGCCGCGCCGGGAGATCAGGAAGCCGGCGACCAGCATCAGCGCGGCCGTGGAGATGCCGTGGTTGACCATGTAGAGCGTCGCGCCGGACTGACCTTGGCTGGTCATGGCGAAGATGCCCATGATGATGAAGCCGAAGTGCGAGATCGACGCGTAGGCGACCAGGCGCTTGATGTCCCGCTGGCCGACGGCGAGCAGTGCGCCGTAGATGATGCTGATCAGGGCCAGGACGAGGATGACGGGTGTCGCCCACTTGCTGGCCTGGGGGAACAGCTGGAGGCAGAAGCGGAGCATCGCGAAGGTGCCGACCTTGTCGACGACCGCGGTGATGAGGACGGCGACCGGGGCGGTGGACTCCTGCATGGCGTTGGGCAGCCAGGTGTGCAGCGGCCACAGCGGCGCCTTTACCGCGAACGCGAAGAAGAAGCCCAGGAACAGCCAGCGTTCGGTGCTCGTCGCCATGTGCAGCGAGCCGTTCGCGCGGGCATGCGCGATCTCCTGGAGGCTGAAGTTTCCAGCCACTACGTAGAGACCGATCACCGCGGCCAGCATGATCAGGCCGCCGACCAGGTTGTAGAGGAGGAACTTCACGGCCGCGTACGACCGTTGCGTCGAGGCCGCCTTCTCGCCCTGCGCGTGGGCGCGGTCTCCGAAGCCGCCGATGAGGAAGTACATCGGGATGAGCATGGCTTCGAAGAAGATGTAGAACAGGAAGACGTCGGTGGACTCGAACGAGATGAGCACCATCGCCTCGACGGCCAGGATCAGCGCGAAGAAGCCCTGGGTGGGGCGCCAGCGGCGGCTGCCCATCTCCAGCGGGTCCGCGTCGTGCCAGCCGGCGAGGACGATGAACGGGATCAGTACGGCGGTCAGCGCGATCAGCGCGACCGCGATGCCGTCGACACCCAGCTCGTACCGCACCCCGAAGTTCTTGATCCAGGCGTGCGACTCGGTGAGCTGGTAGCGGGCGCCGCCCGGGTCGAAACGGACCAGGACGGTGACGGCCAGGGCGAGTGTGGCGAGCGAGACGAGCAGCGCCAGCCACTTCGCGGCGGTGCGCCGCGCGGCCGGTACGGCGGCCGTGGCGACGGCCCCTACCGCCGGGAGTGCCGCCGTCGCTGTCAGCAGAGGAAAGGACATCGGTATCAGACCGCCCTCATCAGCAGGGTCGCGGCGACCAGGAGTGCCGCACCGCCGAACATCGAGACCGCGTAGGAGCGGGCGAAGCCGTTCTGGATCCGGCGGAGCCGTCCCGACAGGCCACCGAAACCGGCCGCCGTGCCGTTGACGACGCCGTCGACCAGGGTGTGGTCGACGTAGACCAGGGAGCGCGTCAGGTGCTCGCCGCCGCGCACCAGGACCACATGGTTGAAGTCGTCCTGGAGCAGGTCACGGCGGGCCGCGCGGGTGAGCAGCGAGCCGCGCGGGGCGACGGCCGGGACGGGCCTGCGGCCGTACTGGGCCCAGGCGATGCCGACGCCGACGACCAGGCAGACCATGGTGGCGCCGGTGACCGTCGCCGCGCTGACCGGGGAGTGGCCCTCGCTGTGCCCGGTGACCGGCTCCAGCCAGTGCAGGAAGCGGTCGCCGAGGTTGAAGAAGAAACCGCCGGCCGCCGATCCCACGGCCAGCACGATCATGGGGATCGTCATGACCTTGGGCGACTCGTGGGGGTGCGGCTCGGCGTGCTCGCCGCGTGTCTCGGCGGCGGGCTCCACGCTCGGTTCGGTCGGGGACGGGGCGTGCCGCCAGCGTTCTTCTCCGAAGAACGTCATCAGCATCACGCGCGTCATGTAGAAGGCGGTGATGGCCGCGCCCAGCAGGGCCGCGCCGCCGAGGATCCAGCCCTCGGTGCCGCCCTTGGCGAAGGCCGCCTCGATGATCTTGTCCTTGGAGAAGAATCCGGACAGGCCCGGGAAACCGATGATGGCGAGGTAGCCGAGGCCGAAGGTGATGAAGGTGACCGGCATGTACTTACGCAAGCCGCCGTACTTGCGCATGTCGACCTCGTCGTTCATGCCGTGCATGACGGAACCCGCGCCGAGGAACAGCCCGGCCTTGAAGAAGCCGTGCGTCACCAGGTGCATGATCGCGAAGACATAGCCGATGGGGCCGAGGCCCGCCGCCAGCACCATGTAGCCGATCTGCGACATGGTCGAGCCGGCCAGCGCCTTCTTGATGTCGTCCTTCGCGCAACCGACGATCGCACCGAAGAGGAGGGTGACCGCACCGACCACGGTGACGGCGAGCTGGGCGTCGGGCGCCGCGTTGAAGATGGCGGCGGAACGGACGATGAGGTACACGCCCGCGGTCACCATCGTCGCCGCGTGGATCAGGGCCGAGACCGGGGTCGGGCCCTCCATGGCGTCGCCGAGCCAGGACTGCAGCGGCACCTGGGCGGACTTGCCGCAAGCGGCGAGGAGCAGCATCAGGCCGATCGCGGTGAGCTTGCCCTCGGAGGTGTCGCCGGTGTGGCTGAGGACCGGGCCGAAGGCGAAGGTGCCGAACGTGCTGAACATCAGCATGATCGCGATCGACAGGCCCATGTCGCCGACGCGGTTGACCAGGAAGGCCTTCTTCGCGGCTGTCGCGGCGCTCGGCTTGTGCTGCCAGAAGCCGATCAGCAGGTACGAGGCGAGGCCGACGCCTTCCCAGCCGACGTACAGGAGCAGGTAGTTGTCGGCAAGGACGAGCAGCAGCATCGCCGCGAGGAAGAGGTTCAGGTAGCCGAAGAAGCGGCGGCGCCGCTCGTCGTGCTCCATGTACCCGACCGAGTACAGGTGGATCAGCGAGCCGACGCCCGTGATGAGCAGGACGAACGTCATCGACAGCTGGTCCAGGCGGAAGGTGACGTCCGCGTGGAAGCTGCCGACCGAGATCCACGTCCACAGGTTCTGGGTCAGCGTGCGGTGGTCGGCGCTCTTGCCGAGCAGGTCGGCGAAGAGGACGACACCGATGACGAAGGAGACGGACGAGAGCAGCGTGCCGATCCAGTGGCCGACGGCGTCCAGCCGCCGGCCGCCGACCAGGAGGACGGCCGCTCCGAGCAGGGGCGCCGCGATGAGCAGCGCGATCAGGTTCTCCACGATTCTTCCGACCCCTTACAGCTTCATCAGGCTGGCGTCGTCGACCGAGGCCGAGTGGCGGGTGCGGAACAGCGACACGATGATCGCGAGGCCCACCACGACCTCCGCGGCGGCGACGACCATCGTGAAGAAGGCGATGATCTGGCCGTCGAGGTTGCCGTGCATCCGGGAGAAGGTGACGAACGCGAGGTTGCAGGCGTTCAGCATCAGCTCGATGCACATGAAGACCACGATGGCGTTGCGTCGGATCAGTACGCCGGTCGCCCCGATCGTGAACAACAGGGCGGCGAGGTACAGGTAATTGACCGGATTCACTTCGACGCCTCCTCGGGCCGCTTGAACGTCGCCGGTTCGATCGACGTGCGCTCCAGGCGTTCCTGCGCGCGCTGCTCCAGCGCCCGCAGGTCGTTGAGTGCCTCCGCCGACACGTCACGGATCTGTCCGCGCTCGCGCAGCGTCTTGCTGACGGTCAGCTCGGACGGGGTGCCGTCGGGGAGCAGGCCCGCGATGTCGACGGCGTTGTGCCGGGCGTAGACACCGGGGGCGGGCAGCGGCGGGACGTACGTGCCCTCGCGGACGCGCTGTTCGGACAGCTCGCGCTGGGTCTTGGCGCGCTCGGTGCGCTCGCGGTGGGTGAGCACCATGGCGCCGACGGCGGCGGTGATGAGCAGGGCGCCGGTGATTTCGAAGGCGAAGACGTACTTGGTGAAGATGAGGGAGGCGAGGCCCTCCACATTGCCGTTCGCGTTCGCCTGGCCGGTGCCGGCGAAATCCTTCAGGGAGGCGTTCCCGATGCCGGCGAGCAGCAGGATGCCGAAGCCGGCCCCGCACAGAAGGGCCAGCCAGCGCTGGCCCTTGATGGTCTCCTTCAGCGAGTCCGCGGCCGTGACGCCGACGAGCATCACCACGAACAGGAACAGCATCATGATCGCGCCGGTGTAGACGACGATCTGCACGATGCCCAGGAAGTAGGCGCCGTTGGCGAGGTAGAACACCGCCAGGACGATCATGGTTCCGGCGAGGCTGAGCGCACTGTGCACGGCCTTCTTCATGAAGACGGTGCACAGGGCGCCGATCACCGCGACGGTGCCGAGGACCCAGAACTGGAAGGCCTCACCGGTGGAGGTGGTGTAGGCGGCGAGCTGCTGGCTCATGCGTCCACCTCCTGGTCTTCCGGCCGCTCGCCGTTGGAGACGGCGACCTGGCGGACCGTGCCCGGCGCGGCCTGCGTCACCAGGCCCCGGTAGTAGTCCTGTTCGTCAGTCCCCGGGAAGATCGCGTGCGGCGTGTCGACCATGCCCTCCTCAAGGCCGGCAAGGAGCTGTTCCTTGGTGTAGATGAGGTTGGCGCGGCTGGAGTCGGCCAGTTCGAACTCGTTGGTCATCGTCAGCGCGCGCGTGGGGCACGCCTCGATGCACAGGCCGCACAGGATGCAGCGGGCGTAGTTGATCTGGTAGACGCGGCCGTACCGCTCGCCCGGCGAGTAGCGTTCCTCGTCGGTGTTGTCGGCGCCCTCCACATAGATGGCGTCGGCGGGGCAGGCCCAGGCGCACAGCTCGCAGCCGACGCACTTCTCCAGGCCGTCCGGATGGCGGTTGAGCTGGTGCCGTCCGTGGAACCGCGGAGCCGTGGTCTTCTTCTGCTCCGGGTACTGCTCGGTCAGCCGCTTCTTGAACATGGCCTTGAAGGTCACGCCGAAGCCGGCCACGGGGTTCTGGAAACCGGGCTTGGTCTCCTTGGGCTCCTCAGCCATCGGACGCCTCCTTTCCATCCGAAGATCCGTCACTGACAGTGTCCGACCCGCCACTGACAATCAGCTCCCGCTCGTGGCGCGGGCGGCGCCTCGGCACCGGCGGCAACTCCTGTCCGGGCAGCGGTGGTACGGGGAAACCGCCCGCCAGCGCGTCGAATCCGGCCTGCTCCGTGGCGGGCTGCTCGGCAGCCTTGGCCTTCTCCCGGAACACGTCGGCGACGAAGGAGATGAGCAGCAGGGCGAGGACTCCGCCACCCACGTAGAGGGCGATGTCGGCGAAGTCGTAGTGCTCGTTGCGCAGGGCCCGTACGGTCGCCACCAGCATCAGCCAGGTCACGGAGACGGGGATGAGGACCTTCCAACCGAGCTTCATCAGCTGGTCGTAGCGGACACGAGGGAGCGTGCCGCGCAGCCAGATGAAGAAGAACAGCAGCAGCTGGACCTTGATCACGAACCAGAGCAGCGGCCACCAGCCGTGGTTCGCGCCCTGCCAGATCGAGCTGATCGGCCAGGGGGCGCGCCAGCCGCCGAGGAACAGCGTGGTCGACACGGCCGAGACCGTCACCATGTTCACGTATTCGGCGAGCATGAACATCGCGAACTTGATGGACGAGTACTCGGTGTTGAAGCCGCCGACCAGGTCGCCCTCGGACTCCGGCATGTCGAAGGGGGCGCGGTTGGTCTCGCCGACCATCGTGACGATGTAGAGGATGAACGAGACCGGCAGCAGCAGGATGTACCAGCGGTCGTGCTGCTGGGCCACGATCGTGGACGTCGACATCGACCCCGAGTACAGGAACACGGAAGCGAACGCGGCGCCCATGGCGATCTCGTAGGAGATCATCTGCGCGCAGGAGCGCAGGCCGCCCAGGAGCGGATAAGTGGATCCGGAACTCCAACCCGCCAGCACGATGCCGTAGATGCCGACGGAGGCGATCGCGAGGATGTAAAGCATCGCGATCGGCAGGTCGGTGAGCTGCATGGCGGTGCGCGTGCCGAAGATCGAGATCTCGTTGTCGGCGGGGCCGAAGGGAATCACCGCGATCGCCATGAAAGCCGGGATGGCCGCGACGATCGGCGCCAGGACGTAGACCACCTTGTCGGCGCGCTTGACGATGATGTCTTCCTTGAGCATCAGCTTCACACCGTCGGCGAGCGACTGGAGCATGCCCCAGGGGCCGTGCCGGTTCGGGCCGATGCGCAGCTGCATCCAGGCGACGACCTTGCGCTCCCAGACGATGGAGAACAGTACGGTCACCATCAGGAAGGCGAAGCAGAACACGGCCTTGATGACGACCAGCCACCACGGGTCGCGGCCGAACATCGAGAGGTCTTCAGCTGCGAGGTACGGGCTCATGCCTCCACCTCCTTGGGGTCCGGTTCGGCGGATGCCGCCGGGCCGATGCGGACGAGTGAGCCGGGCCGTGCCCCGGTGTCGGAGGCGACGCCCGTGCCGACGGAGTTCAGCGGAAGCCAGACCACCCGGTCGGGCATCTCGGTGATCCGCAGCGGCAGTTCGACGGTGCCGCAGGGGCCGGTGACCGCGAGGACGTCGCCTTCCTTGACGTCCACCTCGGCCGCCGTCGCCGCCGACACGCGCGCGTGGGCGGCGTGCCGTGTTCCGGCGAGCGCCTCGTCGCCCTCCTGGAGGACGCCCTGGTCGAGCAGCAGCCGGTGCCCGGCGAGTACGGCCTCGCCGGCGGCCGGGCGGGGCAGCGCGCCCGCGGACTCCTGTGGGTCCGAGGCGCGCGGGCCGTCCCAGGGGCCGAGCCGGTCGATCTCCGCACGTGTGGTGCGCAGATCCGGCAGGCCCAGGTGGACGTCCATGGCGTCGGCCAGCATCTGCAGCACGCGCGCGTCGGTCGGTGCCAGGCGGCGGGTCATCTGGTCGGGCTTGAGAGCGGCGTCGAAGAAGCGCACCCTGCCTTCCCAGTTGAGGAAGGTGCCCGCCTTCTCGGCGACCGCGGCGACCGGCAGGACGACGTCGGCGTGCCCGGTGACCTCGCTGGGCCGCAGCTCCAACGACACCAGGAAGCCGACGCTGTCGAGTGCCTCGCGCGCGCGTGCCGGGTCGGGCAGGTCGGCGACCTCCACCCCGGCGACGACGAGCGCCGACAGTTCGCCGGTGGCGGCGGCCTCGACGATGTGGTGCGTGTCGCGGCCGTAGCGCAGCGGGAGTTCGGCGAGCCCCCAGACGGCGGCGACCTCCTCACGCGCGCGTGGGTCGGTCGCGGGGCGGCCGCCCGGCAGCAGCGACGGCAGCGCGCCCGCCTCGACGGCCCCGCGCTCACCGGCCCGGCGCGGGATCCACACCAGCTGGGCGCCGGTCGCGGCGGCGGCGCGTACGGCGGCGGTCAGGCCGCCGGCGACCGAGGCGAGCCGCTCACCGACGACGATGACCGCACCCTCGGTGCGCAGGGCCTCGGCGGCGCGGGTGCCGGGCTCCTCCAGGCCGACGCCGCTCGCGAGGGCGTCCAGCCACTCGGTCTCGGTGCCGGGCGCGGCCGGCAGCAGGGTGCCGCCCGCCTTCTCAAGGCCCCGGGTGGCGTGTGTGGCCAGCGCGAACACCTTCTGCTTGCGCCTCCGCCAAGCCTTGCGCAGCCGCAGGAAGACGCCGGGGGCCTCCTCCTCCGACTCGAAGCCGGCCAGCAGGACCGCGGGCGCCTGCTCCAGGGAGGTGTACGTGACGCCCGTACCGTCGAGGTCACGGCCGCGGCCTGCCACCCGGGCGGCCAGGAAGTCGGCCTCCTCGCCGCTGTGCACGCGCGCGCGGAAGTCGATGTCGTTCGTGTCGAGCGCCACGCGCGCGAACTTGCTGTACGCGTAGGCGTCCTCGACGGTCAGCCGGCCGCCGATGAGGACGCCGGCCCGGGAGCGTGCGGCGGTCAGGCCCCGCGCGGCCGCCTCCAGGGCTTCCGGCCAGGACGCGGGCTCCAGAACGCCGTCGGCGTTGCGGACGAGCGGGGTGTCGAGGCGGTCCTTCGCCTGCGCGTACCGGAACGCGAAGCGTCCCTTGTCGCAGATCCACTCCTCGTTGACCTCGGGGTCGTTCTCGGCGAGCCGCCGCATGACCTTGCCGCGCCGGTGGTCGGTGCGGATGGCGCAGCCGCCGGAGCAGTGCTCGCACACCGACGGCGAGGAAACGAGGTCGAAGGGGCGGGAGCGGAAACGGTAGGCCGCCGAGGTGAGCGCGCCGACCGGGCAGATCTGGATGGTGTTGCCGGAGAAGTACGACTCGAAGGGGGCACCCTCGCCGGTGCCGACCTGCTGCAGCGCGCCCCGCTCGATCAGCTCGATCATCGGGTCGCCCGCGATCTGGTTGGAGAAGCGGGTGCAGCGGGCGCAAAGCACGCACCGCTCGCGGTCGAGCAGCACCTGCGTGGAGATCGGTACGGGCTTTTCGTAGGTGCGCTTCTTGCCTTCGAAGCGGGACTCGGCGTTGCCGTGCGACATGGCCTGGTTCTGCAGCGGGCACTCGCCACCCTTGTCGCAGACCGGGCAGTCCAGCGGGTGGTTGATGAGCAGCAGCTCCATCACACCGTGCTGGGCCTTCTCGGCGACCGGCGAGGTCAGCTGGGTCCTCACCACCATGCCGTCGGTGCAGGTGATGGTGCAGGACGCCATCGGCTTGCGCTGGCCCTCGACCTCGACGATGCACTGACGGCAGGCGCCGGCGGGGTCGAGCAGGGGGTGGTCGCAGAACCGGGGGATCTCGATGCCGAGCTGCTCGGCGGCCCGGATGACCAGGGTGCCCTTGGGCACGCTGATCTCGATGCCGTCGATCGTCAGCGTGACGAGGTCTTGCGGCGGGACCGCCGCCTCTCCCCCACCCGTGGGGCGCCGGCCCGCGGCGGAGCCGCTACTGGCCTGCTGTACGGTCATGCGTTCACCTCCGGGCGGTCCGCCCAGGCCGTCGACTTGGCCGGGTCGAAGGGGCAGCCCCGGCCCGTGATGTGCTGCTCGTACTCCTCGCGGAAGTACTTCAGCGAGGAGAAGATCGGGGACGCGGCGCCATCACCGAGGGCGCAGAAGGACTTGCCGTTGATGTTGTCGGCGATGTCGTTGAGTTTGTCGAGGTCGGCCATGACGCCCTTGCCGGCCTCGATGTCCCGCAGCAACTGCACCAGCCAGTACGTCCCTTCGCGGCAGGGCGTGCACTTGCCGCAGGACTCGTGGGCGTAGAACTCGGTCCAGCGGGTCACCGCCCGCACCACGCAGGTCGTCTCGTCGAAGCACTGCAGCGCCTTGGTGCCCAGCATCGAGCCCGCGGCGCCGACGCCCTCGTAGTCGAGGGGGACGTCGAGGTGCTCGTCGGTGAACATCGGCGTCGAGGAGCCGCCCGGCGTCCAGAACTTCAGGCGGTGGCCCGGCCGCATGCCGCCGCTCATGTCGAGGAGCTGGCGCAGCGTGACGCCGAGCGGAGCCTCGTACTGGCCGGGGCTCGCGACATGGCCGCTGAGCGAGTAGAGCGTGAAGCCCGGGGACTTCTCGCTGCCCATCGACCTGAACCAGTCTTTGCCGTTTTTCAGGATCGCGGGAACCGACGCGATCGACTCGACGTTGTTCACAACAGTCGGACAGGCGTAGAGGCCTTCCACCGCAGGGAAGGGGGGACGGAGCCGCGGTTGACCACGGCGGCCTTCGAGCGAGTCCAGCAGTGCGGTCTCCTCACCGCAGATGTACGCGCCGGCGCCCGCGTGCACGGTGAGCTTCAGGTCCAGCCCGCTGCCCAGGATGTTCTCGCCGAGGTAGCCCGCCGCGTAGGCCTCGCGCACGGCCTCGTGCAACCGCCGCAGAACGGGGACGACTTCACCACGCAGATAGATGAAGGCATGCGACGACCTGATGGCATAACACGCGATCACAATGCCCTCGATGAGGCTATGCGGGTTCGCGAAGAGGAGCGGGATGTCCTTGCAGGTCCCGGGCTCCGATTCGTCGGCGTTGACAACTAGATAGTGCGGTTTTCCATCACCCTGCGGAATGAACTGCCACTTCATTCCGGTCGGGAACCCCGCGCCGCCGCGGCCGCGCAGACCGGAGTCCTTGACGTAGGCGATCAGGTCGTCCGGTGACATGGCGAGCGCCTTGCGGAGCCCCTCGTACCCCTCGTGCCTCCGGTAGACGTCCAGAGTCCAGGACCGGTCCTCGTCCCAGAAGGCCGACAGCACGGGTGCGAGCAGCTTCTCGGGGCTCGTGTCCTTGACCTCGGGTACCACGGTCATCACTCCCCCTCCTCGGCGGTAGGCCCTGCGGGGTGCGCGGAGTCGGAGGCCGATGTCTCCAGCGGCGTGTCATGGGAACTGAGGTGTTCGGCCGGTGACGGCTCGTGCACCCTGTCCTGCGGTTCCTCATGCGGACCTCCGCGCGGATGGACCACGCGCGCGGGTGCGGCCTCTCCCCTTGCCAGGCGAAGGCCCACCAGCGACGCGGGTCCCGCACCGCCGCCCTCCTCGACGGCCCCGGGCCGCTCGTCGGGGAAGCCGGCGAGGATCCGCGCGGTCTCCTTGAACGTGCACAGCCGCGCCCCGCGCGTGGGCTGTACGGGCCGTCCCGCGCGCAGATCGTCGACCAGGCGCTTGGCGCTGCCCGGCGTCTGGTTGTCGAAGAACTCCCAGTTGACCATCACGACCGGCGCGAAGTCGCAGGCCGCGTTGCACTCGATGTGCTCCAGGGTGACCTTGCCGTCGTCGGTGGTCTCGCCGTTGCCGACGCCCAGGTGCTCCTGGAGGGTCTCGAAGATCGCGTCCCCGCCCATCACCGCGCACAGCGTGTTGGTGCAGACGCCCACCTGGTAGTCACCGGAGGGCTTGCGCCGGTACATGGTGTAGAAGGTGGCGACGGCGGTGACCTCGGCCGTCGTCAGGTTCAGCATGTCCGCGCAGAACTGCATTCCGGTGCGCGTGACATGGCCCTCCTCCGACTGCACGAGGTGGAGCAGGGGGAGCAGGGCGGACCGGGAGTCCGGGTAGCGCGCGATGACCTCGCGCGCGTCCGCCTCCAGCCGGGCCCGGACGTCGTCCGGGTAGGCGGGCGCGGGCAGTTCGGGCATGCCCAGGCTGACGCCCCGCTCCGAAGAAGAGGTGGTCACCGGTCGACGCCTCCCATCACGGGGTCGATGGACGCGACGGCGACGATGACGTCGGCGACCTGGCCGCCTTCGCACATCGCCGCCATGGCCTGCAGGTTGGTGAAGGACGGATCGCGGAAGTGGACCCGGTAGGGGCGGGTGCCGCCGTCGGAGACGGCGTGCACGCCGAGTTCGCCCTTGGGGGACTCGACGGCCGCGTACGCCTGTCCCGGCGGGACGCGGAAGCCCTCGGTGACGAGCTTGAAGTGGTGGATCAGGGCCTCCATGGAGGTGCCCATGATCTTCTTGATGTGGTCGAGGGAGTTGCCGAGTCCGTCCGGTCCGAGGGCGAGCTGGGCGGGCCAGGCGATCTTCTTGTCGGCGACCATGACCGGGCCGGGCTGGAGCCGGTCCAGGCACTGCTCGACGATCCTGAGCGACTGGCGCATCTCCTCCAGGCGGACCAGGAAGCGGCCGTAGGCGTCGCAGCTGTCGGCCGTCGGGATCTCGAAGTCGTACGTCTCGTAGTCGCAGTACGGCTGCGCCTTGCGCAGGTCGTGCGGCAGGCCGGTGGAGCGCAGGATCGGGCCGGTGGCGCCGAGGGCCATGCAGCCGGCCAGGTCGAGGTAGCCGATGTCCTGCATGCGGGCCTTGAAGATGGGGTTCCCGGTGGCGAGCTTGTCGTACTCCGGGAGGTTCTTCTTCATCTTCTTCACGAACTCGCGGATCTGGTCCACCGCGCCGGGGGGCAGGTCCTGGGCGAGTCCGCCGGGGCGGATGTACGCGTGGTTCATCCGAAGGCCCGTGATGAGCTCGTAGAGGTCGAGAATCATTTCACGATCACGGAAGCCGTAGATCATGATCGTGGTGGCGCCGAGCTCCATGCCGCCGGTGGCGATGCACACCAGGTGGGAGGACATCCGGTTCAGCTCCATAAGGAGCACCCGGATGATCTTGGCGCGCTCGGTGATGTCGTCCTCGATGCCGAGGAGTTTCTCGACGGCGAGGCAGTAGGCGGTCTCGTTGAAGAAGGACGTCAGGTAGTCCATGCGCGTGACGAAGGTGGTGCCCTGCGTCCACGTGCGGTACTCGAGGTTCTTCTCGATGCCGGTGTGCAGATAGCCGATGCCGCAGCGGGCCTCGGTGACCGTCTCGCCCTCGATCTCCAGGATCAGGCGGAGCACTCCGTGGGTGGAGGGGTGCTGGGGACCCATGTTGACGACGATGCGTTCGTCGTCGGCGCGGGTCGCGGACTGGACGACCTCGTCCCAGTCGCCACCGGTGACCGTGTATACGGTGCCCTCGGTGGTCTCGCGAGGGGAAGCCTGGGAAGTGCTCACGAGTACGACCTCCGCTGGTCCGGAGCCGGGATCTGGGCGCCCTTGTACTCGACGGGGATGCCGCCGAGGGGGTAGTCCTTGCGCTGCGGGTGGCCCTGCCAGTCGTCCGGCATCATGATCCGCGTCAGGGCCGGGTGACCGTCGAAGACGATGCCGAAGAAGTCGTAGGTCTCGCGCTCGTGCCAGTCGTTCGTCGGATAGACGGAGACGAGGGACGGGATGCGCGGGTCGGCGTCGGGGGCGCTGACTTCGAGGCGGATCAGCCGGTTGTGGGTGATCGAGCGCAGGTGGTAGACGGCGTGCAGCTCGCGGCCCTTGTCCTGCGGGTAGTGGACGCCGCTGACTCCGGTGCACAGTTCGAAGCGCAGGGCCGGGTCGTCGCGCAGGGTGCGGGCGACGCGGAGCAGGTGCTCGCGTTCGACGTGGAAGGTGAGCTCGCCGCGGTCGACGACCGTCTTCTCGATGGCGTTGTCCGGGAGGAGTCCCTGTTCCTCCAGGGCGCCCTCCAGCTCGTCGGCGACCTCGTCGAACCAGCCGCCGTAGGGGCGACTCGCCGGTCCCGGGAGTCGGACCGAGCGGACCAGGCCGCCGTAGCCGGAGGTGTCGCCGCCGTTGTTGGCGCCGAACATGCCGCGCTGGACGCGGATCTCCTCGCCACCCTGGCCGCGCTGGCCGGGGAGGTTGGAGGCGGAGAGGTCCTTCTCGGGGTTCACCCCGTTCGCGGACCCGTTGACGCCGCCCGTGCCGTTGCCGTTCGCGTCGCTCACCGCAGCAGCCCCTTCATCTCGATCGTGGGCAGGGCCTTGAGCGCCGCTTCCTCCGCCTCGCGGGCGGCCTCCTCGGCGTTGACGCCGAGCTTGGTGGACTGGATCTTCTGGTGGAGCTTGAGGATCGCGTCCATCAGCATCTCGGGGCGGGGCGGGCAGCCCGGCAGGTAGATGTCGACCGGGACGATGTGGTCGACGCCCTGGACGATCGCGTAGTTGTTGAACATGCCGCCCGAGGAGGCGCAGACGCCCATGGAGATCACCCATTTCGGGTTGGGCATCTGGTCGTAGACCTGCCGGAGCACCGGCGCCATCTTCTGGCTGACCCGGCCGGCGACGATCATCAGGTCGGCCTGGCGCGGTGAGCCGCGGAAGACCTCCATGCCGAAGCGCGCCAGGTCGTACCGGCCGGCGCCGGTGGTCATCATCTCGATGGCGCAGCAGGCGAGGCCGAAGGTGGCCGGGAAGACGGACGCCTTGCGCACCCAGCCCGCGGCCTGCTCGACGGTGGTCAGCAGGAAGCCGCTCGGCAGCTTTTCTTCGAGTCCCATGTCCTAAGGCCCCTCAGTCCCATTCCAGGCCGCCGCGCCGCCATACGTACGCGTATGCGACGAAGACGGTGAGCACGAAGAGCAGCATCTCCACGAGCCCGAAAATCCCCAGGGCGTCGAAGGTGACGGCCCAGGGGTAGAGGAAGACGATCTCGATGTCGAAGACGATGAAGAGCATCGCCGTCAGGTAGTACTTGATGGGGAAGCGCCCGCCGCCGGCCGGCGTGGGGGTCGGCTCGATACCGCACTCGTAGGCCTCGAGCTTGGCGCGGTTGTACCGCTTCGGACCGATCAGCGTGGCCATGACCACGGAGAAGATCGCAAAGCCTGCCCCGAGGGCTCCCAGTACGAGGATGGGCGCATACGCGTTCACCGCTCCTCGCTCCTCTCAGTCGGCGCTGACTGCTGGCGGTTGCATTGGTGCACTGCGCTCCCTTCCGCCTCACAGGCCTCACGAGCCCCCGCCGTCCCGGGCGAAGATCGAGAACATGTGAAGCAGGTCACAAGCCCAGTTGCCACGCATCTTATGCCCGCCACTCTGTGATCTGCGACACGGGGTATTGCACGAGCTTTGTGATCTCCACCACCTGACGAAGGATCATGAAGTCGGATGATGAGTGATCTTCATACGCGAAGCGTTCAGTTGATCACGAGAAGTGACATTCTCGCTCGTCATCGCAGGCCGGAGGGTGCGTCTCAATATCAAGAGAGTTCCGCTGCATGCAAATTGGTGCTGGACGCAGGTGCCTGATAGAGGGGCGCGTTCACACATCAGGGTGAGGTGCGGGGTGCGATGTGGACGCGGATCCGGCGCGTGCACGCGTTCACGAGCTCCTCGCGCACGGGACGCCGCGTTTCCGGTGACCGTTCCGTGACCTCCACCACATCGATGAGAGGCCTCTGAGAACCGGGCTTGGCCAATGACCGCAACAAGTGGTAAGCGCGGGGCAATTCGGGCGAAATGATCAAAGACCGTGATCAAGCCCTTGATCACGGGCGTCCACAATGTCCGTTACGGCGTCAATAAAGAGCGACACGCCCGGGATTCCAGGTCTCGATTGAGCAACTGTGGCGCAGCACACGTTTCTTGAAGATATGAAGGAGCCCCTGATACCGGTTGTTCCCATGTCCCACACCGCTCACATACGCAGCCACCGGAAGCCCCGCCGCAGCGCGTCGACCCTCGCGATGCGGGCCGGAGTTGCCGGTGGCGTCCTCAGCACCCTGGCAGTCGCCGGGGCGTCCGGCTCGGCGAACGCGGCCGAGCCGGTGACGCAGACCCTCGAACTGCCCACCCTGACGGCCGACCTGGCCGCCCAGGCCGCAAAGTCCGCGGACGCCACCCAGCAGGCCGCCGCGAACTACCAGCTCCAGGCCGAGCGCGACGCGGCCGCCGCAAACGCCGCGAAGCAGGCCAAGGCGGACCTCGCGGAGGCCAAGCAGAAGGCCGCCGAGGCCAAGAAGAAGGCCGAGGAGGCCGCCCGCAGGGCCGCCGCCGATCGTGCCTCGCGCAGCGCGGCGCGCACGACGCTCGCCGCCACGGACACCGGCAGCACCTCCACGAGCACGGCGACCGGTTCAGCCGCGTCCGTCATCTCCTTCGTGAAGGCGCAGATCGGCAAGTCCTACGTCCTGGGCGCCTCCGGCCCGAGCGCCTACGACTGCTCCGGCCTGGTGCAGGCCGCCTTCAAGCAGATCGGCGTCAGCCTGCCGCGCGTCTCCCAGGACCAGTCGACCGCCGGCACGCAGGTCTCGCTGAGCAACCTGCAGCCGGGCGACATCCTCTACTGGGGCAGCGCGGGCAGCGCGTACCACGTGGCGGTGTACGTCGGCGACGGTATGTTCGTCGGCGCGCAGAACCCGTCCACCGGCATCGTCGAGAAGCCGCTGTCGTACGACCCGCCGACCGGCGCCGTGCGGGTGCTCTGAGCGCACCGCACGTCTCCCAACGCGCGTAGGGCCGCAGCCGCTCGGGGGCAGCGGCCCTTGCGTCGTTCCCGGGGCGCCAGAGGCCCCGTCCTGACAAGCTCTGTTCGGGCCGCCGTCCGGCGGTCCGTCCATGAGCGAAGGAGACCGCGTCATGCCACGCGTGTTCGTACAGGGAAGGCCCGCCGACTACTACCCCCGCCACGCGCCCGAGGCCGGGCGCGGCACGGTTCGCCGGATCAGCGAGGTCGGCGAGGAGGTCCTGCACAAGCCGTGCCGGGACGTCACGGAGTTCGGGCCCGACCTCGCCGCACTCGTCGACGACATGTTCCTCACCCTGTATGTCGCCGAAGGGGCGGGACTTGCCGCGAATCAGGTAGGGGTCGATCTGCGGCTGTTCGTGTACGACTGCCCCGATGACGACGGAGTCCGGCATGTCGGGCACATCGTCAATCCGGTGCTCGAAACGCCCACGAGCGGGCGACGGTTGCTGGACGAGGGCGAGGGCTGTCTGTCGGTTCCGGGTGCCGTGATGGCCGTACCGCGGCCGGACCGGGCCGTCGTACGCGGGCAGGACAGGGACGGCAACCCGATGGTCATCGAGGGCACGGGGTACTTCGCGCGCTGCCTCATCCACGAGACCGACCACACCAACGGGTACATCTACCTGGATCGGCTCTCCAAGCGGGAGAAAAGGGACGCGCTGCGGCAGATGGCGGACCGGCGGGAGGAGGTGTTCGCCCGCCGGGCCGCCAGGGCCGAGGAGCTGAGCCCGGCCCGGTAGGGACTCACGCCTTCGGGGCCACCTTGCTCAGGCCGTTGATGATCCGGTCCATGGCGTCGCCGCCCGTGGGGTCGGTGAGGTTCGCCAGCAGCTTGAGGGTGAACTTCATCAGCATCGGGTGGGTGAGGCCGCGCTGGGCCGCGATCTGCATGACCTTCGGGTTGCCGATGAGCTTCACGAAGGCGCGGCCGAGCGTGTAGTAGCCGCCGTAGGTGTCCTTGAGGACGCGCGGGTAGCGCTGCAGGGCGATCTCGCGCTGGGCGGGCGTGGCCCGCGCGTGGGCCTGGACGATGACGTCGGCGGCGATCTGGCCGGACTCCATGGCGTAGGCGATGCCCTCGCCGTTGAAGGGGTTCACCAGGCCGCCGGCGTCACCGACGAGGAGCAGGCCGCGCGTGTAGTGGGGCTGGCGGTTGAAGGCCATGGGGAGGGCGGCGCCGCGGATCGGGCCGGTCATGTTCTCGGGGGTGTAGCCCCAGTCCTCGGGCATGGAGGCGCACCAGGCCTTGAGGATTTCGCGCCAGTCCAGCTCCTTGAAGGAGGCGGAGGTGTTCAGGACGCCGAGGCCGACGTTCGACGTGCCGTCGCCCATGCCGAAGATCCAGCCGTAGCCGGGCAGCAGCCGGTCCTGGGTGCCGCGGCGGTCCCACAGCTCCAGCCAGGACTCCAGGTAGTCGTCGTCGTGGCGAGGGCTCTCGAAGTACGTCCGGACCGCGACGCCCATCGGGCGGTCCTCGCGGCGGTGCAGGCCCATCGCGAGGGACAGGCGGGTGGAGTTGCCGTCGGCCGCGACCACCAACGGAGCGTGGAAGGTGACCTCGAGCTTCTCCTCGCCCAGCTTGGCGGTGACGCCGGTGATACGGCCGGTGCGGTCGTCGATGACCGGGCCGGAGACGTTGCAGCGCTCGTACAGCCGCGCCCCCGCCTTCTGGGCGTTGCGGGCGAGCTGCTCGTCGAAGTCGTCGCGCTTGCGGACGAGTCCGTAGTTCGGGTAGGAGGCGAGTTCCGGCCAGTCCAGCTGGAGGCGGGAGCCGCCGCCGATGATGCGCAGGCCCTTGTTGCGCAGCCAGCCGGCCTCCTCGGAGATGTCGATGCCCATGGCGACGAGCTGCTTGACCGCGCGCGGGGTGAGGCCGTCGCCGCACACCTTCTCGCGCGGGAACTCGGTCTTCTCCAGGAGCAGGACGTCGAGGCCGGCCTTGGCGAGGTGGTACGCGGTCGTGGAGCCGGCGGGCCCCGCGCCCACGACGATCACATCGGCGGTGTTCTCGGAGAGGGGCTCGGTCTCGACGGTCACGGCGGGATCTCCCCAAGTTCGAAATCTGTGTGCCGACCGGCACTGGACATGGGCAGTCTATTCAGCAGAATTGATCACCCGGCTGAAGGGCTGCCCTGTGAACCGACCCCTCCCCGCGGTACGGCTGCGCGTTCCCACCCATGAGGACGCGATCGCCTGGCACCGGGTCTTCGACGACCCCGAGGTCATGGAGTTCTACGGCGGCAGAGCGGCCGCGCTGTCGGTCTACGAGGAGCTCACCGCGCGGCAGCGGCGGCACGACGCCGAACTCGGCTTCTGCCTGTGGACCATGCTGGACGAATCCGGAGAAGTCATCGGCTTCACGGGAGCGCAGCCCTGGCAGCCGGACTGGGGCCCGGTCGGCGAGATGGAGATCGGCTGGCGGCTGGGCCGCGCGCACTGGGGCAAGGGGTACGTCACCGCGGCCGCGCGCGAGACGCTGCGGCGGGTGGGAGCGGCCGGGGTCAAGGAGGTGGTGGCGATGGTCCGGCCGGGCAACAAGCGGTCGATCGCGGTGACCCGGCGGCTCGGCATGCGCCCGGCGGAGACCTATCCGCATCCCAGCCTGGACGAAGACGCCCTGTGCTTCCGACTGGACGTCGAGCACACAGAGTAGTCGTCTGTCACAGAAAGACACCGGCTCCTTCCGGCCGCGTCGCGCGAGAGTTACCCTTCCAGTACCGCTGGGGGTGACATCTGTGCGCATAACACCCAAAACACCCGAAGTGCGTGTGCCACGGCTGGTCGGGCTGATGGCCGTGGACGCGCGCGAAACCGCCCAGGCACAGGGCCTGTTCCTCAACGCGCCGGACCGCCCGGACTTCCACCTCGCGGTCGTCGACTACGTCGTACGCCAGTACCCGCAGCCCGGCGCCGAGGTGCCCCGGGACTCCATGGTGTACGTGTGGTTCGACTTCGGTGAGGGAGAGGGCGGCGGAGGCGTGCGCGAGCCGCGCATCCCGCGGCCGCCCAGGGGCGGACTGCAACGCGAGCTCGGTGAGCCGGGGGACGCCTTCGAGACGATCAACCGCTAGGCCCCGGAAGAAGGCCTCAGCTCTCCTTGAAGCCGCGGTGCAGCGCGACCACACCGCCGGTGAGGTTGCGCCAGGCCACCTTCGACCAGCCCGCCTTGCGCAGCCGTGCGGCGAGGGCGGGCTGGTCGGGCCAGGCACGGATGGACTCGGCGAGGTAGACGTACGCGTCCGGGTTCGAGGAGACCGCCCGCGCGACCGGCGGCAGCGCCCGCATCAGGTACTCGGTGTAGACGGTCCGGAAGGGCGCCCAGGTCGGGTGCGAGAACTCGCAGATCACCACCCGTCCGCCGGGCCGGGTCACCCGGTACATCTCCCGCAGGGCCGCGTCCGTGTCCTGGACGTTGCGCAGCCCGAAGGAGATCGTCACGGCGTCGAAGGTGTCGTCCTTGAACGGCAGCCGCGTCGCGTCGCCGGCCGTGAACGGCAGCCAGGTGTGCTTCTTCTTGCCGACCTGCAGCATCCCGAGCGAGAAGTCGCACGGGACGACGTACGCGCCCGTGCGCGCGAAGGGCAGCGAGGAGGTGGCCGTACCGGCGGCCAGGTCGAGGACCTTCTGCGCGGGGCGCGCGTCGACCGCCTTCGCCACCTCCTTGCGCCACACCCGGTCCTGCCCGAGCGACAGGACGTCGTTCGTCAGGTCGTACCGTTCCGCCACGTCGTCGAACATCGAGGCGACTTCGTGCGGCTGCTTGTTCAGGGAAGCGCGGGTCACCCGCCCATTCTTGCAGCCCGGGTTCACGCGGCCACGCGCGGCTCAGCGACGCCGGTACACCAACCGCCCGCCGATCACGGTCGCCACGCAGGTGCCGGCGCCGCGACGGACCAGTTCGGCGCGGTCCGCGACGTCGAACACGGCGAAGCGGGCAGGGCCGCCCGGGACGAGCCGCGGCAGCAGGATCAGCGGGGTCGGGGACAGCGCCGGCGGCCCTGGAAGGCGGTCGGGCCGCTGCCCCACGGCGAGCCCGGCCCTGCGCACCGCGTCGACCGCGGCCCGCGACCGCAACTCCCCGGCCACCGCCACGGTGCCGTGCGCCAGCATCCGCTGTACCCCGCGTCGCGCGCTCGCACCGAGGCGTGCGGGATCGCCGCGGAAGATCTCCCTGGCCCGCGCCCCGCCGATGGGCTCGGTGCCGAGGATGTCGGCCTCGCGCGGGTCGGGGTGGTAGGTGGTCTCCAGCAGCTCCGGGCCGTACGGGTTCAGCAGCCCCGGGGTGAGGATGCCGGGCCAGCGCCGTACCCTCGCCCGGGGTGCGGCGGCGGCCAGTTCCTCGTACGGGCCGACGGCGGCGACGGACGCACCGTCGACCAGAACAGCCGCCTCGGGAGACCGCTCGGCGAAGTGAAGTGTCAGCACAGTGGGACGGGTTGGACTAGTTGGACGCCAGCAGCTTCAGTTCCGGGTGGGCCGTGCCGCCCTCGATCGCCGTCGAGGAGATGTGGGACATCACCCGCTCGTCGACGGGGTCGTTCGCCGGGTCGTCGTGGACGACCAGGTGCTCGTACGTCGTCGAGCGCTGCGCGGGCACCCGCCCCGCCTTCCTGATCAGGTCGATGATCTCCAGGCGGTTGGAGCGGTGCTTGGCGCCGGCCGAGGAGACCACGTTCTCCTCCAGCATGATCGAGCCGAGGTCGTCCGCGCCGTAGTGCAGCGACAGCTGGCCGACCTCCTTGCCGGTGGTCAGCCACGAGCCCTGGATGTGCTGGACGTTGTCGAGGAAGATGCGGGCGATCGCGATCATCCGCAGGTACTCGAAGAGGGTGGCCTGGGTGCGGCCCTTCAGGTGGTTGTTCTCGGGCTGGTAGGTGTACGGGATGAAGGCGCGGAAGCCGCCCGTACGGTCCTGTACGTCCCGGATCATCCGCAGGTGCTCGATGCGCTCGGCGTTCGTCTCACCCGTGCCCATCAGCATGGTGGAGGTGGACTCCACGCCCAGCCGGTGCGCGGTCTCCATGATCTCCAGCCAGCGCTCGCCGGACTCCTTGAGGGGCGCGATGGCCTTGCGGGGGCGCTCGGGGAGCAGTTCGGCGCCCGCGCCGGCGAAGGAGTCGAGGCCCGCCTGGTGGATCCGGGTGATGGCCTCCTCGACGGACACACCGGAGATACGGGCCATGTGCTCGACCTCGGACGCGCCCAGCGAGTGGATCACCAACTGCGGGAAGGCCTCCTTGATGGCCCGGAAGTGCTTCTCGTAGTACTCGACGCCGTAGTCCGGGTGGTGGCCGCCCTGGAACATGATCTGGGTGCCGCCCAGCTCGACCGTCTCCGCGCAGCGGCGCAGGATGTCGTCGAGGTCGCGGGTCCAGCCCTTCTCCGTGTCCTTGGGGGCCGCGTAGAAGGCGCAGAACTTGCACGCCGTGACGCACACGTTCGTGTAGTTGATGTTCCGCTCGATGATGTACGTCGCGATGTGCTCGATGCCGGCGTACTTGCGGCGGCGTACGGCGTCGGCGGCGGCGCCCAGCGCGTGCAAGGGGGCGTCTCGATAGAGGTCGAGCGCCTCCTCGGGCGTGATGCGTCCGCCCGCTGCGGCTCGGTCGAGCACGGACTGGAGGTCGGCCTTCTCGGTCACCGGGCGTCCCTTTCGTCAGGTTCGTCAAGGGGGGTGTGGACGGACCGAACCAGCCTACGCCAGCGCTTTCACCGCACGGACGTCAGACCGCGTACGCGCCGATCAGCAGCCCGGCGAAGGCCCCGGCCAGCAGGAACGGCCCGAAAGGGATGGCGGTCTTCCGGCCCGCCCGCCGCACGGCGACGAGAGCACCGCCGTACAGCGCGCCGAACAGAAAACCGGCGAAGGCGCCGAGCAGCACGGTGGACCAGCCGTACCAGCCGAGTACGGCACCCATGCCGACGGCCAGCTTCACATCGCCGAAGCCCATGCCGGCCGGGTTGATGAGAAACAGCATGAAATAGCCGGCACCGAGGGCCAGAGCGCCGTACAGCGCGGTGAGCCAGTGGCCGGCGTGCTCGGGCAGCAGCGCGACGAGGCCCAGCAGGGCGAGGGCGGCCGCGGCGAGGGGCAGGGTCAGCGGGTCGGGCAGCCGCTGCACCCGGAAGTCCACCACGGCCAGCAGCACGCCGACCGGCGCGAGCAGCAGCCAGACCGCCAACTCCGGCCGGGTGCCGGTCGCGACGGCGAGAGCGGCGCAGGCCAGGGCGGTGACGAGGGAAGCGGTGAGGGCGGCGGGGGGTAGGTCCGTACGGCGGGCCGCCGCCCCGCAGGCGCCGCACGCGATCCGGCCGAGCCAGCCGCGGAGCAAGTGGCCGTCCGGGCAGCGGTCCCGCCAGGGCTCACCGGACGGTACGGCGAAGCGGTAGGCGGCGCGGGGCAGCAGCCCGCCCGCCAGCGCGCCCCACAGCGCGGCGACGGCCGCCAGCGCCCCTGTGCTCATCCGGTCCCCCCGACCCCCGTCGCACGCACCGTGCTCATCCGGCCTTCGACAGGCGTGCCACCGGGTTGCCCTCGGCCGCACTGTCCGAGGTGAACCTCAGGTCGTCGCCGACCGGAGTCAACTCGACCTGGTGCGGGGTGGGCACGCAGTGGCCGGGGTTGTCCTTGGCGCCGGTCGAGGTCGCGAGGACCTGGGTCTTCGTCACCTTCTTCAGGGTGAGGACGTCGGTACACACGCCGCCGATCTGGTCGGTCTGCCGGAGCCGTCCCAACTCCTGTCCCACGGCGGCCTGATGGACGGTGAGCCGGAAGGTGCCCTCGGGCAGATTGCCGCCGAGGCCGGTGGCCTGTCCTTCCCAGGTGCCGAGGTAGCGGGCCGGGATCGCGCCGGGCCCGGAGCCTGTGACGGGGGCGCCGGTGGAGGCATCGGTCGGCGCCGGGGAGCGGGCGGGGCCGCTGCCCGCGCTCTTGTCGCTCCCGTCCTGCCGGGCCCAGGGCTGGAGCAGCACGCCGACGCCCAGGGTCGCCGCGGCCAGCGCACCGGCGACGGCCAGCACCACCGTGCAGCTCAGCCGACGCCCACGGCCGGCCTCGACCGGCGCGGAGGCCGCCGCCACGCTGACGGAGAACCGGCCTGGGGGCACCGCGTCCCGCGGCGCGGGCACGACGGTCGGCGCTCCGGCGGCCGCCCCGTCCACGCCGGTGGCCGGCCCCGGCACCGCTCCGACACCGGTCGGCGCTCCCGAGGGAACCCCGCCAACCCCGTTCGCTGCGGCCGGACCCCCGGAATTCATCACCGGCGCGGGCCCGAAAGCCCCGGCTTCGGTGAACGAGTCGAGCTCCGCAGGAGCAGGGACAGCTACGGCGGCAGAGGCCGGTGCCGCACCCGAAGCAGGCGTCGGCACCGAGGTTCCCGTCACCGCCGGGCTGTCGAAGGGCGCCGGGCCCGAGGGTGCCGTCTCCACCGTGTCCAGGTTCAGGAGGCGTACGGCGCTGCGGCTGACCTGCTCCACCAGGGGGCCCGGCAGCCAGCCGCCGGTGACCAGGCGGGCGGCGCCCTCGGGGGCGAGGCGGTGGCTCACCTCGGCGGGGGTGGGCCGGGAGGCCGGGTCCTTGGTCAGGCAGGCCGCCGCCACCTCGCCCAGCTCACCGCCGAGCGAGCCGAGTTCGGGTTCCTCGTGGACGACCTTGTAGAGCAGCGCGGCCGAGGAGTCGCCACGGAAGGGCGGTTCACCGGTGGCCGCGTGGACGAGGACCGCGCCGAGGGAGAAGACGTCGGCGGCGCCCGTCACGCCCTTGCCGAGGATCTGCTCGGGTGCCATGTAGCCCGGGGAGCCGATCGACACACCGGTGGACGTCAGGGACGCCGTGCCGTCCATGGCCCGCGCGATGCCGAAGTCGATCAGCAAGGGGCCGTCGACGGTCAGCAGGACGTTGGAGGGCTTCACGTCCCGGTGCACCAGCCCCAGTTCGTGTACGGCCGTCAGCGCCTCGGCGAGGCCCGCGCCCAGGGCCCGTACGGTGTGCGCGGGCAGCGGGCCGGTGTCCGCGACGGCCGCGGCGAGGGACGGGCCGGCCGCGTACGCGGTGGCGACCCAGGGCACCGGGGCGTCCGGGTCCGCGTCCAGGACGGGTGCGGTCCAGGCGCCGCCGACCCGGCGGGCGGCCGCCACCTCGCGCCGGAAGCGGGCGCGGAACTCCTCGTCCAGCGCGAAGTGCGGGTGCACGATCTTCACGGCGACGGTACGGCCGCCCGCGCTGCGGCCGAGGTAGACCCGGCCCATGCCACCGGAGCCGAGCCGGCCGAGCAGCCGGTAGGGCCCGATGGTGGCCGGCTCGTCCATGTCCAGCGGCTGCATGACGCGCTCCCCCCAACCCCGCTGCCTCACGGCTCGGGTCCGAACGTCTCCCGGGCAGCAGCCTAGTGAGCCATCCTCACCGCTGCAGCAGGCCCACCTTCACGTCCGCCGGGAAGCCGGTCGTCGGGCCGACGCGGCGGGCGAACTCGGCGACCGCCTCCAGTTGGGGGCTGCCGAAGCTGAAGTCGAGGGTGGTGAAGTACTGGGCCAGGGTCGCCTCGTCGAAGGCCTCCCAGCGGGCCGCCTGTTCGGCGACCTTGCCGACCTCCTCCAGGGAGAGGTTGCGGGAGGCGAGGAAGGCCTCGTGGACCTGGCGGGTGATGTCCGGCTCGCGGTCGGCGTAGTCGCGGCGGGCCGCCCAGACCGCGAAGACGAACGGCAGGCCGGTCCACTCCTTCCAGAGCGCGCCGAGGTCGTGCACTTCGAGGCCGAAGCGGGGGCCGTCGAGCAGATTCGCCCGCAGTGCCGCGTCGCCGATGAGGACGGCGGCCTCGGCCTCCTGCATCATCAGGCTGAGGTCGGGCGGGCAGGTGTAGTAGTCGGGCTGGACGCCGTAGCGCTCGGCGAGCAGGAGCTGGGCGAGGCGGACCGAGGTGCGGGAGGTCGAGCCGAGCGCGACCCGGGCGCCGTGCAGGCGGTCCAGCGGGACCTGCGAGACGATCACGCAGGACATCACCGGGCCGTCGCAGCCGACGGCGATGTCAGGGAAGGCGACCAGGTCGTCGGCGTTGCGCAGGAACTCGACCAGGGTGATGGGGCCGATGTCGAGATCGCCGCGCACGATCTGCTCGCTGAGCTTCTCCGGGGTGTCCTTGGTGAGCTCGAAGTCGAGGAGAGTGCCGGTTCTCGCGAGCCCCCAGTACAGGGGCAGGCAGTTCAGGAACTGGATGTGGCCGACGCGCGGCCGGGTGCGAGAATTGTCCACATCGCGAGACTAGACCCCGCGCTGTACGGTGCCGGGACCGACCCCACCGTGGCCGTGCCGTCAAATGGCCGAGTGGATGTTCAAACATCCGAGTGACGTGATCTTGACCCCTATTGCTTTCGGCTGCCCGGATGCTAGGCTTGCCGCAAGTTGCAGTTTGGTTTCCCTTGCAGTACAGAGCCTGCGGAGCATGTAACCGCAGGCTCTAGTCGTTTTCAGACGTATGCAGTTGTGCAGCACCGTTTCACACTTGCAGGTTCTGGAGCAGGGCAACCCTTTTGAGCCCAAGGAGGGCTTATGGCTACCGGAACCGTTAAGTGGTTCAACGCCGAAAAGGGCTTTGGCTTCATCGCCCAGGAGGGCGGCGGCCCCGACGTCTTCGTTCACTACTCCGCGATCAACGCCACCGGCTTCCGCTCCCTCGAGGAGAACCAGCAGGTGAGCTTCGACGTGACGCAGGGTCCGAAGGGCCCGCAGGCGGAGAACGTCACCCCCGTCTGATCACTGCCTGATCGCAGAACCTGAGAGCAGTACCCAAGGAGCCCCGCGCCGTTCCGGCGACGGGGCTCCTGCCTTGCCCTCCGCCCGCCCCGCCTTTCCCCTCCCCGGCCGTCGATGAATTGTGTACGAATTCTCTAGGTGTGCTGCATGACGAGGACGAAGGTCGTGCCCGGTTCCAGCGCCTCGTACGAGTGCGCCACGTCCCCCCGATAGGTCAGGTAATCGCCGGGCTCCAGTTCGACCTCCTGTCCGGCGGGGCCCGCCTTCATCCGGCCGGAGCCGACGATCAGATGCTCGACCGTGCCGGGGATGTGCGGCTCCGACATGCGGGCCGCGCCCGGCTCGGCGCGCAGGCGGTAGATGTCCCGCCGGGCCCCCGGAGGGCTCGCGGACAGCAGGGTGGCGACGTAGTTCGCCTGCTCCGAGGCGACCTCGGGGCCGTCGCCGGCCCGGATCACCTGGACCTGCGGCGCGGGCGGCTCGACCAGCGCGCTGAACGGCACCCCCAGCGCGACCGCGAGCGCCCAGAGCGTCTCCACGTTGGGGTTACCGCTCGCCGCCTCCAGCTGGGACAGCGTGGACTTCGCGATTCCGGCGCGTTTGGCCAGCTCGGACAGGGACAGTCCGGTGCGGGCGCGCTCGCGCTTGAGCGATGCGGCGATCCACTCCAGCGGAAGCCGGGCGGGGGTCCCGGGAGACGGCTCGGTCATGTCGTTCGCTCCATCGGTACGATCGTTCGGCTTGACGGACAGATGCGCCGCGTTCCATTGTAGAAAACATGCGTTCGGTACAGCGAACTTCCGATGACATGTCCCTGGTGCGCGACAGCTCGCTCGTCTGGCTCGCCAGCGGCGTCGTCGGCGTCTCCTTCGGCGCCGTCTCCGTGGCCGGCGGCCTCCCGGTGTGGGTGCCGGTGCTGATGTCCCTTGTGGTGTACGCCGGCTCGGCCCAGTTCAGCGCGGTGGGCGTACTGCTCGCCGGGGGCGGGCCGGTCGCCGCAGCGGCGACGGGACTGCTGCTCAACACCCGTACGGCCGCGTTCAGCCTGGCGGTCGCGGACATCATCGGCACCGGCCGTGCGAGCCGTCTCCTCGGCGCCCATCTGGTCACCGACGAGACGGTCGCCTTCGCCCTCGCCCAGTCCGGCCCGGTACGGCGGCGCAGGGCGTTCTGGATCTCCGGGCTCGGGCTGTTCGCCGTGTGGAACACCGGGGTGCTGGCGGGCGCCCTCGCCGGGGGCGCGCTGGGGGACACCGCGCGGTACGGACTCGATGCCGCGTTCCCCGCGGTTCTGGTGGCGCTGGTGTTGCCTCAGCTGCGGGCGGACGCGGTGGTACGGCGGTGCGCGCTGGTCGGGGCCGCGGTGGCGCTGGCGGTCACGCCCGCCGTGCCTGCGGGGGTACCGGTGCTGCTCGCTCTGGCCGGGCTCTTCCTGCATCGCAGGCAGCCCGTGGCGGCCGCCGTATGAACGCCGGCGTCGTGGTGGTTCTCGCGCTGGCCGTGGGGACGTACGCCTTCCGGCTCGTGGGGCCGGTGCTGCACGGGCGGGTGGAGATACCGGCGCGGGTGCAGGAGCTGGCGTCGGCCGGGGCGGTGGTGTTGCTGGTCGCCCTGCTGGCGACAGGGGGGTTGACCGAGGACGGGGGGTTCGCCGGGTTCGCTCGGGCGGCCGGGGTGCTGGTGGGGGGTGTACTGGCGTGGTTCAGGGCGCCGTTCGTCGTGGTGGTCGTGGGGGCGGCTGCGGCGGCCGCGCTGCTGCGGTTGGCCGGGGTCGCCTAGGCCGCCCGGCCGCCCGGTTCGTTAGCTTCGGGGCGTGACCGACACCACTGGGTTTCTTGCCGCCACCCGTGTTTTCTACGACGCCATCGCCGAGGACTACGCCGAGCGCTTCCGGAACCAGCTCGTGGACCGGCCGTTGGACCGGGCGTTGCTCGCCGGGTTCGCCGAGCTGGTCGGCGACGGGGCCGTGGCCGATCTCGGGTGCGGGCCCGGCGTCGTCACCTCGTACCTCGCCTCCCTCGGACTCGATGTCTTCGGGCTCGACCTGTCCTCCTCCATGCTGGCCGTCGCCCGGCGCGAGAATCCCGGGCTGCGTTTCGCACAGGGCTCGATGCTGGATCTGGCCCTCGCGGACGGCTCGCTCGCCGGTGTCGTCTCCTGGTACTCCAGCATCCACACCCCGGTCGATCAACTTCCCGTGCTTTTCGCCGAGTTCTACCGGGTGCTGCGCCCCGGCGGACGTCTTCTGGTCGCCTTCCAGGTGGGCGAGGAGCCGCTTCGGCTCGACCGGCCGATGGGTCATCCCGTCGCGCTGGACTTCCAGCGGCGCCGCCCCGAGCGCATCGCCGAGCTGCTCGCGGACGCCGGGTTCGCGCTCGGCTCCAGCACCGTGCGCCAACCGGAGGAGCGGATCGGGGAGTCGGTCCCCCAGGCCCTCCTGATCGCCCGGAAGCCCGGCGATCCCGGCCCCGGAGACCCCGGAGACTCCGGTGATCCAGGCGCCCCTGCCGACTCCTGAGAGGCGATTGAAACAGAGGCGATTGAAACCAGGAGTACCGGTGGCCCGCCCCGCTCCGGGAACCAGCGGGGACGGCATGGGGATCGGCGCCGAAGAGCATCGGTCGCGTCGTCGGGGAGCAACCCGGCGACCGGATCACCTCCGCACCTTCGATCCGTCGTCTCCGTTCCGCCTCTTGCGGTCCGTCTCTTCCTGGGGGATACACCAATGCGCACCATCGCACTGCGTACGAAGACGGTTCTGGCCGCGCTCACCGGCGCGGGGGTCCTCGCGCTCGGCACCATCTGCACCGTCCCGGCGGCCGGCGTGGAGCAGGGTCTGGCGCACATCGCCTCCGACCTGTCCGGCCACCCCGCGCACACCGGCCCGGCCCTGGCGGACGACCACCCTCCGGCCCGGAGCATCGCCTGACCACGCCTCCCACAGGCCAGGTACAAGCACCGGCACACGCACCACCTCGACGGCACCGGTCGGGCTCGCTCCCACCGGTGCCGTTCCCCATGGCCCAGCGGCTTGCTCCGCGGCTCCCCCGCGCCGGCGGGCGACCGGCCCTACAGCCGCCGCCCCGCCTCCGTGACGCCCATCGCGTCGTACAACCCCTCCGCCTCCCGCTGATAGCGCTCAGCCTCCGGCTCCTCCCCCAGGGCCTTGGCCGATTCCGCCAAGCCCTGGAGGGCGCGGGCCATCTCGATGCGGTAGCCCAGGCGGGAGGCCAGCTCATGGGACTGGCGGTACAGGTCCCGGGCGCGTTCGGGGGCGTCGGCGCGCAGGTGGACCAGGGCCACCACGTTCACCACGGCGGCCTGGCGCAGGGCCGTGCCCTCGGTGGAGACGAGGTCGAGCGCGCGCTCGGCGTGCTCGGCGGCCGAGCGGACTTCGCCGAGGCGCTGGCAGACCCGTGCCCAGTGGGCGAGGACGAAGGCGACGTTTCCCGGCTTGCGGGTCTCGTCGCACAGTTCGAGGGCCTGGGCGAGGCAGGCCCGCGCCCGCTCGTCCTCACCGGCGCCCAGATGGGCCAGTGCCAGCCAGGTCAGCGAGGTGATCTCGTTGTTGCGCTCGCCGAGGCTCCGGTTCAGCTCGGTGGCCCGGGCCGCGTGCCGTGCGCCGTCGGCGTAGTGGCCCGCCCAGGTCTCCACGGTGGCGAGGTTGGCGAGCGCCACCGCCTCCAGTCCGGGCGCGCCCAGTTCCCGGTGCAGGGCGATGCCCTTGGCCAGGTAGGTACGGGCCTCCTCGAAGTCGCCGACCGCCCCGTACAGCAGGCCGAGGGTGTCGGTGCAGAACGCCGCGGAGCGCAGATCGCCGGCCCCGGCCAGCTCCAGGGCCTCGCGCGCGGTGGTGATGCCGTCCTGGAAGTCGCCGAGCCACCAGTGGGCCACGGCCAGGTTGCCCATGCTGCGGCTGAGCAGGGACAGGTCGCCGAGCTGCCGGCCGGCGTCGACCGCGATCCGGCTGACCACCCGGAACTCCTCGTAGTGGCCGCGCAGGTCCAGGTAGAAGAGGAGGTTGCGGGCCAGCAGCAGCGCCGGGCGGTGCAGGCCCTGGGCGCGCGCACGGTTGACGATCGACAGCAGTGCCTCGTACTCGCGGTCGAGCCAGTCGAGCGCCTGTGCGTCGGTGTCCAGCGGGGGCAGTTCGGGGGCGTCTGCGGCCGGTGGCCGGCCGAGCGGTTCGCGCCCGGGGGAGAGCAGGTCGCAGGCCCGGTCGGCGGCCGGCATGTAGTACGACACCAGCCGCTCGACCGCGGCCTCCTCGTCGTCCTCGGCCTCCCGCACGCTCATCGCGTAGGTGCGCACCAGGTCGTGGAAGCCGTACAGGCCCGCCTCGTGCTGTTCCAGCAGATGCGCGTCGAGGAGGTCCTCCAGGGTGTCCTCGGTGTCGTGCACGTCGGTGCCGAGCAGCGCGGCGGCCGAGTGGACGTCGATGGCGCTGCCGGGGTGCAGGCCCAGCAGCCGGAAGGCGACCCTCTGGTCCTCCTCCATCGCCTGGTACGACAGCCGGAGCGTGGCCTCCACGCTGCGCTCCCCCGCGCTCAGTTCGCGCAGCCGGCGGGTCTCGTCGGCGAGCCGGTCGACCAGGTACTGCACGGTCCAGCGGGGGCGGTTGCGCAGCCGGGCGGTGGTGATGCGCAGGGCGAGGGGCAGTCCGCCGCACAGCCGTGCCAGGCGGGCGGTGGCCTCGGGTTCGGCCGTGGTGCGGTCGGCGCCGAGCGTCCGGGTCAGCAGGGTGGCGCTGTCCTCGGCCGAGAGCAGGCCCAGGCAGAGCCATTCGGCGCCGTCCAGGTCGAGCATCCGGACCCGGCCGGTGAGCAGGGCCAGGCAGTCCTCGGAGGCGGGCAGCAGCGGGCGTATCTGTGCGGCGTCGGCGGCGTTGTCGAGGAGCAGCAGCATCTTCCGCTGTGCGGAAACGGTTCGCCAGAGCGTGGTGCGTCTCTCCAGGTCGTCCGGTATCCGGTCGTCCGGCACGCCGACCGCGCGCAGCAGGGAGTGCAGCACGGTCCCCGGCTCGTGCGCCTTCTCACCGGGGCTGAATCCGCGCAGATCGACGAAGAGCTGCCCGTCGGGATAGTCGGCGGTGAGCAGATGGGCGGCGTGCACGGCGAGCGCGCTCTTGCCACTGCCGCCCATGCCGTCGATGCCGAGGATCCGGGTGCTCCCGCTCGCCGGGGCCCGGCCCACGGCCAGGATCCGGGCCAGCTCCTGCTCCCGCCCGGTGAAGTCCGGCAGGTCGTACGGCAGGGTGCAGGGGGCGGGCTCGGACGGCTGGAGAAAGGCGGCGGGCGCCAGATGGGCGGCCCGCTCGGCCACGGACTGCGGCACCCGCGGGGCGACCTCGGGGCTGTCGCGCAGGATGGCCTCGTACAGCCGGGTCAGTTCGGCGCCCGGGTCGATGCCCAGCTCGTCCACGAGCAGCGCGCGCATCCGGCCGAACTCCTCCAGCGCCTCCGCCTGCCGACCCGCCCGGTACAGGGCGAGCATCAGCCGCCCGCGCAGGGTCTCCCGCAGCGGATGCGCGGTCACCAGCTCCCGTAATGGCGCGATCAGTTCCGCCGACTGGCCGAGTTCGAGCTGCAGCTCGAAGTACTGCTCGGCGATCGCCATGTGCCGCTCTTCCAGCGCCGCCGAGGCCGCGTTGATCACCGCGCCGCCGGCACCGGCCAGCACCGGCCCGCGCCACAGGTCCAGGCAGGCCCGCAGATGCCCGACCGCCTCGGCGGACCGCCCGGCGGCCACGGCCTGCCGGGCCTGCCGCGCCCACTGCCCGAACTCGTGCAGGTCCAGCTGGTGTTCGCCCAGCATCGCACGGTATCCGGCGCCGTCGGTGACGATCACCGAGGCGCCGTCCGGGATGCGGGTGCGCAGCGCGGCGACGGCCTTGCGGACCTGGTGGCTGGCGGTCTGCGGCGGCTCGTCGTCCCAGGCGGCGGCGATCAGCCGGGACACCGGCACCATGCGCCCGGGCTCCAGCAGCAGGGTGACCAGCACCCGCTCGTGCGTCGGACTGCCGAGGCGCAGCCGGCGCTCGCCGCACCAGCCTTCCAGCGAACCGAGGATGTTGAACCGTACGACAGGACGAACCGTTGCCGCCGATTCCACGAACCTGTCCCCTCCGCCCCGTCGCACCCCCCGGCCCGCGATGTTCGGGACCACCCTAGGTTGTACCCGAACGAGCAGCGCGGAGGAGGTGATTCCGCCGTCCTGGCGCACAGCCGGCCCAGGCGGACAGCTAATCACCTTCACGCGAGCTGAAGGAGGGTCGTGCGCGTCTCGCCTGCCAGGGCGGGGTCGTGGCGCAGGATCGCGTGCTCCACCCGGCGCAGCGCGGGAGACGGCTGGATGCCCAGCTCCACGTCCAGATGCCGCCGCATCCGCCGGAACACGTCGAGCGCGTCCGCCTGCCGCCCCGAGCAGTACAGGGCGATCATCAACTGCTCGCAGAACCGCTCCCGCAAGGGGTGGTTGGTGTGCGCCTCGGTCAGCTCGGCGAGCACCGCCGCGTGCCGCCCGAGCCGCAGCTCGGCGTCGAACCGCAGCTCCATCGCCCGCATCCGGTACTCCTCGTACCGGGCACCCGCCAACTGGCACAGGGTCCCGCCGGGGAACCCCCCGAACACAGGCCCGCGCCACAGCGCCAGCGCCTCGCCCAGCAGCCGGGCCGTGCGCTCGGCATCCTCCGGAGCGGCCGCCTCGGCCTGCCGTACGGCCCGCACGAACTCGGCCGCGTCCAGCTCCCCCTCCCCCACGGTCAGCCGGTAACCGGAGGGATGGATCGTCACCCGGGAGGCGGCCCGGTCCGGCTCCAGCGCGCGCAGCCTGCGGCGCAGCCGGCTGACGTGCGCCTGCAGCGCGTTCGCCTGGTTGTCGGGTACGGCCTCGCCCCACATCTCCTCGACCAGGCTCTCCCCCGACACCGGTTGTCCCTCGCTGACCAGCAGCGTCTGCACCAGGGTGCGCTGCAGGTCGCCGGAGATCTCCGCAGGACCGGACACGGTACGGATCTGCAGTGCCCCGAGGACCGAGAACTTCAGCATCCTGACTCCGCCTCCTGTTGACGTCGCTGGCGTCGTCGTCCTTCTTCCGGCGACATACCAACAGTGCGGACAGGCTCTACCGGTTCGTTCCCGATCCGTTCCCGGTGACCAGGGCCGTCAGCGACGACACCCGCTGGGCCGCCACCTCCGGCGAGTCGGCGTGCACGACGAGATGCCCCGGCGCGAGGGAGTCCGGCGGCGACACATGCCGCACATGCGGCAGCACACCCACCTCCGCCGTCTCCAGCCGCCACGGCGGGTTCAGCACGACCGCCGCCGCGTACCGGCCCGGCCGGACCGCGTCCACCAGCCGCCCGGACAGCACCTCGACCGCCCCTGCGGCCAGATCGAACCCGCCGGCCACCTTCAGCAGCTCCGGCACCGGGTCCCGGGCCAGCCCCGCCCGGCAGCCGGTGATCACCGGTCCTCGCGGGGTCAGCTCGACACTCGTGTGCGCGGGCCCGTACTGGTACCCGGTCAGGTCCAGCAGCGCGGTCACCACCGCACGCACCTCGGCGGCGGTGTCCTCCGACAGCGGCGCCGGGTGCAGCAGCCCGTACGGCATCCGGGCCGTGATCCCGACGGTCTGATGCATGCCGTGCACGCTGAGCGTCTCCACCGACAGCCGCGTGGCGCCTGCGGCGGGCTCGGCGTGGTCCGGCGACAGCCGGTTGTCGCGGACCAGCCGCCGTACGGCGTCCTGGTCCGCGAGCAGGGCGAGGGAGCGGGCGGGGTTGACGAACAGCCCCGCCGTCGCGGCCTCGTCCAGGAGGGCGCGTACGGCGGGCTCGTCACGGATGTCGGCCCGGGCGGAGCGCACTTGGACACCGGCGTGCGCGGCCTCCTTCAGGAGACGCTGGTCCGGGTTCAGGAGGAAGATCCGGCGGACGTCTGTGTCTTCTTTCATGCCTCTGCTCGGGTGGACGGAGTCGGCGAGGGTGGAAAGGCAGGCTATGAGCGGGCGTTACCGTTCCGGTCCCGGCCGGGTCCCGACTTCCCCTCCACCGTGAGGAAAGCGGTCCAGGTGGCGGGGGTGACGGTGAGGTGGGGGGCGGTGGGTTGTTTCGAGTCGCGGATGTGGATGGCGGTGGGGTGGTCGGCCATCTCGAGGCAGTCGCCGCCTTCGCCGTCGCCGTAGGTGGACTTGCGCCAAGCGTAGGCGAGTTCGACGCACTCCCCGCCTTCACCGCCGCTGTAGCTGGACTTGAACCAGGCGAGATCCTCGGTGTTCATCGCTCTCCCAGCAGTTTCTCGATCAAGGCTAGGGATTCCGTGGGGGTGAGTGCCATCGCGCGCATGATCCCATAGCGGTCCACGATCTTGCGGACGTCTTCCGGCTCGGTGATCAGTCGCGGGTACCCCTGCACCTCTACGTAGGCGACCTGGGCCCGCTTCTTGGGCGTCAGCAGGTTGAACGGGCCGTCCATGTTGGGGTGTTCCGTCGGTGCGGAGGGCATTACCTGGATCTCGACGTTACGCCTGCTTCCGATGCGCAGCAGCTGCCGAAGCTGGTCTTTGTGCACCTCCGGGCCGCCGATTGGCCGAAGCAGGACTGCCTCTTCCAGGACGTAGCTGCACATCGGCAGCGGCCACTGCTCAAGGACTTGCTGGCGAGCCAACCGGTCGGCCACACGCCTCTCGATGGTCTCCTCGTCCAGCAAGGGACGGCGGCGGGAGAACACGGCTCGTGCGTAGTCCTCGGTCTGCAACAGGCCAGGCACGCCCTGGTTTGCATAGAAGTGCAGCTCGACGGCCTCCGCCTCCAGCGCGGCGTAACTGCGGTACCACTCCGGATGCCGCGTCCGCGCCTTCGCCATCGCCTCCTCGACCTCCGGGATGACCGCCGTCAACAACCCCCCAGCGCCCAGGATTTCGTCCGCCTTCCGCAAGAACTCCGGCCTCGGCGTCCGTACCCCCCTCTCCATGGCCGAGATCTGGTCGGGGCCGTACCCGACCAGGTCGCCGAACTCCCGCTGACTGAGCCCCGCCCGCTCCCTGAGCAGCTTCAACTGCTTGCCGATGACGACGAAGACGCCCAGCGCCCCGTTCTCCTCAGCGGGCGTTTCCGCCCTCCGCTGCTGCTCCCCTGTCACGCCACCCTCCGACGACTCGTACACCAAACGAACCGCACCCGTACGACTACGCTCAGTCGCCGGACCTCCCCTGGTCAGCGTAGGGAGAACCGACCACTCTCGGTGACGTGAATCTGGAAATCTCCACCCCCACACCTGAGGCCGGCGAACTCGTCCAACGCCTCAGCGCCACCCCCCTCGGCGCCCGGCTGGCCCGGCGGCTCACCTCCACCCAGCTCGCCACCTGGGGATACCCGCACGACAGCGACCCGAACTGCACCGCGCAGCTCCTCGTCGCCGAACTGGCCGCGAACGCCGTCACCCACGGTCGCGTGCCCGGCCGGGACTTCGAGCTGCGACTGCGCCTCCTCCCCGGGAAGGACACCTTGCGTATCGAGGTGAGTGACGCCCGGGGAGACAAGGATCTGCGGTTCCTGGACGGCGGGCCGGCGGACGAGAACGGCCGCGGACTCGTCGTCGTACTCGTGCTGTCGAGCCGGTGGGGCGTGACCCGGCGCACCGTCGGCAAGACCGTGTGGGCCGAACTCCCGCTCAGCCCGCGGCAGCGCCCCCGCCCCGGAACTCCGCGACCGTGTGCGCGAAGGCCCGGGCCGGAGGGCTGAGGGAGTCCCAGCGGCGGACGGCCCAGCCGACGGGCAGGGGGCGCAACCCCGGCAGCGGGACGAGTCGCAGCTCGCCCGCCCCCGGCACCGGAAGGCCCGGTACGGCGGGGACCACCGCCCGGCCCACGCCCAGCTCGGCCAGCAGCAGTGCCGTGTCCCAGTCGGCGACGCTCGTGTCGTAGGTGAAGCGGACGCCCAGCTCGGCGCAGGCCGCGTCCAGGTGGACGGCGGAGGTGGAGTTCGGGGGCAGCCGGATGAGGCGGACCCCCGTCAGGTCGGCCGCGTCCAGCTGGGACCGCCCGGCGAGGGGGTCGTCCGCGGGGACCGCGAGCAGCCACGGCAGTTCCGCGACCGTCCGCTGTTCGATGCCGCGCACCGGAGAGCCGACGGTGATCCAGGCCAGGTCCAGGGTGCCGTCGGCCAGCGCGTCGAAGGTGCCGCGTCCCGAACTGACCGTACGGAACTCCAGGTTGACCTCGGGATGGCGGCGGCGGAAGGCGACCACCGCCTCGGACATGAAGTGCCGGACGGTGGTGGCACCGGTGGCGACACGGACGTACCCGCCGCGGCCGTCCACCTGGTCGCGCAGTTGCCGTACGGCGATGTCGAGCCCGGAGATCCCCTCGGCCGCGGCGGCCTCCAGAATGCGCCCGGCCTGCGTGGGGACCACGCCCCGCGGTTGCCGTTCCAGCAGCGCGACCCCCGTCTCCCGCTCCAGCCGCTTCACATGCTGGCTGACGGCCGACTGGGTGCAACCGAGGTCCCGGGCGACGGAACTGAGGCTGCCGGCCCGGCACACGGCCACGAACACGCGGAGGTCGTCCAAGGTCACAACACCCAAGCTAACACTTGGGTTTGGGAAGCAAACCCAAGGATTGACTGGCAGTCAGGTGTCGTACGAGGATCGGTACCGGGGAACGGCCGACCCAGGCGGCAACCCGCTTCGCGCGCGAGGAGCGGGTGCCGACCATCATGGGGTGACGGGCGCTCCTCAGGGCCCGGTGGCCGGGCCGTACAGGCCCTCCACCTCGCTCGCGAAGTCCGTCGTGATCTGCTCGCGGCGCAGCTTCATCGACGGGGTCAGATGGCCGGCCTCCTCGGTGAAGTCCACGGGGAGCACGGTGAAGCGGCGGATGGACTCGGGGCGGGAGACCAGCTTGTTGGCCTCGTCGATCGCGCGTTGCAGGACCGCCTCCAACTCCGGGTCGCCCACCAGCAGTTCCGGCGGCACGGGGTGCTTGCCGATCATCTGGCGCCAGTGGACGATGCCGTCGGGGTCGAGGGTGATCAGCGCCCCGACGTACGGCCTGGCGTCGCCGACCAGCATCACCTGGGAGATCAGCGGGTGCTGGCGCAGCCAGTTCTCCAGCGGGGCGGGGGCCACGGACTTGCCGCCCGCCGTGATCAGCAGCTCCTTCTTGCGGCCCGTGATGGTGAGGTAGCCCTCGTCGTCCAGTTCGCCGATGTCCCCGGTCGCCAGCCAGCCGTCCCTGGTCGCGGGGACGACTCCGCCGGCCTGTGGGTCCCAGTAGCCGCGCAGCACATGGTCGCCGGAGACGAGGATCTCGCCGTCGGCGGCGATCCGGACGCGGGTGCCGGGCAGCGGCCAGCCGACCGTGCCCAGGCGAGGCTTGAGGGGCGGGGTGACGGTGGTGGCGCCGGTGGTCTCCGTCAGGCCGTAGCCCTCGAAGATCTCGATGCCGGCTCCGGCGTAGAAGGCGGCCAGGCGCCGGCCGAGCGGGGAGCCGCCGCAGATGGCGTACCGGACGCGACCGCCCATGGCGGCGCGGAGCTTGCGGTAGACCAGCGGGTCATGGAAGGCGCGGGCCGTCTTCAGGGAGCGGCTCGGGCCGCCACCGGTGCCGGTCTGCCGGGACTCCAGCGCCTCGCCGTAGCGGACGGCGACCGCCGCGGCCCGGTCGAAGGCGGCGACCCGGCCGCCCGACTCGGCCTTCGCGCGGGCCGAGTTGTACACCTTCTCCAGCATGTACGGAATGGTCAGCAGGCAGGTCGGCCTGAAGGCGGCGAGGTCCGGCAGCAGGTCCTCGGCGGCCAGGCTCGGCGCGTGGCCGAGGCGGACCCGGGCCCGGACGCAGGCGATCGCCACCATGCGGCCGAAGACATGGGACATCGGCAGGAAGAGGAGGACCGACGGCTCCTCGCCCTGGTCCTTGAAGACCGGGTGGAGCAGCTCGATGGCGTTGTCGACCTCGGCGAAGAAGTTGCCGTGCGAGAGGGCACAGCCCTTGGGGCGGCCGGTGGTGCCGGAGGTGTAGATGAGGGTGGCGAGGGTGTCGGGGCCCAGCATGCCCCGGCGTACGGCCACTTCGCCGTCCGGCACCTGCACGCCGGCCTCGGCGAGCCGGGTCACGTGCTCCTTGTCCATCACCCACAGATGGCGCAGATCGGGCAGGTGCTGGAGTTCGGGGCCGAGGGCGGCGGCCTGGGCGGCGGTCTCGGTGATCAGGGCGACCGCGCCGGAGTCGTGCAGGATCCACCGGGTCTGGAAGACGGAGGAGGTCGGGTAGATCGGCACGGTGACCAGGCCTGCGGCCCAGGCGGCGAAGTCGAGCAGCGTCCACTCGTACCGGGTGCGGGCCATGACGGCGATCCGGTCGCCGGGCACCAGCCCCTCGGCGATCAGCCCCTCGGCCACCGCGAGGACTTCCGCGGCGAAGTGAGCGGCCGTCATGTCCGCCCAGCGGCCGTCGGGGAGCCTGCGGCTGAGCACGATCGCGGCGGGGGCGGCGTCCGCGTTGTCGAACGGCAGGTCCGCGAGCGAGCCGTGTTTCACCGGGGGCGCGAACGGCGGTACGGACACCTCCCGAACGGCGCCGTCCAGGCGCTGGACCCAGGGCTCCACCAGGACCGGGCGGCCGTCGTAGTCGATGGCGGAGACGGCGGCGCCGGAGGAGACCGGGGCGTTCGGGAAGGGGGTGGACACGGGCGGCTCCTCTGGCGTGCGTGTACCTGCGGCGCCTCGGCGGAAAGGGGTTACCGCAGGTTAGGGAGGCGATCGTACGGGTCCTTCGTGAGGGGGTTGTGCGGGTTTGGGGGTGGTCCGGGGCCGGGGGTGTGCAGCCTCGGGCCGTATGTGACGGAGGCTCACTTTTGGGCCGCCTGCCGCGAGGGCGTAGGCTTACCGGCGGTAACCCTACTTCAGAGTAAGCGGATGGGAGCCGGGCGTGGTGGGTGAGTTGCTGCATCTCGCGGGTGGCGTCCTGCGGTCGCCGTTCAAGCGGCCCTCCCCGGAGGCCGAATTCCCGCGCACCCGCCTGGTGTCGCCCGGTCTTCGGGTCGACCTGGACCGGCTGGCCGCCTACGAGCGCGTGTGCGGCTTCCCCACCGGCGACAGCGCCCTCCCCGTCACCTATCCGCACGTCCTCGGCTTCCCCCTGGCCATGCGGCTGATGAGCGGCGGGGCCTTCCCGCTGCCACTACTGGGGCTCGTCCACACCTCGATCGGGATCACCCGGCACACCTCCCTCCCGGCGCACGCGGAGTACGAACTCGCCGTGCACATCGAGGGACTGACCCCGCACCGGCGCGGTACCGAAGCCACGGTGGTCACCGGGATGCGGGCCGCGGGGGAGGTCGTATGGGAGTCGCGGAGCACGTATCTCGCGCGGCATCGCACCGACGACCCTGCCGGCCCCCGGGAAGAGCAGCCGGCCCCGCTGCCCGTCGTCGACTCGTGGCGGCTCGCCGGGGACGTGGGCCGGCGGTACGGCGCCGTCTCCGGCGACCGCAACCCCATCCACCTGTACCCGCTCACCGCCCGCCTCTTCGGCTTCCGGCGGGCCATCGCGCACGGCATGTGGACGGTGGCCCGCTGCCTGGCCGCGAGCGGCTGCGCCGGGGGGCGGGTGCGGGCGCGGTTTCTGGCACCGGTGTTGCTGCCGGGGACGGTGACTTACGGGGCGGACGGCTCCGGGCGGTTCGAGTTGCGGGGTGAGGGAGGGCGACTGCATTTGTGGGGCGAGCTGAGCTAGGCGCCGTAGCAGTACATCGCTGTTGCCGAGTACCGGTCCGTCGTGGGTTACTCGCGCAGTTCCCCGCGCCCCTGGGTTGGTTCCGCCGACGGTGTCCATGAGTTGCCCCGCATCAGGTTGCCCAGGCCCGACCAGGCGAAGTTCATCAAGGTGGTCGCCGCCTGGCGAGCCGTGACGCCGGGCGTGCCGTTGGCCCACGCGGCCAGTGACTCCGCCGCGCCCACCAGCGCCTCGGCCAGGCCCGCCACCTCGTGTTCGGGGAGGTCGGGGTCGCGGTGGGCCTCCCGCGCGGCGATCGCGACCAGCCGGGTCACGAACGCCACGATCTCCCTGCGCATCGCGGCGGCCTCGGTCGCGAAGGGTTCGCCGTGGGTGCGGGCCTGGAGGTGGAGCACGGACCAGGCGTCGGGGTGCTCGGCGGTGTGCGCGAAGAAGGCCCGGAGGCCGTCCCAGAGCTGCCGGTCGGCGGGGAGGTCCGTGCGGACGCCGGAGCGGACGGCCTGGGTGAGGGCGGTGGCCTCGCGCCGGATGCAGGCGGTGAAGAGGTCTTCCTTGGAGTTCAGGTACAGGTAGACCAAGGGCTTGGAGACACCGGCCAGCTCGGCTATCTCGTCCATGGAGGCGGCCATGTAGCCGCGTTGCCCGAAGATCCGTACGGCGGCGTCGAGCATCTGCTGCTCCCGCACCGCACGCGGCATCCGCTTCGTCCTCGCCCCACCCATGGGGGCAAGACTAGTTGGACGCGGCCGCCTCGCCCGGCGTCCTCGCGGCGTCGTCGGCACCGTCCTCCTGGCTGCGGTTGGCCTCCAGGTTGGCCTTCATCCGGTCGACCCTGGTCACGATCTGCACCGAGGCCCGGTCCCGCTCCTTGCGCAGCACCACCCAGCTGATCGGCGCCGACAGGATCAGCGCGAGCAGCAGCACCCACAGGCCGTTGGAGCTGCCGAAGCCGTGCGGGAAGATGCCGGAGTAGACGGCTCCCCAGACGACCACGAGGCAGCCGGCGAAGATGCCGAGGCGCATCAGCGTGTAGCGGAGCATCTCAATCCACTCGTCCGATTCCAAAAGGGGTCATCGTCCAGTGAAGCACGGACGGGGAGGGATCTTGCAGCGGGGTCAGTGGAGGGGGAGCAGCATGATGATGTCGTCGCGGTCGTCGCCGGGCGCCACCCGGACGGCGCCGGGCACCCGGCCGACCTCCTTGTAGCCGCAGGAGCCGTAGAACCGCTCCAGGCCGAGGCCGCCCCGGCAGGTCAGCCGGATCGCGTCGATGCCGTCGAAGGTGCGGGCCGCGTCCGCGGCGGCCGCCAGCAGGTCACGGCCGTAGCCCTTGCCCTGGTGCCTCGGGTGGACCATCACCGTGTACAGCCACAGCCAGTGCGTCTGGAGCCGGTGGGTGTTGAAGGCGAAGAACGCGGTCGCGGCCGGTTCGCCCGTCTCGTCGCACCCGACGAGCAGCCGGTGCCGCCCCTCGGCCATGCCCACGAAGTGCCGCACCAGCTCCGGCCGGATGTCCTCCCGGCTCACCGGCGGCACGAAACCCACGGCACCGCCCGCGTTGGACACGTCCGTCCACAGGTCGAGGATGCCGTCGCGCAGGGCCGGGGTGATGGCGGGGTCCAGCGTGAAGGTAAGCGGCATGGGTGAAGTGTAGCTATTACCCCAGGGCGCGTGCGGCCACCTTCAGATCGGCGACGAGCCCCTGGTACGCGGCCTTCCTGTCCTCGTCGTCCTGGGCCCGCAGCACCGAGGACGGGTGCACGGTCGGCACCAGCCGCTCGGGGCGCCCGTGGATCTCCCGCTCCAGGACGGTGCCGCGCACCTCGCCCACCCGGAAGGACGACCCCAGCAGCGCCTTCCCCGCCGTCGCACCCAGCACCACGATCAGCTCGGGCTCGACCAGCGCCAGCTCCGCCGCGAGCCAGGGGCCGCAGGCGGTCATCTCCCTCAGGCTCGGCGCCTTGTGGATACGGCGCTTGCGGGGCTCGGCCTGGGTGAACTTGAAGTGCTTGACGGCATTGGTGACGTACGCGTCGCCGGGGTCGATGCCGGCCTCCGCGAGCGCCTTGTCCAGCATGCGGCCCGCGGGCCCGACGAAGGGCTTGCCCTGCCGGTCCTCCTGGTCGCCGGGCTGCTCACCGACGAGCATGACGCGGGCGTGCGCGTTGCCCGCGCCGAACACCGTCTGGGTGGCGTTCTCGTGCAGAGGGCAACCACGACAGCCTGCGGCGGCTTTGCGCAGAGCGGTGAGACTGGCGCCCTCCGGAACGAAGGGCTCCGCCGTGTAGGCGTCCTCGGGGGCCTTCGTAACAGCCATGTGTGCCGGGTACCCCCGCTTGGGGACGGCGAACGAAGGGGGTGCTCCGTCCGTCGCCCGGCTGCGGCTGCGTCGGGGCCGGTCGCGCAGTTCCCCGCGCCCCTCAAAGTCAGACCCGCATCGGCTGCGGGGACTCCCTGCGCGCCGGGTCCGGACCCTCGTACTCGCGGATGATCTCGTACCGCGTGTTCCGCTCCACCGGGCGGAAGCCGGCGTCGCGGATCAGGTCCAGCAGGTCCTCGCGGGTCAGCTTGTTCGGGGTGCCGTAGTTGTCCGCGTCGTGGGTGATCTTGTACTCCACGACCGAGCCGTCCATGTCGTCCGCGCCGTGCTGGAGGGCCAGCTGGGCGGTCTGCACGCCGTGCATCACCCAGAAGACCTTGACGTGCGGGACGTTGTCGAACAGCAGACGGGAGACCGCGAAGGTCTTCAGGGCCTCCGCACCGGTCGCCATCTGGGTACGGGCCTGGAGGGTGTTCCGTACCTTGCCGTCCTTCATGTCCACGAAGTCGTGCTGGTAGCGCAGCGGGATGAAGACCTGGAAGCCGCCGGTCTCGTCCTGCAGCTCGCGCAGCCGCAGGACGTGGTCGACCCGGTGCCTCGGCTCCTCGATGTGCCCGTAGAGCATGGTGCACGGGGTCTTCAGACCCTTCTCGTGCGCCAGGCGGTGGATGCGGGACCAGTCCTCCCAGTGGGTGCGGTGGTCCACGATGTGCTGCCGGACCTCCCAGTCGAAGATCTCCGCGCCGCCGCCGGTGAGCGACTCCAGGCCCGCGTCGATCAGCTCGTCCAGGATCTCCGAGGCGGACAGACCGCTGATCGTCTCGAAGTGGTGGATCTCCGTCGCCGTGAAGGCCTTCAGAGAGACGTTCGGGAGGGCGGCCTTCAGCTCGCGCAGGGAGCGGGGGTAGTACCGCCACGGCAGGTTCGGGTGCAGGCCGTTGACGATGTGCAGCTCGGTGAGGTTCTCCGACTCCATCGCCTTGGCGAGCTTCACCGCCTCCTCGATGCGCATCGTGTACGCGTCCTTCTCGCCCGGCTTGCGCTGGAAGGAGCAGTAGGCGCAGGAGGCCGTGCACACGTTGGTCATGTTGAGGTGCCGGTTGACGTTGAAGTGGACCACGTCACCGTTCTTGCGGGTCCGCACCTCGTGGGCGAGCCCGCCCAGCCATGCCAGGTCGTCCGACTCGTACAGCGCGATGCCGTCCTCGCGGGTCAGCCGCTCACCGGAGCGGACCTTCTCCTCCAGCTCGCGCTTGAGCCCGACGTCCATGCCAACACGCCCTTTCTACGACAGCCGGACCAACCGTATCCCTAGACCTCTTCGGGCAGCTCCCCGACCCGGTTCTCCCACTTCGTGGACAGCACGATGGTGGTACGGGTGCGGGAGACGCCCTTGGTGCCGCTGAGCCGCCGGATGATCCGCTCCAGGCCGTCCACGTCGGTGGCCCGCACCTTGAGCATGTAGGAGTCGTCGCCGGCGATGAACCAGCAGTCCTCGATCTCCGGCAGGTCCCTGAGGCGCTGGGCGACGTCCTCGTGGTCGGCGGCGTCGGAGAGCGAGATGCCGATCAGCGCGGTGACGCCGAGGCCGAGCGAGGCCGCGTTCACCGTGGCGCGGTAGCCGGTGATGACACCGGCCGCCTCAAGACGGTTGATGCGGTCGGTGACGCTGGGGCCCGACAGGCCGACGAGGCGCCCCAGCTCCGCGTACGAGGCCCGGCCGTTCTCCCTCAGGGCCTGGATGAGCTGCCTGTCCACCGCGTCCATGCGATCGAAGCCTTCCGGTGAAAGTTCCTGAAGTGATGAGAGGTAGTGCTACTGCTGGTTGCCCGCTGTGCCGCCGCCCAGCTCGCCGCGCCACCGCCGGTACAGGCCGTGCCCGACGCCTGCCGCGTCCAGCACCCGCCCGGCGACGAAGTCCACCAGGTCCTGGATGTGGGTGGCGCCCGTGTAGAAGGCGGGCGAGGCCGGTACGACGCTCGCGCCGGCGTCGTCCAGCGCCACGAGGTGCCTCAGGGTCTGGCCGTTCAGCGGGGTCTCGCGTACGGCCACGACCAGGGGGCGGCGCTCCTTGAGGGTGACGCTCGCCGCCCGCTGCAGCAGATCCTTGGACAGGCCCAGCGCGACGCCCGCGACGCAGGCCGTCGAGGCGGGCACGATCAGCATCCCCTTGGCCGGGTACGACCCCGAGGACGGTCCGGCCGCGAGGTCGCCCGCGGTCCAGTACCGCACCCCGCTGATGTCCACGTCGAAGGTCCCGGGCTTGCCGTCGGCTCCCCGGGCCAGCCATTCCCGCAGGTCGTCCCGCCAGTGGGCGTCGCGGAACGAGATGCCCGTCTCGTCCACCAGCGTCAGCCGCGAGGCCCGGCTGACCACCAGGTCGACCGTCTCCCCCGCCGCCAGCAGTGCGCGCAGCACGGCCGCCGCATACGGCGTCCCGGAAGCACCGGACACCCCCACGATCCAAGGCACGCGCTGCGATTCTCCTGCGTTCACATATCGAGCCTATCCGGCCGCCCGACGTGCGTGTCGGGCGGCCGGGCCACGATCCCCGCACGCGCACCGGAAGGTCGCTGCGAGCCGCCCGGCAGGCCTGCCGGAGCCACCCGAACGGGCTACGGCGTCAGGCCGCGCACCAGCAGATCGATGAGGGCGCACACGAAAAGGCTGATCCCGATGAAGCCGTTCGTCGAGAAGAACGCCCTGTTCAGGCGGGAGAGGTCGTGCGGTCGGACGATCGAGTGCTCGTAGACGAACGCACCCGCGACGATCAGCAGGCCCAGCCAGAAGAAGGCACCCGCGCCGGTGACGACGCCGTACCAGACGAACAGGGCCGTCGTGATCGTGTGGCAGGCCCGCGCGCCCCAGATCGCGGCCGGGACGCCGAAGCGGGCCGGGACCGACATGACGCCGATCTCGCGGTCGGTCTCCACGTCCTGGCAGGCGTAGATCAGGTCGAAGCCGCCGATCCAGATGCCGACGGCGAGGCCGAGGATCACCGCGTCCCAGTTCCAGGTCCCGGAGATGGCCAGCCAGCCGCCCACCGGCCCCATCGCCTGGGCGAGGCCGAGGATGGCCTGCGGGAAGTTCGTGAACCGTTTGCCGTAGGGGTAGACCACCATCGGGATCACCGCCACCGGCGCCAGGGCCAGGCAGAGCGGGTTGAGCAGGGCCGCCGCGCCCAGGAAGACCACCAGGGCGATCAGGGCGCCGGTCCAGGCGTGCCGGACGGTCATCGCGCCGGTCACCAGCTCGCGGTGGGCCGTACGCGGGTTCCGGGCGTCGATCTCGCGGTCGATGATCCGGTTGACGGCCATCGCGAACGTGCGCAGGCCGACCATGCAGACCGTGACCAGGAGCAGCCGGCCCCAGTGGATGTTCTTGTCCCACGCGTACATCGCCGTGAGGGAGGCGATGTAGGCGAAGGGGAGCGCGAAGACCGAGTGCTCGATCATCACCAGGCGCAGAAAGGCCTTCGTGCGTCCCGGCTGGGGGATCGCGGCGGAAGCGCTGCTCACAGGCCGTACTCCTTCCAGCGGCGGTCCACCAGGGCCGCCGTAGCCGGGTCCGACAGGACCATGTCCGGCCAGCCCCCGTCGCGGGTGTAGCCCTCCTCGGGCCACTTCTTCGTCGCGTCGATCCCCGCCTTGCCGCCCCAGAACTGCTGGTAGGAGGCGTGGTCCAGATGGTCGACGGGGCCTTCGACGACCGTGAGGTCACGGGCGTAGTCGGTGTTGCCGAGGGCCCGCCAGGCGACCTCGTGCAGATCGTGCACGTCGCAGTCGGAGTCCACGACGACGATCAGCTTGGTCAGGGACATCATGTGCGCCCCCCAGATCGCGTGCATCACCTTCTGCGCGTGCTTGGGGTACTTCTTGTCGATCGAGACGATCGCGCAGTTGTGGAAGCCGCCGGCCTCGGGCAGGTGGTAGTCCACGATGTCCGGGACGATGATCTTCAGCAGCGGGAGGAAGAAGCGCTCCGTCGCGCGACCGAGGGGCCCGTCCTCCGTCGGGGGCCGGCCGACCACGATCGACTGGAGCAGCGGGCGCTTCCGCATGGTCACGCAGTCGATCTTCAGCGCGGGGAACGGCTCCTGCGGGGTGTAGAAGCCGGTGTGGTCGCCGAAGGGGCCCTCGGGCAGCATCTCGCCCGGCTCCAGCCAGCCCTCCAGGACGACCTCGGCGTTCGCCGGCACCTGGAGCGGCACGGTCTTGCAGTCGACCATCTCGATCCGCCTGCCCGCGATGAACCCGGCGAACAGGTACTCGTCGATGTCACCGGGGAGGGGCGCGGTGGAGGCGTAGGTGACGGCCGGGGGGCAGCCGAAGGCGATGGCGACGGGCAGCCGCTCGCCCCTGCGGGCGGCCACCTGGTAGTGGTTGCGGCTGTCCTTGTGGATCTGCCAGTGCATGCCGATGGTGCGCCGGTCGTGGCGCTGGAGGCGGTAGAGCCCGAGGTTGCGGATGCCCGTCTCCGGGTCCTTGGTGTGGGTGAGCCCCAGGTTGAAGAAGGAGCCGCCGTCCTTCGGCCAGGTGAACAGCGCCGGGAGCCGGTCGAGGTCCAGCTCGTCGCCGTGGAGGACGACCTCCTGCACGGGGGCATGGTCGGATTTCACCTTCTTCGGCGGCACGTGGGTCATCGCGCCCAGCTTGCCGAAGGCCTCGCGCACGCCGACGAAGCCGTGCGGCAGCTCGGGCCGCAGCAGGCCGCCGATCTTCTCGGAGATCTCGCCGTACGACTTCAGGCCCAGCGCCTTCAGCAGGCGGCGGTCGGTGCCGAAGACGTTCATGGCCAGCGGCATCGCCGAGCCCTTCACGTTCTCGAAGAGCAGGGCGGGGCCGCCGGACTTCTGCACCCGGTCGACGATCTCCCCGACTTCCAGATACGGGTCGACCTCGGCCTTGATGCGCTTGAGGTCGCCCTCGCGCTCCAGCGCCCGCAGCAGGGAGCGAAGATCGTCGTAAGCCATGTGTCCCAGTATCTGCCACCCGATACCCTGGCCCGGTCACCGGGGCCGTCTCACTTCGTCGGGGGATCGCACGCCATGCTCAGGTATCTGCCGTTCCTGCTGGTGCTGGCGCTGTGGATCTACGCCTTCGTGGACTGCCTGAACACCCCGGAGGAAGAGGTGCGGCATCTGCCGAAGGTGGTGTGGGTGATCATCATCCTGCTCTTCGGCGAGGTGCTGGTCGGTCCGGTCGCCTGGCTGATCACCGGCAAGGCGCGGCAGCCGGTCCCGGCGGGCGGTGCCGCGCCCGGGCAGTGGGTCGCGCCCGACGACAACCCCGAGTTCCTCAGGTCCCTGAACAAGGACGACCCCGAGCAGGCCTGATGGAACTCCGGCTGCTCGTCACCTTCGAGAAGGTCGCCACGGTGCTGAGCTTCACCCGGGCCGCGGCCGAGCTGTCGTACGCGCAGTCCAGCGTGACCGGTCAGATCCGCACCCTGGAGTCCGCCCTCGGCGTCGAGCTGTTCGACCGGCTCGGCAGCCGTATCCGGCTCACCGAGGCCGGTGAGCGGCTGCTGCCGTACGCCCGGCAGATCATCGAGCTGACCGAGGAGGCCCGGGGGGCCGTCGTCGAGCCGGCGGAGCCCGCCGGCACCCTCACCGTCGGGACCATGGAGTCGCTCACCTCCTACCGGCTGCCGCCGCTGTTGGAGTACTTCCACCACCGCCACCCCAGGGTGCGGCTGGCGCTGCGCACCACCATCGGCGACGAGACCAGGCAGGCGCTGCGTCAGGGCACGTACGACGTCGGGTTCCTGATGGAGGAGCGGACCGAGCACCCGGGGCTGGAGAGCGCGGTGCTCGCGGTGGAGCCGCTGGCGCTGGTCGCGGCGCCCGGGCACGCGCTGAGCGACTCCGCCGTGCCGACCGCCGCCCTGGCGGACCAGCCGCTGCTGGCCACCGAGCCCGGGTGCGCCTACCGGGACCTGTTCGAGCGCGAGCTGAAGTCCTTCGGGGACGTGCAGTTCATGGAGTTCGGCACGATCGAGGCCACCAAGCGCGCGGCGGCGGCCGGCCTCGGGATCGCGCTGCTGCCCGAGGTGACGGTCGCCGCCGAACTCGCGGAGGGCTCTCTCGTACGGCTGGGCTGGGAGCCGCCGTTCACGCTTCGCACGCAGCTGGCGTGGCGGGCCGGGAAGCGGCTTCCGGCGCACGCCCGGCTGTTCGTGGAGCAGGCGCGGCGACTGGTCGCCGAGCAGGACGGGCGAGGGTGACCTTGAGGCTCGCCGTCACGATCAGCGGGACGCCCAGCGCCTGGACGAGCCCGATGTGGTGGCCGTAGACCAGCCAGTCCATCAGCATCGCCACGGCCGGGTACACGAAGGCCAGTACGGCGATCTTCGCGGTCGGCAGCTTGGCGTACGCGGCGTACATGAGGACGTACATCACCCCGGTGTGGATCAGGCCGAGCCCGACGAGCCAGCCCCACCTCCAGCCGGTGCCGCCCATCGCGCCGAAGTCCGCGAAGGGCAGCAGCAGCGGGATGCCGACGACGACCTGGACCAGGGCGATCAGGTGCGGGCGGACACCGGTGATCCGCTTGGTCACCAGGGTGGACAGGCCGTAGAGCAGGGCGGCGAGGAGGGCCTGGCCGATGCCGAGCAGATAGGTGCCGCCGCTCGCGAAGTCGGCGGGGGTGACGCCGGAGACGAGGACCAGCCCGGCGAAGGCGAGGGCGATCCAGCCGACCTTCGCGGCGGTGAGTCGTTCACGGAACAGCAGGGCGCCGAGGAGGACCACGTAGAAGGGCTGCGTGTGGTAGACGACCGTGGCCACGGAGATGGACGTGTTCTCGTACGCCGAGAACAGCAGCACCCAGTTGACGACGATGAACACCCCGCCCAGGACGGCGAGTCCGAGGGTGCGGCGGGTGAAGCCGTGGTCGCGCAGCCAGCCGCGGGCGGCGACATAGCCGCCGAGGGCGAGGGCGCCGAACAGGACGCGGAAGAAGACGACGTCGAAGGGCGAGGCGCCGGACTCGACGACGAAGACGCCGAGGGTGCCGGAGAGCATCATGGCGGTGGTCAGCTGGGCCGTGCCCCTGGTCTCTGAGGTCATGCCGATGACGCTACGAACGGCCGCCGGTGCCGGTCCACACGCCGGTGCGGGGCGCTGCCGATGGGGGTATCGGCGGTGCCGATACCCCCGGTTCACTGGAAGACGGCCACCGGGTACTGGAGCACGACCTCGCGGGTGTCGGGGCGCCAGGTCGTCACCTTGCCCAGACAGTGGGCCCGGAACTGGCCCTCGGGCAACTGCCGGCCCGGGGGGCGCAGCCCGGCGGGGCGCAGCACGACCCGCAGGCGCGCGGACCGCTCGCCGTCTCCGTAAGGGGCCCGCATCACCAGGGTCTCGCCCTGCGGGTCCTGAGCCTCGAACCGGCCGGTGATCATGACGAATTCACCTATCTCGCTGAGCACCAGGTCGCCCGTGACCCCGGCGCCGAGGAGGGCGCGGTTCGGTGTGACCGTCGCGGAGTCCTGCCCCAGCCGCACCTGGGCGAGCCCGTCCCCGCGCCGCAGGACGGACAGCAGCAGCCCGATCACCTGTATCGGCTGGCTGTCCTCGACGTACTTGGCGACGATCTCGGTGGTTCGGTCCCCGGTGAGCTGGAACATCAGGGAGAGCACCGGAATCGCCGCAAGGCAGCCGGTGTTGCGCACGTTCCGCTCCTCGACCTCCTTGCGCAGCGCCGCCTGGTGATTGCGCATCTTGAACACGTCCATGACCGCGTCGTTGTCCAGGTACAGCGGAAGGTAGTGGGGGTCCTCGGGCGTCCTCCGGATGCGCACGAGGGCCCGCCGTACGACGAGCACGGCCAGCACGAGCAGGCCGGCGAAGGCCGCCAGCCACCAGATCATCGCGCCCCACCAGGCGCTCCACCAGGTGCCGTCAAGAACAGCCACGGATCTCCTTGAACGCGGTGGACAGGGACGAGTGACGGGCGTCGACCATGCGGCCGCCGGTGACGGAGGCGACCTGGCGCAGTTCGGCCGCGTCGGCGTCGCCGAAGTGGACGGGGTAGGTGTGCACGGCGCGGGCGTCGGCGGGCCGGGCCCGGTAGCGGCTGACGAAGGTCGCGCGGTCGATGCCGGCGTTGTTCTCACCGTCGGTCATCAGCACGATGGCCACGGCCCGCCCCGGGTCCTCGCGCAGGGCCCGCTCGGCGGCGCCGTAGCCGTGGTCGAGCGCGGACCAGACGGCCGTCGAACCGTCGTAGCCGCCGTGGGAGACGAGGTCCGTCAGGGCCGTGAGGTCGGCGCCGCCGTGCACGGTGACCGTGCGTTCGTCCAGCGGGCGCCCGCCGAAGCGGATCACGGTCAGCCGCTCGCCCTGGTAGAAGCGCACGAACTTGCCGGTGGCGGAGGAGTCCGCGCCGCTGAGCCCCGCAAAGGCGGCTTTGAGCGCGGTGGTCCGGGAGCCGCGCATGGAGGCGGAGAAGTCCAGCAGGAAGATCACCTGGTCGGCGACGCGGCGCCGGGGGTCGCCGTAGTCGGCCAGCAGCCGGTCGAGGACGGCAGGGTCGTCCGGGAAGTACAGGGCGTTGTCCAGGGGCGCGGTGAGCCGGGGGTCGCGGGTCACGGCGGTGCTGACCGGGCGGCGCAGGGTCCGGCGCATGATCTCCCGCTGGTGGCCGGCGGCGGTCAGCCACTGCACCACGCGGTCGTAGGCGTCCCGGCGGGCGGGGTCGAGCAGCAGCAGCGGATAGTCGGACAGCACCATGCCGTCGGCGGGGTGGACGATCTCCAGGGGCTGCTTGAGGCGGCCGGAGGCGTTCAGGGTGAGCAGTTCGGACTCGTAGGTGATCAGGGCGTTGGTGCGGGCGGGGTGCTCGGCGAAGGAGTCCAGCAGGGCGTGGGAGCTGTCGGCGGTGAGGGTCTGCCCGGAGCGGAAGCCGCGCAGCCGGTCGCAGCTGACGTCCTGCGGGCGCAGCGCGCTGCCGGTGCCGGCCGCGGCGGTGGCGACCCCGACCAGCGCGGCGAGCCCGCTGTTGCTGTGCCGGGGGTCGGCCATGCCGAAGCGTACGGTGCCGGTGGCGGCGGCGTCGGCGAGGTCCGCCCAGGACAGGCGGCCGTCGGGCGCCTCGGCGCGCAGGGTGCGGGCCACGTCCGGAGTGAGGCCGACGACGACCGGGGAGCGCATGATCGAGGTGCTCTGCACGACGGTGGCCGGGTGGGTCCCGGCGGCGGCCTTCTTGGCCTTCAGCCGGAAGTAGCGGTCGGAGGAGAGCCAGGCCAGGTCGTAGGAGTGGCGGCCGGTCAGCAGGGTGTCGCTCGCGTCGTTGGTCGGCCGGTAGTCCAGCTCCAGGCGGACCCCGGTGTCCTGCCGGAGCTGGTCCAACAGGGGTTCCATGTCGGTGAGTTCGTCGCTGGCGAGGACGTGCAGGGTGGTGTCGGGGCCGCCGCCCCCGCCGGAGCAGGAGACGAGACCGCCGAGCGCGGCGAGCAGCACCAGGCAGAGGGCGGCCCTGAGTCCGCGGCCGGTCATGGCGGTCATGGCGCCTCCCCGCCGGCCGCCGACCGGGGCACGGCGTCGCAGTCGCCGACGATCTCTATCATCTTCTCCAGCAGGTCGAGCCGGGGCAGCACCGCCTTGGTGTCGTCGTCCGACAGGACGGGCGCCTGGATGTGGTGGTCGGTGAGGAACCGGGTCAGCGAGTCGCTGGTGGCGGAGGCGCCCTCGGCGTCCCGGACCCGGAAGCCCAGCTCCATCGCCCGCTTCTGCAGCGCCGGGTCCTTGCTGATCAGGTCGCCGAGCCGGTCGCCGGCCGGGGTGAGCGCGATGAGCTGCGGCTCGGTGATGAACCGGGCCGACGGATAGAGCAGCACGCGCTCGCTGTCGATGTGCCCGGTGCCGGCCTGGGTGGCGATCTGGTGGGCCAGGAACTGGTGCTCGTAGATCACCGCGATCGGCGCGATGCTCTTGCCCTCGGCGGAGACGTAGGTCTCGTTCTTCTCGGAGGACGGCATGCCCTGGTCGTTGAGGAGGAGCCTTATCCGCTCGGCGAACCGGGTCGCCTCGGCCGTGTCCTGCGGGATGTTGTCGTGGTTCCAGACGTAGGAGACGAGCCCCAGATAGGTGCCGGCGGAGTTGGCCTCGCAGATGTCCGAGGTCTGGGCGAGCACCTTGTTGCCGTTGTGGATGCCGTGCCGGTCGATGCCGATGCGGTGGCCGTTCCGGTCGGTGCCGAGCAGGTCCCAGCGGCGGCCGTCGGCGGTGGCCTGCAGGAACTTCTGCATGTTCAGCGAGTAGTAGAGCGGCTTGGACCCGGTGGGCACGCCCGGTAACGGGGTGGCGATCCCGGCGTCCTGCAGCGTCTCGGCGTACTCGCGGTAGGTGCCGAGGACGACCGGGCTGACGAACGGGCGGTACGTCGTCGCCGGGTGGCCCTCGGCCGCGCGCTTCCTGGTGATCAGGTCGGCGGCGGGCTGCCCGGAGGGGAAGACGACGTCGTAGCCGTCGTAGCTCTGGGCGGCGATACCCCGCGAGCCCATGCGGGTGATGTGCACCCGGAAGCCGTGCCGGACGAGCAGCCGCTGGACCTCCGGATCCTCGAAGTAGTCGGCCTTCGAGGCCATCTTGGCCTCGATCGTGACGATGTGGGTGAAAGGCAGGCCGACATGGCCCTGGGCGAGGACGACGATGGCGCACAGGGCGGTGACGGCGGCGACGGCGCGCGGGAGCCACCGCCGTGCCGTGGAGCCGCGCGTGGGCGCGACCACCGGCTCCCCGACCCGCAGGCGGGGCTCGCCGGTCTGACGGGGTCTCTCGGTCTCGGCTCTGCGTGTGGCCACCCGTGTCTCCTGCGTCAGCGGGGACAGGATCGTCCGCCGCCCGGACGATGGCGAAGGGAACGCCCAACGAACCTGAACTGAAGGAAATGTGAAGGAGCGTCAGAATCTGCCGTCGGCGCGCAGCACGAGGTCGAGCAGCCCCGGGAAGCGGGCGTCGAACTCGGCCCGGCGCAGCCGGTTGACCCGCCGGGGACCCTCGTCCCGCTGCTCCACCAGCCCGGCCCCGCGCAGCACCGCGAAGTGGTGGCTGAGGGCGGCCTTGCCGACCGGCACGTCGAAGCTGCCGCAGCTGCGGGTCCAGTCGCCGGAGCCGGCCAGCTCCCGGACCAGGGTGAGGCGCACGGGGTCGGCGAGGGCGGCGAGCGCCGTGAGGAGGGACACCTCGTCGGGGTGGGTGTGCTCCGGGGCGGCCCGGTGACTGCCGGTGGTCACTGCCACGCTCCCCTCTTCCGCTTGCCGAGTGTTCGATGAAAACCATACACTCGCGAGTGTTCGCTTTTGATTGAACAGTCGAGTCGAGCCAGGGGTGTGGCATGCGCGCGGTGGAGTTCCAGGAGTACGGCGGTCCCGAGGTGCTGCGAGTGGTGACGGCCGAGGAGCCTGAGCCCGGCCCCGGGCAGGTGAGCATCGACGTGGCCTACACCGGCGTGAACTTCGCCGACCTCAAGGCCCGCGCGGAGGGCTACCGGGTGCCCGCGCTGCCGTACGTCCCCGGCCTGGAGGTCTCCGGCCGGGTCCGCGCGCTCGGCGCGGGCGTCACGGGACTCACCGTCGGCCAGGAGGTGGTCGCGCTCACCGAGGGCGGCGCCTACGCGGAGGTGGCGGTGGCCGAGGCGACGACCGTCTTCCCGGTCCCCGCCGGCCTGGACCTGCGCACCGCCGCGACCCTGCCGACGGTGCTGCCCACGGCCTACGCCCTCGTCCACACCGTCGGCCGGCTCCAGCCCGGCGAGTCGGTCCTCGTCCAGGGCGCGGCCGGCGGGGTCGGCACGGCGGTCGGGCAGCTCGCGCGGGCGGCGGGCGCCGGGGCGGTGCACGGCGTGGTGTCCTCGGCCGCGAAGGCCGCCCACGCCAAGAGCCACGGCTACGACGAGGTGTTCGTCGGCGCCTTCCAGGAGCCGGTGCGCGCGGCGACCGGGGGGCGCGGTGCCGACCTGGTGCTGGACCCCGTCGGCGGCGACACCCTGCGCGCCGGACTGGCCTCGCTGGCGGTCTTCGGGCGCCTGGTCTCCTACGGCAACGCGAGCGGCGCCGAGCCGTGGAGCGTGGGCCGGCCCGAGCTGTACCCGCTCGGCGTCTCGGTCTCCGGCTTCTCCATCCTGAACCTGGCCCGGACCGCGCCGGACGCGCTGCGGCGGCTGTCGGAGCGGGCGTTCGCGAAGGCGGTCGACGGCACGGTGACCCTGCCGGTGACGGCCGAGTTCCCGCTCGACCGGGCGGCGGAGGCGCACCGGTTGATGGGAGGACGGTCGAGCACGGGGAAGCTGCTGCTGCGGGTGGCCGACTGAGTGTGCGTCAACTTCTCCCGGGTCCAGGGAACTTCGCGATTCATAACGACTTGCCATCCCGAGCAGGGATGTTGTTAATGGTCGTCACTGAGTTGCGAGGGATCGCCTGACCTCTGGGGGACAGAAGCAGATGCAGAACGGCCAGCCACCCGAGCGCCCGGCCCAGGATCCGCCACCCGTACCCACCCGGCCGACGTCCGCACCCACCGCGCCGCCCGCTGCGCCGGCCACCGTGCCCGCCGCTGCGCCGGGCGTGCCGGACGTCCCCGCGCCGCCGGCTCATCCGGCGCCGGTCCGGGTCGATCTGCGGGTCAGCAAGCGGATCCTGTGGATCGGGGCGGCGGTGTACCCGCTGCACAACATCGCCCGCGTCTACACCTTCGTCATGCGCCCCAAGCGCAAGGAGGCGGTGCTGCGGTTCCTGCGGTACACCGCCGTGACGATGATCGTCGGTTTCCTCGCGATGCTGCCGGGACTGCTGGCCTCCATCAACGGGGGCGGAGTGGACGGCAACTCCGGTGCCGCCGGCTATGTCGTGTTCGTCTGGATCGTGGCCGCCCTCGCCGAGATCTACTTCCTGATCGAGATGATCGGCATCCTGACCGCCGCCCCCCAGCACGTCCTCGCGATCGAGACCTCAGGTGCGTCGACCGCGCTGGTCACCAGCCAGAACGCGCAGTACCTGGACCAGATCGTCGGTCAGATCTCCTACGCCATCGATCATCCGGACGTCGAGTTCAAGGTCACGGTGGAGAGCCTCACCGTCTCGCCGAAGAACTACTACTTCGGCGACAACGTCAACATGTACGGCGGCAGCGGAAACGTGGGGATCGGCGCATGAGCGGCTCGAACAACTACTACTACGGCGACAACGTGAACATGTACGGCGGCCAGGGCAACCAGGGCATCGTCAAGAACCAGGCGGGCGCCGGAGCCGGGCAGCAGGACCCGGCCCTGGTCGCCGCCCTCGCCGAACTGCACCGGCTGATCGCCGAGTTGCGGGCGCAGGTGCCGACGCCCAGCGCCCAGCTCCTGGACGAGTCCCTGCCCGCCCTCAGCCCCGACGCCACCGTGCCCGCGCAGGAACGGCACCGAGCGCTGATGGCCGTCGCGGGGATCGCCACCACGGTCGGGGCCGTCGGCCAGCCCGTGGCCGAGGCGGTGCGGGCGGTCATCGGGATGATCAGCGGGTAGCCGACGGGAGGGTGACCGCCGCGGGGGTGCTCCGCCGTGCCGGGTGAGTTCCCAGCGCCCCTTCGGGGCGCTGTTGCCCCGCCGCTCCCCCGCCCAGCACAGTGAAGCCATGGACGAACGACAGGCCCGCGCCTGGCTCGCCACCGCCGTAGCAGAGGCCCGTGCCGGGCTGGAAGAGGGCGGGATCCCCATCGGCGCCGCGCTGTACGCCCCGGACGGCACCCTCCTCGGCCGGGGCCGCAACCGCCGGGTGCAGGACGGCGACCCCTCGATGCATGCCGAGACGGCCGCGTTCCGGGCGGCGGGGCGGCAGCGCACGTACCGTGGCACGACCATGGTCACCACCCTCTCCCCCTGCTGGTACTGCAGCGGCCTGGTCCGCCAGTTCGGTATCTCCCGGGTGGTGATCGGCGAGGCCACCACCTTCCACGGCGGCCACGAGTGGCTGGCCGGTCACGGCGTGGAGATCCTGGTTCTGGAGGACCCCGAGTGCGTGACGATGATGCGCGCCTTCGTCAAGGACAACCCCGAGCTGTGGAACGAGGACATCGGTGACTGACGCGCGTGTTCCCACCATCGACCTGCGGCCCTGGTCGGCCGGTGACGAGGCGGCTCGGGCCGGCCTCGCCCGTACCGTCGACCAGGCGCTGCGGACCGCCGGATTCCTTCTGGTCACCGGGCACGGGGTGGAGCCGGAGCTGCGGGCGGGGATCCGGCGGGCGGCGCGGGAGTTCTTTCTGCTGCCCGTCGAGGTCAAGCAGCGGTACGAGGCGAAGGTCGGCGGCCGGGGCTGGCTCGGGCCCGGTGCCGAGGCCAACGGGTACGCGGAGGGGACCGAGACACCGCCCGACCTGAAGGAGTCGCTGACCTTCGCGACGGACGAGCCGTTCGAGGACCCGGTGGTCGACGCCGAGTGGTACGCGCCCAACGTGTGGCCGGCCGAGGTGCCGGAGCTCCGGGAGCTGTGCAGGACGTATCTGGCGCGCATGGCCGCCCTGGAGAAGGAGCTGCTGTCGCTGCTGGGATACGCGCTCGGGCTCGAACCCGACTTCTTCTCCCGGCACATGGACCGTCCGACGTACGGCTTCAACATCAACTGGTATCCCGGGACGGACGTCGTCGGCGAGCCGCTGCCGGGGCAGTTCCGGATCGGGCCGCACACCGACTTCGGCACCGTGACCGTCCTGGACCGGCAGGCCGGGAAGGGCGGGCTTCAGGTGTACACCGACGCCGGCGGCTGGGAGGACGCGCCGTACGACCCGGCCGCCTTCACCATCAACGTCGGTGACCTGCTGGCCCGTTGGACCGGCGACCGGTGGCGCTCCGGGCGGCACCGGGTGCTGCCTCCGCCCGTCGACGCGCCCGCCGAGGAGCTGATGTCGCTCGTGTACTTCGGCGAGTGCAACCCGGGCACCCGCGTGGAGTCCGTGCCGGCGCCGGTGGGCCGGGTGGCGTACCCGCCGGTCGACTCGCATGTGTACCTGCGCGAGAAGCTGGACTCGATCACCGTCGGGTGAACCCGGCCCCGGCGCCTCACCGTCGGTTGTTCACTTCCGCGTTCGGCCTGCCACCCGTTCCGTCGGCGACCAGGTGTGCGCATGGGTGCCTGCGCGACCACATCGCCTCGGTGACCCACGGCACCCTGTCCGCAGCGTCCTGACCGCCTGCGCCGCACTAGGTGAACTGACCGGGAAGGGGTTCCGAAGGTTCCGAGGGCGCGGGGGGCTGTGGGGTCCGGTAGGCCGCGAGGCCCTGTGTGGACTCCAGGATGCCGATCAGGCGTTCGAATCTGTCGCGCCAGGCGGACTCCGACGCCGCCTCGCCCTGGAACTCGTGGGTGAAGCGCAGCACGCTCTCGCCGGCGCCGCCCCGCTCCAGATGGAACCGGATCCGGCCGCCGCCCTCGACGGTGTACTCCGCGACCCGGTCCACGTCCCAGGCGGTGACCCGGCCGGAGCCCAGGTCACGCAGGGTGACCGCGCCGTCGAGGCGGGGCTGCAGAACGTCGACGGCGGTGCACCACGCCCCGAGTCCCTCGGGGGTGGCCACCGCCGGCCAGACGTCTTCCATGGGCCTCGGGAGCCGCACCAGGAAGTGGAGTATGTGCGTGTTCCCGTGGGTCTGGCTGGTGCCCTGTGCGATGGAACCGCTCATGACACCAGTGTGGGCGACCCTCGGCTCACACGCCCGCGTAGGAGTGCTTGCCGCTGACGAAGATGTTGACGCCGTAGTAGTTGAACAGCCAGCAACCGAAGGCGATCATCGCCAGATAGGCGGCCTTGCGGCCCTTCCAGCCGGCCGTGGCGCGGGCGTGCAGGTAGCAGGCGTAGGCGACCCAGGTGATGAAGGACCAGGTCTCCTTCGGGTCCCAGTTCCAGTAGCGGCCCCAGGCGTCACCGGCCCAGATCGCACCCGCGATGATCGTGAACGTCCACAGCGGGAACACCGCCGCGTTGACCCGGTAGGCGAACTTGTCCAGCGAGGCCGAGGCGGGCAGCCGCTCCAGGACCGAGGTGGCGAAGGCACCCGGCTTGCCGCCGGTCTGCAGCTTGGTCTCGTACGAGTCCTTGAACAGGTACAGGATCGTGGCGACCGCGCCGACGTAGAACACCGCGCCGCAGAAGATCGCGGTGGAGACGTGGATGTACAGCCAGTACGAGTGCAGGGCCGGCACCAGCTGGTCGCTCGCGGTGTACAGGACGGTGACCGCGAGGCCCAGGTCGAGCAGGACCGTGGTGATCAGGAACAGCCCGAGCCAGCGCACGTTCTTCTTCAGCGCCAGCAGCGCGAGGTACACGCCGACGGCCACCGTGGAGAAGGTGATGTTGAACTCGTACATGTTGCCCCACGGCGCCCGCTGCACGGAGGCCGCACGGGCGACGACACCGGCCAGCTCCACCAGGAAGGCGAGCACGGTGAGCGAGACGGCGATCCGCCCGTAGAGGTCGCCCTGCGCGTCCCCGCCGTGCGCACCCGGCCCGTCCGGCACATCACGGGCACCGGCGGCCGAGCGGACGACGACCTTGGGCCGCTCCAGCACGGCCGTACCGCCGGCCTGCTTGACGGTGACGGCAGGAGCCTTCGCGGAGGTCTCCGACTGAGCCGTCAGCGCGGCGGCCGTACGGGCCACCTTGCTGCGGCTGCCGAAGAGCCATTCGGCGATGTACGCGAAGAAGGCCAGGGTGTAGACGGCCATCGACGAGTAGATCAGCGTGTTGCTGATGCTCGCCAGGTGTTCGTTGGTCGTGGCGGCGAGATCGGTTGCGGCGGCGAGAGTCACTTCTCGGCCCCTTCGGCAGGTACGACTGGGGTGTCGGGGGATTCTGAAGAGTGGTCGTCGGGGTCGGGTGCCCCCGGCGCCTGGTCGTAGAGGATTCCGGCGAGGTCGCCCAGCTCCTCGGGCACCTTGGCGGACTCGCTGCGGCCCAGCCCGGCCATCTCGACGACCGTCACGCCGTCGGCCCCGCGCACCGCGCGCACCCACACCCGGCGCCGCTGGATGAACAGGGAGCCGGCCAGACCGAAGATCGCGGCGAGGGCACCGCCGAGCGCCCAGCCGCTGCCGGGCTCCTGGACGATCTCGAAGCCGGCCCACTCCTTGATGTCCTTCTCGAAGGTGATGGACCCGGCGCCGTTCGGCAGCGTGAGCGTGTCGCCCGGCTGGAGGAGCTTCTTCAGCAGCTGGCCCTTGCTGTCCTTGAACGCCTTCATGTGCGTCTTGTCCAGCTGGTACACGTTCTGGGTGCCCGTGTCGACGCCCAGGTCGCCGTGGTAGGCGTTGACCGCGAGCAGAGGGTTCACCAGCGACGGGAACTGCGAGAGCATCGTGCCGCTCTTCGGATCGAAGGTCGGCACGAAGAAGGCCTGGAAGCCGAGCTGTTCCTTCTGGCCCTGCGGGTTGCGGTAGCCGTCCATCACCTTCACCACACCGTTGGAGGTGACATTGCCGTCGAGCGGCAGCAGCGGTGTGGCGGCGTGGTAGACGACCGTGCCCTTGCCGTCGCGGACGGTGATGACGGGCGCGTAGCCGTGGCTGACGAGGTAGACCTTGGAGTCGTCGATCGTCAGCGGCGTGTTGACCTTGATGGTGGTCGGCCGGTCCTTGCCGTACGCGCCCTTGCTGTAGGTGATCTGCGCCTCGAAGGTGCGCGGGGTGCCCTTGTTGGGCCCGGTGACCTCGTAGGTGGCCTTGAAGTCCTTCAGGCTGAAGCTGAACGGCACCAGGTCATCGGCCTGGAACAGGCTGCCGGACTTGAAGTCGTCGTACTGCGGAAGCGCGTTGGAGAACCCGTCGCCCTCCACCACCAGCTTGGTGCCGTCCGACTTGTACAGCTGGCCGGAGGCGAAGGCGATCAGCAGCACGATCAGGGCGATGTGGAAGGCCAGGTTGCCCAGCTCGCGCAGATAGCCCTTCTCGGCGGCGACGGCGTCACCGGCGACATGGGCGCGGAAGCGGCGCTTCTTCAGCAGGGCGAGCGCGGCCTCGCGCACCTGCTCGGGCTCGGCGGTCGTACGCCATGTCGTGTAGGCGGGCAGCCGGTTCAGCCGCTTGGGGGCGCCCGGCGGCCGGCCGCGCAGCTGGCCGACGAACTGCCAGGTGCGCGGGACGATACAGCCGATGAGGGAGACGAACAGCAGGATGTAGATCGCGGAGAACCACACCGAGCTGTAGACGTGGAACAGGCCGAGCTTGTCGTAGATCGGCGCGAGCGTCTTGTGGGCCTTGCGGAAGTCGTCGACCTTGTTCAGGTCGGCGCCGGTCTGCGGGATGAGCGAGCCGGGGATCGCGCCGAGCGAGAGCAGCAGGAGCAGCAGCAGCGCGACCCGCATGGAGGTCAGCTGCCGCCAGAACCAGCGGACCCAGCCGATGACGCCGAGGCCGGGCGCGACGGAGAGTTCCTCCGCCGGGGCGGTGGACAGCTGGGAGCCGGCCGCGCCGAGGTCCTCGTGGTCGGGGCCCGCCTGGTCCTGGCTCTTGTCGGTTTCGGTTGTGCTCATCGATCAGATCCCCACAGTGAAGCCGTCGGACCAGGTCTGCACCTGCTGCACCAGACTGTCCCAGGCGCCGGTCAGCAGCAGCACACCGGTCACGATCATCATCGTGCCGCCGATGCGCATCACCCAGACATAGTGGCGCTTGACCCAGCCGAACGCGCCGAGTGCCTTGCGGAAGGCGATCGCGGTGAGCACGAAGGGGACGCCGAGGCCGAGGCAGTAGGCGACGGTCAGTACGGCGCCCCGGCCGGCGCTCGCCTGCTGGGAGGACAGGGCGATGACGGAGGCGAGGGTCGGGCCGATGCAGGGGGTCCAGCCGACCCCGAACAGGGCGCCGAGCAGGGGCGCGCCGATCAGACCGGCCGTCGGGCGCCGGTGGAAGCGGAACTCACGCTGGGTCAGCCAGGGCATCAGCCCCATGAAGAAGACGCCCAGCAGGATCATGAGCACGCCGAGCACCTTGGACAGCGTGTCCTTGTACTCCTGCAGGGTGGAGCCGAAGAAGCCGAACAGCGCGCCGCCGGAGACGAACACGGCGGTGAAGCCGAGGACGAACAGGAGGGCACCGGTGGCCATCCGCCCGCGCCTGGCCTCGGCCAGGTCGGTGCCGGCGACGCCGGTGACATAGGAGAGGTAGCCGGGGACCAGGGGCAGGACGCACGGGGAGAAGAAGGAGACGAGCCCGCCGAGCAGCGCGACCGGCAGGGCGATCAGCAGGGCGCCGCTTCGCACCGTCTCGTTCTGGCCCGTCGCGGCCAGCGTCAGGAGCGCGCTCACGTCACTTCTCCGCGAGGACCGGCTTGAGCATCTTCAGCAGGGCGGTGTCGTCGAGCGCCTCCAGGGCCCGCGCGGCGACCTTCCCCTGCTTGTCGATGACGAGCGTGGAGGGGATCAGCTGCGGGTTGAGGGTGCCCTTCTTGAAGCGGAGCATCAGCCTGCCCGTGGGGTCGTACAGGCTCGGGTAGCTGATCCCGTGCTCCTTCTCGAAGGCGACCGCGGGGGTGGTGCTGGTGTCCCGGGTGTTGATGCCGACGAACTGCACACCCTTGCCCTGGTACTGCTTCGACACCTTGGAGAAGTACTGGGCCTCCTCGCGGCACGGCCCGCACCATGAGCCCCAGACGTTGACGACGACGACCTGGCCCTTGTAGTCGGCGACGTCCAGGGCCTTGCCGTCGATGGTCTTGCCGGACAGGTCCGGGGCACCGGTGCGCTTGCCCACCGGCACGGTGTCGATGCCGTTGTGGCCGGTGACGAAGTTGGTGTTGCCACCGCCGCCGGAGGTGCCGCCCTTGCCGCACGCGGACAGGGTCAGGGCCGCGACGGCGGCCACGGCGCTGAGCTGGACGGCGCGGCTACGGGTACTCATGTGAAAAGTTTCGCATGTCCGTTCCGGCGATCTGTGGCACCCCCCTGCCGGGCGGAAAACGCCATTTCAGGGCGTATTTACACGGGACATTTCCGGCAGGGGGTCGAGCGAGAGGCTGCGCGGGGAAGTGGTCGGGGCGCTACGCGAGGAAGGTCTTCCAGCCGCCGGCCGGAGCCTGTCCGGGCGCCAGCGTGCGCAGCTTGGCGAGCACCTCGGGCTTCTGCACGTCGATCCAGTCGCAGAACTGCCGGAAGGAGACGAGCCGTACGTCGGCGCCCTTCTCCTTCGCCCGGGCGATGTGCTTGAAGGCCTGCTCGACGGCGTCCATGTAGATGCCGCCGTTCCAGTGCTCGAAGTGGTTGCCGATGAAGAACGGCGCCCGGTTCGAGAAGTATGCCCGCTTGAAGCCGGCGATGTACGCCCCGGCCGCCTGCTCGCGCCAGGCCGGGTAGTTGTAGGCCGGCGCCTTGGTCGAGTTCTGCGACTGGTTGAACATCATGTTGTAGTCCATCGAGAGGACCTGGAACTTCCTGCCGGGGAAGGGGATCTCCTGCAGCGGCAGGTCCCACAGCCCCTGCTTCTTCACCGGCCACATCTGCAGACCGCCGGGCGAGGAGGCGTCGTAACGCCAGCCCAGTTCACGGGCGGTGGGCAGCAGGTTCTCCTGGTTGAGCAGACAGGGCGTACGGCCGCCGACGAGCTCCTTGTCGTAGTCGAACGGCAGGGCCGGCATGTCGGTGAGGCCGGTGTTGGTCTTCCAGTTCTTGACGAAGGACTTGGCCTGCTTGATCTCGCTGTGCCACTGCTGGGGCGTCCACCACTTGACCGAGGTGTGGGCATCGCCGCAGAAGTGGCCGTTGAAGTGGGTGCCTATCTCGTGGCCTTCGAGCCAGGCCCGGCGGACGTTGGTCAGCGTCGCCTTGATGTGGTCGTCGGCGAGGTAGCCGATGTCGGAGGCGCCGACCCTGTTGTTCGGCGGAACGTACAGGCGCTTCTTCGACTCGGGCAGCAGGTAGAGACCCGAGAGGAAGAAGGTCATGCTCGCACCGTGCTGCTTGGCCAGGTCCAGGAAGCGCGGGAAGAGCCCGTTGCCGACCTCGCCGGCGCCGTCCCAGGAGAAGACCACGAACTGCGGCGGGGTCTGGCCGGGCTGCAGCGGCTCGGGCGCGGCCGGCTGGTGCGGCTGCTTGCCGGTGTACGACGTGGAGCCGTCCCCGATGAGCCGTCCCTGCGGGGCGCCGCTCGCGCCTCCGTCCTGGCCGTTCTTTCCGTCGCCGGAACCGTTCGACCGCCCGGCGCCGTCCGATGACGTGTGGCTCCCGCAGCCGGCGAGGGTGGCGGCGGCAGCGGCACCCGCGCCGAGGCCGAGTATTCCCCGGCGGGAGAGGGTCCGGGAGACGGTGCGCATGGAAATCCCCGATTCATCGCGCGTGGTGTCAGTCACCCTGAGAGAGGGCGCGACGATCGGGGAGGTTCCTTTGATTCGTATGGTTTTCGTAACGGATATCGCAAAAGCGCGCTAAGTCACGTCAAACGGGCCGTCAGAATCGGGCGCATTCAGGCACCGAAGGCCTTCCCCCGGGCGGTGCCCTTGCCCTTCTGCGGCTTGGCACCGGCCCGCAGATGGGCCGGGACGAGATCGATGGCGGGCTCGCTGTAGCCGACCGACACGATCTTGTCGCCCAGGTAGGTGAAGGACGTCAGGGAGGCCAGTGTGCACTGCCGCTTGCGCGGGTCGTGCCACAGCCGCCGCCGCTCGACGTACGACCGCACGATCCAGATCGGCAGCTGATGGCTGACCAGCACCGCCTCGTGCCCGCGCGCCTGGTCCTTGGCCGCGTTCAGCGCGCCCATCATCCGCACGACCTGGTCGACGTAGGGCTCGCCCCAGGACGGCCGGAACGGGTTGACGAGGTGCTTCCAGTTGCCGGGCCGCTGCAGCGCGCCGTCGCCGACGCCGAAGGTCTTGCCCTGGAAGACGTTGCCGGCCTCGATGAGCCGCTCGTCGGTGTCCAGGTCCAGACTGTGCGCCTTGGCGATCGGGGTGGCCGTCTCCTGCGCCCGCTCCAGCGGCGAGGCGCAGACGTACGTCACGTCCCGCGCGGCGAGGTGCTCGGCGACCCGGTCGGCCATCTGCCGCCCCAGCTCGGACAGGTGGTAGCCGGGCAGCCGCCCGTACAGAATGCCGGTCGGGTTCTCGACCTCGCCGTGTCGCATGAGATGGACGACGGTGACGTCCTTGTCCCTGCTGCTGATGCTGTTGCTCACGCGGTGGCCTCCGCAGCCGCCCGGGCCGCCGCCGGAAGGGCGTCGGCGATCTTCTGGATGGCCCGCTCGTCGTGGGCCGTGGACACGAACCAGGACTCGAAGGACGACGGCGGCAGGTAGACGCCGTTCGACAGCAGCGAGTGGAAGAACGCGGTGAAACGGAACGACTCCTGGCGCTTGGCGTCCTCGTAGTCGCGCACCTGCCGGTCGGTGAAGAACACCGAGAACATGTTGGAGGCCGTCTGCAGCCGGTGCGCGACGCCCTCCTTGTTCAGCGCCTCGGTGACGAGCGCCTGGATCTGCGCGGACACGGCGTTCACCGTCTCGTACGCGGCGTCGTCCAGCAGCCGCAGCTGGGCGAGCCCGGCGGCGGTGGCGACGGGGTTGCCGGAGAGCGTGCCGGCCTGGTAGACGGGCCCGGCGGGCGCCAGGTGCGCCATGACATCGGCGCGCCCACCGAAGGCGGCGGCGGGGAACCCGCCCCCCATCACCTTCCCGAACGTCATCAGATCGGGCTCGACCCCGTCGACCCCGTACCACCCGGCGCGGCTGGTCCGGAACCCGGTCATCACCTCGTCGGAGATGTAGAGGGCGCCGTTCTTGTGGCAGGCGTCCCTGAGTCCCTGGTTGAACCCGGGGTCCGGCGGCACGACGCCCATGTTGCCCGGCGAGGCCTCGGTGATCACGCACGCGATCTCGCCGGGGTACCGGTGGAAGGCCTCCTGCACGGCCTCGAGATCGTTGTACGGCAGCACGATCGTGTCCCCGGCCTGCGCGCCGGTGACGCCAGGAGTGTCGGGCAGCGCGAAGGTGGCGACACCGGAGCCGGCGGCGGCGAGCAGCGCGTCCACATGCCCGTGGTAACACCCGGCGAACTTGATCACCTTGGACCGGCCGGTGAACCCACGGGCGAGCCGGATGGCGCTCATGGTCGCCTCGGTGCCGCTGCTCACGAGCCGGACCTGCTGCACGGGCCCGACCCGGGCGACGATCTCCTCGGCGAGCGCGACCTCGCCCTCACCGGGCGTGCCGAAGGACGTACCGCGGGCGACGGCCTCCTGGACGGCGGCGATGACCTCGGGGTGCGAGTGCCCGAGGATCATGGGCCCCCAGGAGCAGACGAGGTCGACGTACTCGCGGCCGTCGGCGTCGGTGAGGTAGGGGCCCTTGCCGGACACCATGAAACGAGGCGTGCCGCCGACCGCGCGGAAGGCGCGCACCGGCGAGTTCACCCCGCCGGGCGTGACGGCGGAGGCGCGGTCGAAGAGCGCCTGGGAGGCGGGCGCGTCGAAGGGATAGGGCGTTTCGCTCAGGGCACTCATGGTGTGCGACTTCTCCGGCTTCTCGGACTCCGGTGACTTGGGTGACCCCCTCAGGGTAGGCCGCGGGCGGGCCGTGAGGCGGCCGACCTCCGGTCCGCGGCACCGCGGGGCCACCATCTGCGAGACTGAGACCTGATACACACAGCTGTTACGCACGTAATGATCAGGGGCCGGACAAGAACCCGTGGACTGTTGTTCCACCGCACGTTTCGGCGGGCGGCCGTGGGGGAGGTCACTGACACGATGATCGGGTTGCGCGGCGGGGGCCACGCGTCCTAGAAAAGCAGTCGGGTGGAGATATGCATCGCGGTGGCGGACTGGGCGAGGGGACTGATGACCTGGGTCCTCGACGTGCCCGGCGGGGAAGGCACCGGCGCGACGCGGAGGAAGCGACCGAAGCACGGCAGAGCGACGCACGTCAGACACAGGGTGTACCGGGTGAGCCCGAGTGGTACGACCGGCGGACCGACCGGCAGCTGGAGAGCCAGCTCGACCGGCCGACCGACCGCCGGCTCGTCGACCGGGCAGACCGCCTGAGGGCGGGGAGCAGGAAGGGTGGTCGGGTGGGGGTGACGTACAAATACTTCGGCGCGCCCGACGGCGCGACCGCGGCCCGCGTCCCCATCTCGATGCGCCCCGAGGAACTCGGCGGCGACGAGCTGGGCATGAACGGCATGTTCACCAAGATCAAGCCGGAGACCATGGCCGCGATGGTGCTGACCGGCATCGAGGGCGTCCCCCTGCACAAGGTCCCGCCCCTGGAACTGGTCGTCCTCCACCCCGACTACGCCGTCGTCAAGCTCCCCATGACCGTCGTCGACCCCCTGCGCGGCATCGGCGAGGAAGCGGTCGGCGCGGCGGCGTTCATCTGGTCCACGGTCCCGGACCGGGGTGGGCCACGGGATGCGTTCAATGTGTACCAGTTGCTGCACGAATGGCAGGACTTCTCGCATCGGCTGCATGAGGCGGGGCATCAGCCTTATTGCCTTGTTTGGCCTTGAGCTGGGGGTTCGAGGGGTTGGGTGGGGTTTCACGACCCCGCCCTCGTCATGCGCCGGAAGGGGTCGTCAGGCGGCCGGGGCACATTGAGGGCAGCACGACCTCGACCTCGGGCCACAGCTTGCGGCAGGTCGCGTACGAGCGGCGTTCCATGTACGGCTTGGAGATCAGAAGCAGCGAGTCGACCTGCACACCGGCCTCGCCGAGCAGCTCGCGGGAGAAGCTGATGTTCTGGCCGGTGTTGGCCGCCTTGGGCTCGACCAGGATCGCCTCGTCCGGCACACCCAGGCTCAGGGCATGCTCCCGGTAGTGAACGGCCTCGCCGCGCGGGAAGCGGGCGCGAGTGGTGGGGCTGTTTCCGCCGCTGAACACCAGCACCGGGAAGAGGCCGGCGCGGTACAGCTCGGCGGCCGTAGTGGCCACACCGAGGTCGTGGCAGCCCAGGCCGATCGCCGCCGAGCAGGGCCGCTGCTCGTGGCCCATCTGGTGATAGTTCCAGATCAGCGTCGCGTCCTGGAACTGCTCGACGGTGATCTGACGCTGCTCGTGCTGCGGCACTGGCACTCCCTGACTCATCCCTGCCGGCCCTTTCGGATGCCCTCGATACTGCCCAACGAGCCGGAGCCCCCGACGGAACAGCCGATCACGGAGCTTGTCCTGCGTCCGGGTGACCCGCACGTATTCAGGATGGAAGAGATTCAGTGCTCGCAGAGGGAGAATTCTCGTTCGTAGAGCTGCTCGTTGTGTTCGTCGACGAAGAACTTCCGTTCCTGCATGAGTTCTTCGCGGTAGTTCTTGGCCTGTTCAAGCGTCATGGTCGAGGTGTCGGACCATGGTTGTTGCGGTGGGACATCGGATGTCGAAACGATCTTTTCCGACGGGTCGACCAGGAAGAACGCGAGAATTTTGCGATGTCCCGGGCGGGTGTGGTCCATGAGGCGGAATGAGCCGACGCGGTGTTGCAGGATGTTCGGGAACGCCAGGCAGCGGCCCGCTGGTGTCGATGCCGATCCCAGCATCTGGTTCAGTGCGTCTTCGTCCTCCAGGCCATAGACCTCACGCACACCGTTGTCATCGCTCTGTTCGTAGTCCGGGTCGTCGAGTGCCGCCCGGAAACTCAGCCGGCTTTCGGTGATGTTCTCGCTGTCCCAGTAGTAGATGCCGGTCGCGACAATCCGCTCGTTCAACATCCCCTCGACATGCCAGGAACCGCCAGGGTACTCGGGCTTGTCCGGAGTGAGATGAATGGTGGCGAGCTTGACGATGATCTGGAGGCGGCGACCGCGCAGGTCGACTCGGGCGGATTCGTCAGGCAACTCGGGCGGGGTGAAGGCCGGGGCGTCCGGGATGACCGGGCGGCGGTTTTCCCACCAGTCGTCCTGGGCCTCTTCCCATGCACGGACGGCTTCTGCGTAGGCCCCGTCATCACTGTAGGAGGACTTGTTCGGATACTCCGGCTCCGAGTCGTACCACCCGAAGGGATCGGCCTCGATCCGCAGGGGCCGCGGATGGCGCAGATCGGTGAGCACGTTCTCCAGCAGCGGGCGAAAGCGCGCGAACAGGTCTGGCAGGACGGAAGCCAGTTCGCGATGAGTCTCGGGGTGGACGTTATTGACGTACGAACGGAAGGCGACATCGCCGTCGTCGCTGACATCGACGTCCGTGGGCAGCCACTGGAATTTCTCCGAGAATTCGTACTTCGAATAGCGGTCCGTCGGGTTCTGCCAAGCCCGCTCGGGCGCGCCGCTCACCCCTCTCACCAGGCAGAACAGTGAGGGATGAACCAGATCCAGTACCTGGCCGTCGGATCCAGGATGCCAGTCCTGTTCTGCTTCGGGGACCTGTTCCAGGACCCGAACCGCCTCGCGCAGCCGGGATCTGAGCTTGTCGTCGACCAGTGTGTCCGACTGCCACACCCCGTCGACGGCGGACACCTCGATGCCGGTTCGGCCGTCCCGCAGCGCGGCGTAATGCACGAGTTCGGCAAGCACGTAACGAACCTGCGCTTCGGTGAGGCCCTGGGCGACCGCTTCTTGGGTCCACCTGGCGACGATGCCGGCATCGTTCACCTTGTCGAACCACCCCGGCTTCGCCCGAATGTGTGCGCTGCACTGCATCATCTGAAGTTCCCGCAGCGTTCGCGGTGTCGCGAACGATATGGAACGGGAAGCATGAAAGGGCAGCGGGAAAGCAGGCAGGCCAGTCAATTCTGTCGGTCCTCCCAGTCGGTGTGCGGTGGCGGGAAGGATACTTCAGCAGACTGACACCGCAGCCGTGGCCCCTGTCAACGCCGTTCCGTGAGCCAGGAGTTCGACGTGGTCGCGTGATGCCCGGACGACCTCCCCCCAGCCAGGGCAATTTCTCCCCTGCTCTTAATTCGTCGCGGAGGCGTGGTGCGGCCGGTTGTGGACCAGGAGCGCCGAGGCGACGGCCGCGCACAGGAATACGGCGGTGATGACCGTCATGCCGGCGTGGACGCCGGAGGTGAAGGCGTCGCCGATCGCGGCGGTCACGTTCGGCGGGGTCGGGCGGTGGCCGCCGGTGCCTGTGGAGACGGCGTGTTCGACGGTGGGCCAGGCTGCTCGGGGGACGTGGTGAGCGGCGAGACGGGTGGGCAGTTGGGACTGGAGCCGGCCGGCCAGGAGGGCGCCGAGGAGGGAGGAGCCGGTGACGGATCCGATCTGGCGGAAGGCGTTGACGGCTCCGGAGGCCATGCCGGCGCGTTCATGGGAGACGCTGACCAGGGCGGCGGCGGTGCTCGGCGCGGCCACCATGCCGGATGCGGCGCCGAAGAGCACGTACAGCCACCACACCCGGGCATAGGGGGTGGCCGGCTCCAGCGTGGTCAGGCCGGCCGTGGCGGCGGCTCCGATGAGGAAGCCCAGGGTCAGCGGGAGCTTGAAGCCGGTACGGCGGATCACGCGTCCGGTCGCGTAGCTGACGACGACGTAGACGCCGAAGAAGGCCAGCAGCCGCCAGCCCACGGCCAGGGCGGACAGATGCTGGACGCGCTCGTAGAAGAGCACCGACAGGATGGCCAGCCCGGTGAAGCCGAACAGGGAGACCGCCGCGACGAACATGACGGCGCTGAACGACGCCGACCGGAAGAGGCTGATGTCCAGCATGGGCGTGCGGCCGGCGCGCTCGACGAGAACGAACCCGGTCAGGGCCGCGGCGGCGATGAACCAGGCAGTGAGGATCCGGGGGCTGGTGTAGCCGTCGTGTCCGCCTTCGATGAGGGCGTAGACGAGGGCGGCGATGCCCAGCACGGCCAGGACCTGGCCGGGGATGTCGAGTTTGCCCTCGGGGCCGCGCGATTCGGCGACGAAGACGGCGACGGCCATGGTCACGACGGCGAGGACGGCGGTCGACAGGAAGACCGTGTTCCAGTGGAAGTGGTCCAGCAGGGTGCCCGCGATCAGCGGGCCGGCGGCGAGTCCGATGCCGGAGGAGGCCGCCCAGACGGTGACGACTTCGGTACGACGGTGGGGGTCGGGGAACGTGGCTCCCAGGATGGCCAGGCTGTTGGGCAGGATGAGAGCGCCGCCGAGGCCGGAGACGAGCTGGCCGGCGATGACGCCCCCCGCCGAACCCGCGGTGTAGACGATGAGCGACCCGATGATCATGACCGCGGCGCCGGTGACGAAGGCGCGCTTGCGGCCGTAGAGGTTGCCGATGGTGCCCGCGGACATCACCAGGCTGGCCACGAGCAGGGTGTACGCGGAGGGGATCCAGACGAGGCCGGTCGGGGAGACGTGCAGGTCGTCCTGGATGGCCGACAGCGCCGACACCGAGGCGGTGATCAGCAGAAACGTCGTCATGGCGCCCAGGCACATCGCGATGAGCGTGACGGCGGCGGCGCCGCGGGAGGGCTGGTTCGGGGAAGGCCGGACACCGGTGGGCCGCTCGGCCGGCTTGAGCCGGCCCGGGGCGGGGGACGGGGTGGAAACCATGATGTCCTCGTCTCAGCCGAGCTGCGGGTAGAGGGCGGCGACGCCACCGGAGAGGCCCGCCTGGACCTGGCGGCTGAGGTCGTCCACGACGATCTCGGGCGCGCCGGCGGCGATGCCGTCCACGGCGGCACGGGCGACGTCCGCCGGGTCGGTCTTGGGATCGGTGACGTGGCGGGCCATGTCGGTGTCCATGTAGCCGACGTGCAGTCCGGAGACGGTGATGCCCCGGGGTGCGAGCTGCTGGCGCACCGCGTTGGTCAGGCTCCACTGCGCGGACTTGGCCGCGGAGTAGGCGCCCACGGTGGGGAAGGTGATCCATGACAGCACGGACAGGATGTTGAGGATGGAGCCTCCGCCCTGGGACTCGATCACCGGGGCGAACGCCCGGATCACGCCGAGGGTGCCCAGGTAGTGGGTCTCCATCTCCAGGCGTACGGCGTCCCAGCTGCCGGTCAGCAGATCGGCGCCCGTGGAACTGCCCGCGTTGTTGATCAGCACGGTGATGTCACCGGCCTCCTCGGCGGCCGCTGCGACAGAGGCGGGGTCGGTGACGTCGAGCCGTATCGGCTTCACGCCGGGCAGATCGATCTGGTCCGGTCGGCGGGCCGCCCCGTACACCGTGGCGCCGCGCGCGACCAGTTCCTGGGCGAGCGCCCTGCCGAGACCGCGGTTGGCTCCGGTGACCAGGGCGGTTGCTGCGCTGATGTCCATGGTTCTTCCCTCGGGAGCTGACTAATGCTTTCAGAAGTTAGCTACGACGTTATAGGCTGACTTTGGAAGAGGCAAGCCAGGCGGAGGGCTGAGAGATGAACGATCTGCTGAAGGAACGGGACGCCTGGTCCATGGCCAACTGCTCCATCGCCAGGACCCTGGAGATCGTCGGCACCAGGACGGCGCTGCTGATCCTGCGCGAGGCGTTCTTCGGCACCCGCCGGTTCGACGACTTCGCCAAGCGTGTGGGCATCGGCGAACCCGCCGCCTCCACGCGCCTGAAGGAACTCACCGCCGCCGGCCTCCTGGAGCGCGTGCCCTACCAGGAACCCGGCCAGCGGACCCGGTACGCCTATCAACTGACCGAGAAGGGGCGGGACTTCCTGCCCGTCCTCTCGGCGCTGCGGCAGTGGGGCGACACCTGGGCCGCCGACGAACAGGGACCCCCCGTGGTCGTACGCCACGAGAACTGCGGCGCCCCGGTACACGTGGTGCTGCGCTGCGACGACGGCCACGACGTGCCGATCGGTGGCACGTTCGTCGACGCCGGCCCGGGTCTCCTGCGCGTCGGCCCGGACACCCCCTGAACCCGCCGTCGCCGACCGGCGCACCCCACCGACTCACCCGCCCCCAAGGAGCCGCCCCCATGCCCGACACATCGAAGAAGTCCCAGGTCACCGGCGCGACCGGCGAGACAGGAGCGGAGATGCGCAGATCTCGCGTGTTCGGCTGGGAGGACCCCGCCCTTTCCGCCGAGGCCGTCCCCCACCACAGCGGTCTCGACTTCCTCCGCGAGATCCTGGCCGGGCGCCTGCCCGCCCCGCCGATCGCCGCCACCCTCGGCTTCACCCTGGAGGAGGCCGAGCACGGCCGGGCGGTCTTCGTACTGGTGCCGGGCGAGGAGCACTACAACCCGATCGGCAGCGTCCACGGCGGCGTCTACGCCACGCTCCTCGACTCGGCGGCCGGCTGCGCGGTGCAGTCCGTGCTGCCCCAGGGCATGGGATACACCTCGATCGACCTGACCCTGAAATTCCTGCGCCCGATCACCGTCGACACCGGCAAGGTCCGCGCCATCGGCACCGTCCTCAACAGCGGCCGCCGCACCGCCCTCGCCCAGGCGGAACTCCGCGACTCCGACGACCGGCTGCTGGCCCACGCCACCAGCAGCTGCATGCTCTTCCCGGTCCCGGCCCGCTGACCACCTCCGGTGTCGCCGGGAAGACGGGAGCGGAACACTGAGACCGAGACACCGAGAGCGGAACACCGCGACCGGAACACCGGGACCGGAACACCGCCACCTCCCACCCGTTGGGAACCGGCCCCGGTCGGTCTATCGTCGGAATTCTCAGGCCAGAACGAGGAGGACGGCCGGTGATGCCGCAGGACGAGGCCGTGGTCGGCTGTACGGGCAAGGTGCTCATAGGGACGCGGGGATCCGCGGGTCCCGGTGAGGTCCTGGTCCGGGTTCGAGGCGGCTCCGAAACGTTTCTGGCATGGTCCGAGGATCCCCTGCCCGCGGGCGCCACGGTCCTCGTGATCGAATCACGGGGATGCCGCGAGGTCGGCGTCATCGAGTGGGTGGATCCATTGGACGCGCTCGGCGGAGAGGCCGCCGGCGCAAGCTGAGGAGTACAGGTATGTTCGGATACCGCGTTCCCGCTCCCGACGAGGCGATGTTGATCTCGGGGGGCCGGCGGGGACTGGGGGGCGCTCCGTTCCGCGTGGTGACGGGCCACGGAAAGTTCGTGCTCCCGGTCTTTCGCAAGGTCCGGTTCCTCACCCTCTCCATGTGTGAGGCCGAGGTCACCGAAACCTGTGTGACCAAGCAGGGCATCTCGCTGCACGTCCGCGCGGTCATCGCCTTCAAGGTCGGCAACGACCACGAGAGCATCATCAACGCCGGCCAGCGCTTCCTCTCCGACCAGGAGCAGATGTCCGTGCTCACCGGCCGGATCTTCGCCGGCCACCTCCGGGCCATCATCGGCTCGATGACGGTCGAGGAGATCGTCACCGAACGGCAGAAGCTCGCCGCCGAGGTGCTGGACACCTCCAAGACGGAGATGGCCAAGATCGGCCTGATCGTCGACTCGCTGCAGATCCAGTCCATCGACGACGGCGACACCGGCTACATCGACGCGATGTCCGCCCCGCACAAGGCGGCGATCCAGCGGCAGGCCCAGATCGCCCAGGCCCAGGCCACCCAGGCCGCGGTCGAGGCGGAGCAGGAGGCGGCCCGCAAGCAGGCCGAGTACGCCCGGCAGACCGCGATCGTCAAGGCCGAGTACTCGGCCGAGGTGGACCGCGCCCAGGCGCAGGCCGCGCAGGCCGGACCGCTGGCACAGGCCCACGCCCAGCAGGAGGTGCTCGCCGCCCAGACGGAACTGGCCCAGCGCCAGGCCAAGCTGCGCGAGCAGCAGCTGGTCGCCGAGGTCGTCAGGCCCGCCGAGGCCGAGGCCGAGCGGGTCAGGATCCTCGCCGCCGCCGAGGCCCAGCGCATGAAGATCCAGGCGGAGGCCGCGGCCTCCTACGACCGGGTCGCGCTGGACCGGATGCTCATCGACCAGCTCCCGCAGATCGTGAAGGAGGCCGCCGGCGGTCTGTCCGGCGCCAACGTCAACGTCCTGAACGGCGCGGACGGCCTCGGCGAGATCGCCGCCGGCCTGGTGTCCCAGGGCCTGACGATCCTCGACTCGGTCCGGCAGGGCCTGGGCCAGGACAAGGACGGCCAGGGCGGCCAGGGCACCAGGGGTGACGTCAACGGCCTGCTCCAGCTGCACTCCGGCAAGGAGCGGAGGTCGGACGACGGGCCGGTGGACGTCGACTAGGCGCTCCGCCGGCCTGGCCGGTCCGGGTCGTCCTTCGTGTGCCGTGGTGGCTGGTCTCGCCCGCGCGGCGGTAGCCGCATGTCGAACACAGCCCAGCGCCCCTCAGGGGCGCTGATGTACGACCGTGATGTGGTATCCGGTACCGGCTCGCCGCCCGCGTCGATGCCGAGTCGTGCGTACGGCTCGGGGCCGTACAGGCTCGCGGGCACGCCTTCCGCCAAGGCCTCGGCGGCGGCCGGGTGCGCGGCCCGCTCGCGGAACCCGTGGGCGCCGCCGACATGGTCCGGGACGCCCGAGGTACAGGTGCGGACCGCCGGTCAGGTCCGGGCGGCGCCGGTCCGTCGTACCGCGTCCGCCAGCTCCAGCAACTCCCCCACCCTCCACTGGTCATACGCGTGCTCGCCGTACTTCGCGGCGAGCACGCCGCCGTCCGCGGCGATCAGGAAATCCGCGGGGAGGCCGAGCCGGCCGCCGTGCGGGCGGGACGCCGGGGGCCGCTCGCGGCCGCGCAGGATCGTCCAGGTACTGCGCAGCACCGCCCGCAGGATCGGCCCCCACACCCGTGGGTCCAGCAGCGCCCGGGGCGCCGACTCCACGCCGAACTCGACGTACAGCCGCTTGTCGGGGTCGGCGACGACGGCGAAGGGCAGGTCCGCCGTGTGGTCCCGCAGTTCCTCGGCGGGCGAGTGGAAGACGACGACCTCCCTGATGCCGGCCGCCTCGATCTCCGCGTGCCGCCGTGCGAAGGACCGCAGGTGCAGATTGCAGACGGGGCAGCCCGCGAAGCGGCGGAACTGGAGGTGGACCAGGCGAGCCGGGTCGGGCACGGGGAGCGGCGGGCCGAAGACCGGGGTGAGGTCGCGGGGGCCGAGCCGGGAGCCGGGGCCGAGCGGCCGCCGGGGCGTGGACGGGGACATGGGCAACTGCCTCCCTCGTGGGCACGGCACGGACGCGTAGGCGTATGTCGTACACCTACGAGCGTAAGCGTATGCCGTACGCTGTCAAGCGCCATGCCCCGACCCCGCTCCCTCACCCCTGACCGACTGGCCTCGGCCGCGCTCGCCGTCCTCGACCGCGACGGACTGGCCGGGCTGTCCATGCGTACGGTCGCCAAGGAACTCGGCATGAGCACGATGGCCCTCTACCGGTACGTGGCCGACCGCGAGGAACTGGAGCGGCTCGTCGTGGAGTTCGCGCTCGGGGCGGTCGACACCGGGGCCCCTCCGGCGGACCTGCCGTGGCGCGAGCGCGTCGAGGTGATGGTGCGGCGACTGCGGGACACGCTGCGCACGCATCCGTCGGCGATCCCGCTGTCGGTCGCCCACCGGCACCACTCCCGCGCCGTGCTGCGCTGGTCGGAGACGGTGCTCGGCATCCTCACGGACGCGGGCTTCGCGGGCGAGCGCCGGGTCGTGGCCCTGCGCAGCCTGGTCGCCTACGTCAACGGCGCCCTGCAGCTGGCGCAGCTCGGCTCCCTGTCGGGCGCGGGCACGGTGGCCATCTCCGCACTGGATCCCGAGGAGTTCCCGCTCATGTCCGCCACCGCGCGGCATGCCCAAGGCGTGGACCCCGAGCGGGAGTTCTTCGGCGGCCTCGCCGTGCTGCTGCGCGGCCTGGAGCCCTGAGGGACGCTCCCGGTTCAATCCAGCTGGAGCCGGTCCGCCAGGCCCGCCTCCTCGAACGCCGCCACCACGTCCTCGCGGGTCTCGGTGAAGTGGGCCCAGCTGTCGCAGTGGGCCGGGACCACCCGGCGGGCGGCGAGCAGCCGGGCGGCGGTGGCCGTCCCCTTGCCGTCGAGGACGAGGAGGGCGTCGTCGAGGACGGGCATCCGGGGTGCGCCGGCGAAAAGGACGGCGGTGTCGACGGGGGCGTACCGGTCGGCGATCTCCTGGACCAGTTCCAGGGAGGCGTTGTCGCCACTGACGTAGACGCTGGGCAGGTCGGCGGAGGTCAGCAGGAAGCCGGTGACCTCGCCGACGAGCGGCTCGGAGCCCTTGGGGCCGTGCAGGGCCGGGGCGGCGGTGACGGTGACCGTGCCGCCGTCGGGGCGGGGCAGGTCGACGGACTGCCAGGGCATGAGCGGTTCGGTGGTGCCGCCGAGCCGCGCGGCCGCCGCCGGCGTGGTGAGGGTGCGCGGGGTGGCGGCCAGCAGGGCGCGGCCGGAGTGGTCGAGGTTGTCGGCGTGCTGGTCGTGCGAGAGCAGGACGACGTCCACCGGGCCGAGTTCGGCGGCGCTCGTGCGGGGCGGGGCGGTCTTGGTCAGGGTGCGGCCGCTGGGGGACGGGTAGACGCCGGGGTCGTCGAAGGTGGGGTCGGTGAGGAGGCGGAGTCCGCCGTACTCGATGAGGACGGTGGGGCCGCCGAGGACGCGCACGGGAATCTCGCCGGAAACGGGAATCTGCTCGCCGGAATCGGCGCAAGGGGCGGCCATGGCGGTTCACCTCACGGATAGAAGAACTGGCATCCGTGAGGGACGCTACTCCTTTCTCACGGATGGCAGCAACCCGTACCATGAGAACCGTGAACCCCGTGCGCCCAGTGACCCCCGCCGACACCGAGGAGAGCGCCGAGCGGGCCGCCCTGCCGCCCGCGCCCGGCGCCGCCCGGCATCCCGCTCTCGACCTGGCCAACAGCCTGGTCGTCCAGCCCGGCGGACAGCGGGTCGACCTGCTCGACACGCCCGCCGCCGCCCAGCGCTGGCTGGTGGAGCGCGGGCTCGCGCCGGCCGACGCAGACCTGCGCGAGACCTGCGCGAGCCGGCTGCGCTCACTGCGTGACCGGATCCGCCCCCTGCTCGCGTCCCGCGTCGAGGGCCGCCCCGCCCCCGCCGACGCCCTCGCCGCCGTCAACGAGGCCCTCACCCTCGTCCCGGCCGCCCTGCTGCTGCACTGGTCGCCCGAGCGCGGCCTCTACCGCTCGACGGCCCACCCCACCACCCAGATCGTCGAACACGCGCTGGCCGCCCTCGCCGCCGACGCCGCCGACCTGCTCACCAGCCCCGACGCCGACCGCCTCACCGCCTGCGGCTCCGCCCCCTGCAACCGGTACCTGCTGCGCCACGGCCGCCGCCACTGGTGCTCCACCCGCTGCGGAGACCGCGCCCGGGCGGCCCGCGCCTACGCCCGCCGCACGGCACGGCCCCAGGGCGACTGAGCGCACCAGAAGCGTGGTGCGTGCACACACCTCTCCCACCGAAATGACATGGACCGTTCACCGGCGCTCCGTCTTGGGCGACCTGAACCGACAGCATTCGGCCATTGACTCTCCCCGCGCGGGGACCGCCGTCCTCGCACATGTCGCTGCATGTCGCTGCATGTCGCAAGAGGGGGCCACACGTGGTGTCCGCGGTAGAGGGGTCCGGCAGAGCGGAGCCCAGCAGACCTGAAGGACCGGAGCATCCCGAAAGCCCCCCGCCACGGCGGAGGTCGGCCGCCCGCGGCCTCGGGGACCGGATCTTCCGGTACCAGTTGACGGCCACCGGCCTGACCGTCCTCACGGTCATGGCGGCGATTGGCCTGTTCTTGTTGCTCAGGTCCGGACAGGCGCTGCGGACACGGGGATTCGCGTTCCTCACCACCGCCGAATGGCAGCCGGACGTCCACCGGTTCGGCATCGCCGCGGTCCTCACCGGCACCGTGCTGATCGCCGCCGTCGCCGTGACGATCTCCGTTCCGCTGGCCGTGGGCACCGCGCTGTTCATCTCCGACGTGGCCCCGCGCCCGCTGCGGCGCACGCTCGTCTCGATGGTGGACCTGATGGCGGCCGTGCCGTCGGTGGTGTACGGGCTGTGGGGGCTGTTCTTCCTGCAGCAGCATGTGATCGGTCTGTCGCGCTGGCTGAGCGACTGGTTCGGGTGGATACCGCTGTTCACGGTGGACGGCACCCAGCCGGGCGAGCCGCTCGCCTCCGAGAGCGTCTACACCGCCTCCACCTTCGTCGCCGGGATCGTCGTCGCCCTCATGGTCGCGCCCATCCAGTGCTCGGTGATGCGCGAGGTGTTCGCGCAGGCCCCGGCCGGCGAGCGGGAGGGCGCGTACGCGCTCGGCGCGACCCGCTGGGGCATGATCCGGGCGGTCGTCCTGCCCTACGGCAAGGGCGGCATCATCGGCGGCACGATGCTGGGGCTCGGCCGGGCGCTCGGCGAGACCATCGCCGTGTACCTGATCATCTCGCCGGTCTTCGTCATCCAGCCGCACATCCTGCAGACCGGCTCGAACTCCGTCTCGTCCCTCATCGCCCTGCACTACGGCGACGCCTCGACCTTCGGCATGTCGGCGCTGATGGCGGCGGGCCTGGCCCTGTTCCTGCTCACCCTGGCGGTCAACTTCACCGCCTCGTCCATCGTGGCCCGTTCGCGGTCCGGCGCACAGAGCGAGGCGTGACGATGACTGTCGTACAAGAGATCCGGGACGGCGTGGAAGAAGCCGCTCCCCGGGAAGCCGCGGCCGACGTCCCCGACGTACCGCGCCGCATCGGCGGCCCCACCCTGAGCGGGGTCCTCTCGCTCCTGGGCGCCGCCGCCTCGGGCCTGTGCACGGCCGTGCTGCTGTTCGGTGAACTCGCGCCGTTCTCCGGTGCGTTGGGATTCGCCGTCACCGCGTACGCCGTCTTCCTGCTCGTCTACGCCGTGCTCACCGGCCTGGAGGAGGACGCCCAGGCGGTACGGGACCGGGTGATGAGCGTCGTGCTGTGGACGGCGGGCGCGCTGATGCTCAGCGCGCTCGCGCTGGTGGTGGGCTTCACCGCCTGGCGCGGCCGCGAGGCCCTGCCGCACGGCAACTTCTTCACCCAGGACATGCAGGCGGCGGGCCCGCTGGACCCGCTGAGCAACGGCGGCATCGCCCATGCCATGCTCGGCACGCTCATCATGATCGCCATCGCCCTGGTGATCACGGTTCCGCTGGGCCTGGCCTGCGCCGTCTACCTCAACCAGGTCCCCGGCCGCTTCTCCCGTTTCGTCCGCACCATCGTCGAGGCGATGACCGCGCTGCCGTCCATCGTGGCCGGGCTGATGGTGTACGCCACCTGGATTCTCGGGCTCGGCATGCAGAAGTCGGGGCTCGCGGCGGGATTCGCGATCAGCGAGATGATGCTGCCGATCGTGATCCGGGCGGCGGACGTGGTGCTGCGGTTGGTGCCGGGCACGCTGACGGAGGCGGCGGAGGCGCTGGGCGCGCCGCGCTGGCGGACCGTGTGGCACGTGGTGCTGCCCACCGCGCGCTCGGGCCTGGCCACCGCGGTCATCCTCGGCACGGCGCGCGGCATCGGCGAGACCTCGCCGGTCCTGCTGACGGCCGGATTCACGGCCGCGCTGAACGCCGACCCGACCGACGGCCCGATGGTCTCCCTCCCCCTCGCGGTCTTCAACTTCGTCAAGTCCCCCCAGCCGACGATGATCGCCCGCGGTTTCGGCGCGGCGGCGGTGCTGATGGCACTGGTCCTGGTCCTCTTCGCGATCGCCCGCGTCATCGGCGGCCGGGGACCGGGCCACCAGAGCAGGCGCCAGGCGCGGCGGGCGGCACGCGCCTCCCGCCGCGACGTGGAGAGGTACGCCGAACTGCACTCGCCGGGACTGCGGCTGTTCGAAACCGGTTCCGCTGACCACACCGACGGAGAGACCCACTGATGCTCACAACACTCCGCAGACTGGGTATCCTGGCCGCCCTGCTCTGCGTCCTCAGCACGGCGACCCCCGCGGTCGCCGACAGCTACACCCCCATCTCCGGCGCCGGTTCCACCTGGGCGGAGAACGCCGTGGACGAGTGGCGCCGGGCGGTGAACCAGTACGGCATGCGGATCAGTTACGCCGGCACCGGCTCGTCCGACGGCCGCCGGCAGTTCCTCAGCGGCACGGTCGACTTCGCGGTGTCGGACATCCCGTTCCAGACCCACCCGACCGACGGCTCCGCCGCGGAGCGCCCGGCGCCGGGGTCGTACGCGTACATGCCGATCGTGGCGGGCGGCACCGTGTTCATGTACCACCTGACGGTCAACGGGCAGCGGGTCACCAATCTGCGGCTGTCCGGGGACAACGTCACGAAGATCTTCACGGGGGTGATCCAGGCCTGGGACGACCCGGCGATCAAGGCCGACAACCCCGGGCTCCAGCTGCCCCACCGCACGATCGTCCCGGTCGTCCGCTCCGACGGCTCCGGCTCCACCGCCCAGTTCACGCTGTGGATGGCCAACCAGCACAGGGCGCAGTGGCAGGCGTACTGCAACCGCGTCGGCCGCTCCGGCGCCTGTGGGCAGACGTCGTACTACCCGACGGTCCCCGGCATGATCGCCCAGTCCGGCGACCTCGGCGTGGCGGGCTATGTCGCCCAGAACTACGGCGAGGGCGCGATCGGTTACGTCAACTACTCCTACGCGCTCAACGCGCACTACCCGGTCGCCAAGGTCCTGAACCACGCCGGCTACTACACCGAGCCGACCCCGCAGAACGTCGCCGTCTCGCTGCTCAAGGCGAAGATCAACACGGACAGGAGCAGCCCGGACTACCTCACCCAGCAGCTCGACGGCGTCTACAACGACACCGACAAGCGCAACTACCCGCTGTCCAGCTACTCGTACATGATCCTGCCGCTGAAGGTGCAGGGCACCTTCACCCAGGACAAGGGCAAGACGCTCGGCGCGTTCTCGTACTACTTCATGTGCCAGGGCCAGCAGCAGGCACCCGACCTCGGCTACTCCCCGCTGCCGATCAACCTGGTGCAGGCGGGCTTCGACCAGATCCGGCGGATCCCGGGCGTGCGGGCGCAGAACATCAACATCAAGAACTGCAACAACCCCACCTTCACCCCCGACGGCCACAACCGGCTCGCCGACACCGCGCCCTACCCGGCCGCCTGCGACAAGCTGGGCGCCGCGCCGTGCACCACGGGCAGCGGCGGCGCCAAGGAGGGCGGCAGCGGCGGGAGTTCGGGTGGCGCCTCCGGCGGCACGGGCGGCAGCGGCGGCGGCGGCGCGAACGGCGGCTCGGCGAACGGCGGCGCCGCGAGCGGAGGGTCGGCCGGCGGCACCGGCGCGGCCGGGGGAGGCGGGGCCGGCAGCGGGCAGCCGTCCATCGACCCCGACACCGGTCAGACCATCGCGCCGGGCGGCGGCTCCGCGGGGAGCGGCGGCACCGCGGCGGCCGGCGGGACCATCGCGCTCGCCCAGCCGGTCGCCCTCGCCGCCGGGCACGGCTGGACCACCACCCAGACCCTGATGCTGCTCGCCGTGATCCTGCTCCTCGGCCTGCTCCTGCTGCCGTCCCTGGTGTCCCGGCTGATCGGCGCCCACTCCGGACTCGGCACCGCCGACGGCCGCAACGGCGAGGGGAGTTCCCGGTGACCCGGCTGCCCACCCGTGTCCGCCGCGCCCTCACCCGGCTGCTCGCCGGGGCCGCCGCCGGCGCCCTGGCCGGGCTGGCGCTCGCCCAGGCGGCCCCGTCCGCCACGGCGGCCGCCGACGGCACCGGCACCGCCGACGGCCGCAACGGCGAGGGGAGTTCCCGGTGACCCGGCTGCCCACCCGTGTCCGCCGCGCCCTCACCCGGCTGCTCGCCGGGGCCGCCGCCGGCGCCCTGGCCGGGCTGGCGCTCGCCCAGGCGGCCCCGTCCGCCACGGCGGCCGCCGACGGCACCGGCTCCGCCGTCACGGTCTCCGGGCGCGGCGAGTTCAAGGACATGAGGTTCACGGTGGACCGCACCACCCACCTCACCAGCCAGGCGATCAAGGTCTCCTGGACCGGCGGCACCCCGACCACGTTCGCGGGCACGCTGTTCAACACGGACTTCGTGCAGATCATGCAGTGCTGGGGCGACGACGACCACACCGTGCCGGGCAACCCGGGGCCGCCCCGCACTCAGTGCCAGTACGGCGGCTCCCCGACCACCGACCGCGGCAACTGGCCCGGCAACGGCCAGGACGACACCCGCCAGGTGTTCTACAGCGCCGACCCCACCAACTACGGCCAGGACGACGTCTACGGCGCCGCCGACCCCAACGCCCCGGCCGAGGTGCCGTTCAAGGCGGTGGACGGCACGGTCATCACCACCAACACGCAGAACAACCCCTACTTCAACCGCAACACCACCAACGAGGTCGACTTCGCCCGCACGGGCGCCGACGGCACCGGCCAGGAGTACTTCGAGGTGCAGACCGCGAACGAGGCCCCGCACCTGGGCTGCGGTGTCCCGGTCACCCGCAACGGCGTCACCACGCCCCGGCGCTGCTGGCTGGTGATCGTGCCGCAGGGCCGTCTGGACCTGGACGGCAAGCCGTACGCCGACCACAGCCAGGTCAACGCGGGCTCCCCGGTCTCCTCCACCAACTGGCGCAACCGCATCGCCGTCCCGCTCGACTTCAACGCGGTCGGCGCCAACTGCGCGCTCGGCGCCAAGGAGCGGCCCACCCTGGGCAGCGAGCTCGCCACCGACGCCATGACCAGCTGGCAGGCGGCCCTGTGTCCGGCCGGGAAGGTGTACGGCTACACCGAGATGGGCGAACCGGACGTCCGCGACCGGCTCACCCGCAGGGGCGACACGGGCCTCGGCTTCACCACCCGCGCCCTGGGCGCCGACTACGGTACGACGGCCCCGTCCGGCACGACGGCATACGCACCCGTGGCCCTGTCCGGCGCGGTCATCGGGTTCACCATCGAACGCAGGCCGAAGGCCGGGGCACCGGAGGACATCCGGAAACTGGCGGGCACCAAGGTCGAGTCGCTCAGGCTCACGCCCCGCCTGGTCGCCAAGCTGCTCACGGAGTCGTACCGCAACTCGCCCTGGGGCGCGGTCGTCGGCGGCAGAACGGCCAAGGGCTACGACTGGGCGAGGAACAACCCGGCGGGACTCGCGAGCGACCCGGAGTTCATCGACCTGAACCCGGAGTTCGCCCACCTCTCGGTCGCCGAGACGCCGGCCACCGACACCGACCTGCTGACCTCGCTGGGCCACAGCGACAGCGCCCGCGCGCTGTGGCAGTGGATCCTCGCCGACAAGCAGGCACGGCAGTTCCTCGCCGGGGTCTCCGACCGCTGGGGCACGCAGGTGAACCCGTACTACAGCACCAACCCGGACGTGAACCCCACCGGCGCCCCCTTCGACCCCGAGCACACGGACGACTACCCGAAGTCCGACCCGTGGTGCACGGTCCCGCCCGGAACCGACGCGCCCAAGGACGACACGCAGTGCATGACCGACTTCCACCCCTACGTAACCGACATGCACGCCGGTGCCCTGCACACCCGGCGGGCCGACGTGCTGTGGAAGTCGACCTGGGACCCGCTGGCCAACCCGCCCGCCTACAAGCTGCCCGGCCCGCAGACGGTCGGCTCCCGGTTCGTCATCACGGTCACCGACGCGGCCTCCGCCGCCCGCTACGGCCTGCAGACCGCCCGGCTGCGCAACGCCGCCGGTGACTTCGTGGCCCCGACGGCCGCCTCCCTGACCGAGGCCGCCAAGAGCGCCTCCGGCAAGGGCGTCGCCGAGATCACGCCGGCCGGCGCCACCGCGAAGGGCGCCTACCCGCTCGCCCAGCTGGTGTGGGCGGCCGTGCGCCCGGGGTCGTTGAAGGCGGACGCCCGCGCGGACTACGCGGCGCTGCTGCGGTACACGGCCGGCGCCGGCCAGGTCCAGGGCGCCGACCCGGGCCGCCTGCCCGCCGGGTACGCCCCGCTCTCCCGCGGCCTGCGCGAGCGCGCCCTGAAGGCCGCCGACGCGCTGGCGCACTACACCGGACCGGGACCCGCCGGGGACGGCGGCGGCACGAGCGGCGGCACCGTCGGCGGCGGCTCCGGGACCATCGGCACCGGAGGTGGTTCGGGCGGCGTCATCCCCCGCGGCCCCGGCGGTGACGGCGGCACGGGCGGCAAGGCCGGCGGCGCGGACGGCGGCAGCGGCAAGACCTCGGCGTCGCCGGGCGCGCAGGCGTCGTACGACGGCGGCAAGGCCGTACAGACCACCGCCGCCGGGACCACCCCCGAAGACCCGGCGAACCCGCTGCGCTGGGCGGTACCCGCCGGGGCCGCGCTCGGTGCCGCCGCCGGCCTCGGCGCACCCTTCGCCGGCGGCCGCAGGCTGCGGCTTCCCCTGCGGGTGACGCTGCCCGGCGGTCGCACGGTGACGGTCGTACCGGCCTTCACCCTGCCGGAGAGGCTGCGCCCGCCGCGGCCCTGACCTCCGGCCCCCAGACGGCCGTCCGCCCCGACAGGCACTCGGGGCGGACGGCCCGTACCACCCTGCCAGATCCCCCTCTCACACCCGACGCACAATCGTCAGGAGACTCTCGATGCGCAGAACGCGCTCCACGGCGGCGCTCGTCGCCGCCGCCGCGGTGGCCGGCGGCCTGGCTCTGGCGAGCCCCGCCCACGCCGATCCCACCCCCGCCGGGACCTTCCGCAAGCTGGTCGGCGTGGGCTCCGACACCACCCAGGACGTGCTCAACGCCCTGGCCGGTGACACGGTGAACAACAAGAGCTACGCCGACACGGCCGTGAAGTCGGCGAGCGGCGCGGGCATCGCCTCCTACGACGCGATCGAGCCCGGTACCGGCTCCACCACCTCCATGATCCAGACCCGCTCCGGCGGCCCGTCCTTCCTGCGCCCGAACGGCTCCGGCAAGGGCCGCCTCGCGCTGAGCGAGTCGCTGACCGGCGACAAGTACCCCGACTCCGCCGGTGCCGCCATCAAGAACCAGGTCGACTTCGCCCGCTCCTCCAGCGGCCCGAGCACCTCGGGCACCGCGCTGACCTACATCCCGTTCGCGCGGGACGCGGTCGGCGTCGCCGTGAAGGGCTCGGCGCTGGACAACCTCACGGTGGACCAGCTGCACGACATCTACTCCGGCACGCTCACCACGGTGAACGGGCAGACCGTGCACCCGAGGATCCCGCAGAGCGGCTCGGGCACCCGCAAGTTCTTCCTGTCGGCGATCGGCCTGACCGACGCCACGCTCTCCCCGGACATCCCGACCGTCCAGGAGAACCAGGCCGACAGCGCGGTCGAGCAGGACGGCAACCTGGTGCCGTTCTCCGTGGGCAGCTGGATCGCCCAGAACAACGGCGTCGCCCCCGACTACAGCAAGCAGGCGGCGGCCGACGGGGCGCACCTGGCGGCCGTGCAACTGCCCGGCGACACCGGTGCCACCACCCCGGTGATCACGGTCAACGGCAAGCTCGCCCCGGTCACCGCCTACTACGAGAACGCCACCTTCGGCCGTGACGTCTACAACGTCGTGCCGTCCCGGGCGATCGACCCGACCAGCATCTTCTTCGACAAGGACCTCTACGACGTCTTCGTCAGCAGCGGCAGCCACAGCGCCGCGCTGGCCTCCGACGGCGCCGAGAAGGTCATCGCCGACTTCGGCTTCGTCAACGAGCCGTACAACGGCTCGGTCAGCGTGGCCAAGCACGCCAAGCTGGGCGGTCTGGAGGAGTCGGGCGTCGACGCCTCCACGCCCGCCAAGCCCGGCCTGAAGGCGACCCCGGGCGACGCGAGCCTGAAGCTGTCCTGGACGGCCCCGGCGGCCACCGGTCTGCCGCTGACCGACTACCGGGTCACGCTGACCGGGTCCGACGGCAGCGTGGTGGCCGTCAAGGACCTCCCGGCGGGCACGACGTCGTACACCTTCACGGGTCTGGCGGCCGGCGCCTACACCGGCACCGTGACGGGCAACAACCTCAACGGCACCGGCGCTCCGGCCAGTTGGACCGGCGCGGTCAGGTTCGCTAGCACCACGCAGGCGACGACCACGACCACCGCCTACGGCAGGACGCCCAAGGTCTCCGTCACCGTCGCCGGCTCGCACGGCGTGACCGCCACCGGCAAGGTCACGGTGACGGAGGGCAGCACGGTCCTCGGCACCGGCACCCTGGACGCCTCCGGCAAGGCCACCGTCGCCCTGCCGAACCACCTCAAGGTCGCCACGCACACGCTGACCGTCTCCTACGCGGGCAGCGGCAAGCTCTACTCCTCCCACACGACGACCAGCCTGAAGATCGTCAAGGCGACCCCGTCGGTGAGCACCTCCGCCCCGACCTCGATCAGCCACACCGCCCAGGCCAAGGTGACCGTCAAGGTCAGCGCGACCGGCACCACCCCGACCGGCACCGTGCGCGTCTACGAGGGCTCCAAGGTCCTCGCGACCGGCACGCTGAGCGGCGGCAAGGTGACCATCACCCTGCCGAAGCTGAGCCGCGGCACGCACACGCTGCACGCCTTCTACGCCGGTTCCGCCTCGGTGAACTCCAAGGCCGGCGCGAACTTCACCGTCAAGTCCACCTGATCCACCCGACCCGCGCGGCTGCCGGGGAGCCCGCCCCGCTCCCCGGCAGCCCGCCGAACCGACGAAACGTCCAGTGAAGGAGGCAGGCCGCCGTGACCGTCGCCGCCCCCGCCGCGCTCGCACCGGCCGCGCCCGGCGCCCGGGTCCGCGGCCTGACCGCCGTACGGCATCTCGCCCGCGGCGCCCTGCTCAGCCTGGCCGCACTGCTGCTCGGCAGCACCGCCCAGCTGCTGGTGCTCAGCGGCATCCAGCAACACAACGCCCAGCACGCCGCGTTCGACGAGCTGCGCGACCAACTCGCCCTGGGCACCGCCCCGGTGGCGCAGACCGACCAGCAGGGCAGACTGCTCGCGCCCGGCACCCCGGTCGCCCTCATCGACGTACCCGAGCTGGGCCTGACCCAGGTCGTGCTGGAGGGCACCGACTCCTCGGTGCTGACCGACGGCCCCGGACACCGCCGGGACACGCCGATGCCCGGGCAGTCCGGCACCAGCGTGCTGATGGGCCGGGCGGCCGCGTACGGCGGCCCGTTCGGGCACCTGGCCGAGCTGGCGGCCGGGGACACGTTCACCGTGACCACCGGCCAGGGCAAGGCGCGCTACCGGGTCGCCGACGTCCGCCGGGCCGGTGACCCGGCACCCGCGCCCCTGGCCTCCGGCAAGGGCCGGCTGGTGCTGGTCACGGCCACCGGTCCCGGTTTCATGCCGAGCGGCGTCCTGCGCGTCGACGCCGACCTGGTCTCGGCGCCGTTCCAGACCCCGGCCGCGGTGATCCGCTCCGGCACCCTGCCCGGCTCCGAGGAGCCGATGGCCCGGCCCTCCGCGGTGCCGTGGCCGCTGGTGATGTGGCTGCAGGCGCTGCTGCTCGCGGCGGTCGCCGCGGTGTGGACCTGGCACCGCTGGGGCCGCCACCAGACATGGCTGGTCTTCGCCCCGGTCCTCGCGGTGCTCGGCCTCCAGGTCGCCACCCGCGCCACCGAACTCCTCCCGAACCTGCTGTAGCCCTCCCCGAGCAACCTGCCGTAGCCCGCACCGAGCTCTCCGTCACCGAGGTGGCCCCATGACCGACACCGCCGTACTCCCCGCGACCGATGCCCCGCCCGCCCGGCCCGCCACCCTGGAGGCCCGCGCGGTCTCGGCCTGGTTCGGCAGCCACCAGGTGCTCAGCCGGGTCTCGCTGACCATGCCGGCGGGCCGGGTGACCGCCCTGATCGGCCCCTCCGGCTGCGGCAAGTCCACGTTCCTGCGCACCCTGAACCGCATGCACGAGCTGATCCCCGGGGCGGCCCTGGGCGGCGAGGTGCTCTTCGACGGCGAGGACATCTACTCCCCCGAACGCCGGCTCACCGACGCCCGGCGGAGCATCGGCATGGTCTTCCAGAAGCCGAACCCGTTCCCGGCGATGTCGATCTACGACAACGTGGTGGCGGGCCTGAAACTGACCGGCACCCGGGTGGGCCGCCGCGAGAAGGACGAGCTGGTCGAGGAGTCCCTGACCCGGGCCGGTCTGTGGAAGGAGGTCAGCGACCGCCTCCGGCAGCCCGGCGGCGCGCTCTCCGGCGGCCAGCAGCAGCGCCTGTGCATCGCCCGCGCCCTCGCCGTACGCCCCCGGGTCCTGCTCATGGACGAGCCGTGCTCGGCGCTCGACCCCACCTCCACCCGCCGGGTCGAGGAGACGATCCAGGACCTGCGGGACGAGGTCACGATCGTGATCGTCACCCACAACATGCAGCAGGCCGCCCGCGTCTCCGACCAGTGCGCCTTCTTCCTCGCCGAGCAGGGCACGCCCGGCGGGATCGTCGAGCACGGCCCCACGGAGCAGATGTTCGGCTCCCCGGCGGACGCACGCACGGCGGACTATGTGGCGGGCCGCTTCGGCTGATCCGCCCGCGCACCAGGTCCCCGAACACACCCGGCGCACCGGCCGGGGAGTGACAGCCGACACACCGCGCGGCGTTGTCCGGACGTCCGCGGCGCCGACCCCGGCGGACCCTACGTATTGTAGGTTCCCAACCGCCGGCGGTCGCAGGGCTGTCCATTCGTCTGTTCATCGGGGGATTCATGCAGGACATGGAAACGGAGGCCGACGGGCAGGTCTGTGCGCGCAGTCTGGCACCGACGCTGACCCTGCTGGTCGTCAGCCTTCTCGTCGCCGCCGTCGGCGTGTACGAGCTGTGCGGGTTCGGGCTGCACAGCCTCGACCGGCGGCCGCATCTGTTCAGTGACGGGCTCGCGACCGGCGGGGTGATCGTCGCCGCGGTCGCGGCCGGCGCGGCGGTGGGAAACCTGGCCTGGCATCTGGCGGCGGCCCGGCGCGGCGGGGGAAGGTCCGGGTAAGAGGCGCCGCACGGGAAGGTCCGGGTAAGAGCGATTGTAGGTACGCTCCTCTGCGAACACGCCCCAACCGGGCTACCCTACAGGCTGTAGGGTCAGGGTGGCCCCGACCGGGGTCTCCCCGTCCCCCTTCCCCCCAAGGTGACCAGTCACCATGCCCGCTCAGCAGCAGACCATGCCCACCCCACAGGTCCCCGCACAGCGCGGCACGCGTCGTGCGCCGCGGCTGCCCGTGCCCGGCCCCCGCCTGCGCGCCCGGGCGGCCTCGGCCACCGTCTGGTACCTGCGGCTGATAGCCGTCTTCAACATCATCGCGGTCATGTCGCTGCCGTTCCGCAAAGAGGTGCAGGAACACAACGACGGCAAGCTCTTCACCGCCCGCCACGTGCACGCGCACACACACCACGCCGGCCAGTTCTTCACCCCGTACCTGGCCACCGCCGGCCTGGCCTCGGCCGCGGCGGCGATCTTCCTGGCACTGGTGATGCGACGCGGCAAGCGCGCCGCCTGGGTGGTCAACCTGCTGTTCGCGGGTCCCCTGTTCGTGCTCTATCTCCTCGCGCTCACCCAGCACCCCTTCCGCGACCACGCCTTCAACTGGGTCTCCACCGCCCTCACCGGCCTCTTCGTGGCAGCGCTGCTGATCGGCCGCCGTGAGTTCAACGCCATCGGCGACCCCTCCAACCCGAAGCTCGCGCTGGCCGTGGGCGCCGGCGGCATCCTGGTGACCGGCGGGCTCGGCACGCTGCTCGTGCACGCCACCAACAAGCTGCCCCGCGCCCCCTGGGGCGAAGAGCTCGCCTACACCCTGCTGCGCGGCATCAGCGTCGGCCCGCTCGCCGACCGGGTCGACTCCGTGCACGCGCCCCGCTGGGCCGACATCATCATCAACGTCCTGCTCGCCGCGGCCTTCCTCCTGGTCCTGTACGCCTGCTTCCGCTCCCCGCGCGGTCGCCGACGGCTCACCGATGAGGACGAGACCCGGCTGCGGGCCCTACTCGACAAGCACGGCGCACGCGACTCCCTCGGCTACTTCGCGCTGCGCCGCGACAAGGCCGCCATCTTCTCCCCCACCGGCAAGGCCGCCATCACCTACCGCGTCGTCGGCGCCGTCTCCCTCGCCTCCGGCGACCCGATCGGCGACCCCGAGGCCTGGCCCGGCGCCATCGACGCCTGGCTCGCCGAGGCCCGCCGGCACGCCTGGACCCCGGCCGTCATGGGCGCGAGCGAGGAGGCCGGCACGATCTACGCCCGGCACGGACTGGACGCCCTCGAACTCGGCGACGAGGCGATCGTCGACATCGCCGACTTCACCCTGGAGGGCCGCGCCATGCGCGTGGTCCGCCAGGCCCACAACCGGGTCAAGCGGGCCGGCTACACCGTGCGCATCCGCCGCCACGAGGACATCCCCGCCGACGAGATGGCCCTGCTCATCGAGCGCGCCGACCACTGGCGCGACGGCGCCACCGAACGCGGCTTCTCCATGGCCCTCGGCCGCCTCGGCGACCCGGGGGACGGCCGCTGCGTGATGCTGGAGTGCCGCGACGCGAACGACGAGCCGCGCGCCCTGCTCAGCTTCGTCCCCTGGGGCGAGCACGGCCTGTCCCTGGACCTGATGCGCCGCGACCGCGACTGCGAGAACGGCCTGATGGAGTACATGGTCGTGGAGCTGCTGCTGCGCGCGAAGGAGCTGGGCATCCAGCGGGTGTCGCTGAACTTCGCGATGTTCCGCTCGGTCTTCGAACGCGGCGCCCGCCTGGGCGCGGGCCCCGTCCTGCGCCTGTGGCGCTCAACCCTCACCTTCTTCTCACGTTGGTGGCAGATCGAGTCCCTCTACCGCGCCAACGCCAAGTACCGCCCGGTGTGGGAGCCGCGCTTCCTGCTCTTCGCCAAGAGCAGCGACATCCCGAGGATCGGTCTGGCGAGCGCCCGGGCGGAGGGCTTCCTCGAACTGCCGGGGATGGGCGGCCGGCAATCCTGAGCCGCACGCCAACCGCAGGTCACCGTCGTACGACGCCGATCCGGCACGCTGCAGGCCCACTACCGGCCGGCAGGGTGCCGACGGAGAGGAAGTACGGGAGCCGGGTCGGCCGGTACGCCTGCTCAGCCGCCCCGGTGCTCAGCCGCCGACCGTGAAACCGATCACCGCTCCGCCGCCCTCCCGCCGGAAGGCGAACGGCGCTCCGCCATGGGCCATGGCGACCTCGCGGACGATGGACAGACCCAGCCCCGACCCCGGCAGGGAGCGCGCGTCGGCGGCGCGGTAGAAGCGGTCGAAGATCCTGATCAGGTCGCCCTCGGCGATACCCGGCCCCCGGTCCAGCACCTCCACCCGCACGGTCCCCGTCCGCGCGGGCCCGGTGATGTTGACCTCGATGGGCCCCTTGCCGTATCGGTCGAACTTGGCCGCGTTCTCCACCAGGTTCGACATGGCCCGCTGCAGCATCCCGGGCCGCCCGTCGGTGATCGTGTCACCGCTGGTGCGCAGCAGGATCTCGCGCCCGGTACGGCGTCTGGCGAGCCCCACGACGTCCTCGGCGATGTCGGCGAGGTCCACCCGCTGCGGCGGCTCGGTGTCGGACTGCCCCGCCGCGAGGTCGACCAGCTCGTTGACCAGGTCGGTCAGCTCCCGCGCCTCCTGGCTGAGGTCGGCGACCAGTTCCTCCCGGGTGGCGGGGGGCAGTTCGTCGATGCGGCGCAGGAGAGAGATGTTGGTGCGCAGGGACGTCAGCGGCGTACGCAGCTCGTGCCCCGCGTCCTGCACCAGCCGTCGCTGGTCCTCCTCGGACTGCGCGAGCCGGCCCAGCATCCGGTCGAAGGCGCGGCCGAGGCGCCCGACCTCGTCCAGCCCGGCCACCGGCACCTCGATGCCCAGCCGGCGGGTGCGGGCCACGTCCTCCGCGGCGGAGGTGAGGATCACCAGGCGCCGGGTGATCCGGCGGGCCAGCCACCAGCCGAACAGTCCGGCCGCCACCACGACCGCCGACATCAGGATCAGCGTCCGCTGCTGCAGCGTCCGCAGCAGATCCTCGGTGTCACTGAACTCCTGCGCGACCTGGACCGCGCCCCGCCCGTCGCCGAGCGAGACGGTGGCGATGCGGTACACGTCCGAGTCCACCGGCACGTCCTTGTGCTGGACCACCTTCCCGGCCGTCATCGCGAGCGCCATGGCCTTGTCGCGGGAGGTGACGGGCAGGCTCGGGTTGCCGTGGTCCACGATCTGCCCCTGCGCGCCCAGCACCTGCACATCGGTGCGGGCGGGCCGGACCAGGTCGTGCCCGGGGCGGGAGGAGGAGAAGTCCTCGGGGACCATCTCGTGCTGCCGCACCTCGCCCCGCACGTCCTGTACGACCTGCGTGAACACCGACTGCTGGTCGACCCGGACGAGCCGTGCGGCGCTGCCGTACGACAGGATGCCGACGAGGATCGTGACGGCGGCGGTGACGGCCGCGAAGGAGACGGCGAAGGTGGTGCGCAGGGAGACCAGCTTGGGCCGGCCGGGGGCCAGCAGCCGCCGCAGGCGGCCCACCTAGTCCTCCCGGAGCACGTAACCCACGCCCCGCACGGTGTGGATGAGCTGCGGGGCGCCGGGCTCGTCGAGCTTGCGGCGCAGGTAGCCGACGTAGACGGCGAGGTTCTTCGAGCCGGGCCCGAAGTCGTAGCCCCAGATGCGGTCGTAGATCGTGGAGTGATCGAGCACGATGCCCGCGTTGCGCACGAGCAGTTCCAGCAGCTCGAACTCGGTTCGGGTCAGCTCCAGCTCGCGCTGGCCGCGCCAGGCCCGGCGGGCCTGCAGATCCATGCGGATGCCGGCGGCCTCGACCTGCCGGTCGGAGATCTGGACGTCCCGGCCGCCGTTGTCGCCGCCGGTGGCGCCGCTGCCGGCGGGCACCGGGCTGGTGCGGCGGAGCAGGGCGCGCAGCCGCGCGAAGACCTCCTCGACGTCGAACGGCTTGACGACGTAGTCGTCGGCGCCGGCGTCCAGGCCCGCGATCCGGTCGGCGGTCTCCACGAGGGCGGTGAGCATGAGGATCGGGGTGCGGTCGCCCTCGGCGCGCAGCACCCGGCAGACCTGGAGGCCGTCGATCCCGGGCATCATCACGTCGAGCAGGAGGACGTCCGGCGGCGTCTTGTGGGCCTGTGCCAGCGCCTCGACGCCGTCGGCCACCGCCGTCACCTCGTACCCCTCCAGGGTCAGGGCACGCTCCAGGGCATGACGGATGGCACGGTCGTCTTCAGCGAGCAGCACAGTCTGGGGCACGCACCCAGTTTGCCAAGGCCCGCAGCGGTTCGGTCGAGGCGAGCGGACCTACGATCACCCTTTTTACCCCCCTCTCACCGTCGGACGGGCAACCCGGCCCGCCGCCCTACCGTCTTTTCACCTTGCCTGAGCGCCCGGGCTAGGCGCCGAGCCGGGCGAGCTGTTCCTCGAACGGCACGACCTGCGGCTCGGCCTGCTGCCCGGCTCCGCCCGCCCCCAGCCCCGACATCAGTGCGGCCAGTTCCCCCGCCGCCCGCTCGATCCGCCCGGCGAGCCCTTCCTCGCCCCAGTCCTCCGACGCCGCGTACACCGCCGTGGGGACGATCACGGCCCGCAGATAGGCGAACAGCGGCCGCAGGGCGTGTTCCAGCACCAGCGAGTGCCGGGCCGTGCCGCCGGTGGCCGCGAGCAGCACCGGCTTGCCCACCAGGGCATCCTTCTCCAGCACGTCGAAGAACGACTTGAACAACCCGCTGTACGACGCCGAGAACACCGGTGTGACGACGATCAGCCCGTCGGCGCTCGCCACCGCGTCCTGCGCGGCGGCGAGCGCCTTCCCGGCGAACCCGTTGGTGAAGTTGTGCGCGATCTCGACGGCGAGGTCCCGCAGCTCGATCACCTCCACGTCCGCCTCCGCCCGCCGCGCCACCGCGGCGGCCAGCCGGTCGCCCAGCAGCCGGGTGGAGGAGGGGACGCTCAGTCCCGCGGACACGATCACCAGCTTCATACGGCGCTCGCCTCCTTCGCTGCCAGCAGGGACCGGTGGGTCGGCGCCTCCGGCACGTCCGCGGGCCGACCGTTCGCGAACTCCTTGCGCAGCACGGGCACGACCTCCTCGC